>CAKPER010000004.1 GCA_934149245.1 uncultured Bacilli bacterium | reverse complement strand
ATTTAATCTGCTACTCAAAATCGACGTTTTGCTCAGTTTTCAAAGAACATCACTCGTCTTTCTTTCAAAGACAGCTACTACTATATCAAATCTTCTGATGATTGTCAATGATTTTTTTAATTTTTTTATCTTTTATATCAAAAAACAAAAACTAGAAAACAAACATATAGCATCTAAGTTATATAGCACAAGACACAAAACTTCTGTGCGTAAATAAACTATACCAAATAAAAAAAAAGATGTCAACTTTTTTTTGATAATTTTTATTTTTTTTGACATAATTCAACAAATTTAGAATTATTATCCATGATTAAACAAAAAAAATTGAGATTTACAAATAAAATAGACCCTAAATAAAAAACAAAATATTTTAAATACTACTTTATATTTATTTGCTCAATAAATTCTAACATATATTTTATTCTTTTTCTTTTATTATCTCAACATACTTGCTATAATATTTTTCAATAATTTCTTTTTGAAAAGGAAACTGTTTGTTTCTTACTATTTCTATTAAATTTCCTAGTTCATATCTTAAAATAAAGTCCAATCTATTAGAATAATGCATCTGTTTCTTATGAAATTTATATTCCATTCTATCTAAAACTTTAAAACTTCCATTAGGAAAAACTCTCAAATCAAGATCATAATCTATATATTTTATAACATTATCATCGATCAAAAAAGGCGTAGCGATATTACAATAAAAATATATACCATATTCTTTCAATTGTCCTATAATATTAAACCATCTATCCTTAAAAAAAAACATTATTGCAGGTTCTTTTGTATGCCAAACCTTGCCATCACTATCAACAACTGCGGTTTTATTATTTCCAAAAACCATATAATCATCATTAGCATCCAATAATATAGCTTCATCCCATTGCCTATGCAAATGACCATTATGTTTATAACAATGAATTTCTAATTTATCTCCTATCTTAATATTGTTTTCCACACTATTCATATAAATTCCTTCTCTCAATCCAATTTTAAGTGTATTATACACCATTTTTACATTTTTAACAACTTTATCTAAATTTCAACCTTTTACTAAACATTAGTTGTAAAACTCATGATATAATATAACTAACAGAATAAGAAGGAGGGATGATTTTGTTAAAAGGAATAAAATATTTAATAATTGGAATAAAAGAAATAATAAATTTTACAATTTCATTTATTTATCATATTTTTTATGGCTTAATAATAGTATTAACTTTAATACCAAAATATTTAATTATAGGTATTCAATGTTTATTTAGCGAAAAAAAACAAAAAGAACTAGAAATGGAAGACAAAATAAATCCTATAATAATAACTACCCTCTCAATACTAACATACTTAATATGTATATTTTTATTAACAAGGTGGTATGTTCAAAATGAACGAAGCAAAAATTTTAGCAAAGACATAAACCAATCAACAAAAATAATTAAAGAAGAAGAAAAAAACAAAAAGCAATATGAAGACAACAATAATTCTTCTAAATCAGAGCAAAAATATCCAGATGATTTAACCATTTTAAATGTTAATCTAACCCCTTACATAAAACAAAATCCAGAAACAGTTGCCTGGCTTCAAGTAAATGGAACCAATATAAGCTATCCAGTTGTCCAACACAATGATAACAATTACTATTTAAGCCACGATTTTCGTAAAAGAAAAGTTATAACTGGATGGGTTTTTGCAGACTATAGAGATAAATTTGATCCATTTAACAACAATACGATAATTTACGCCCACAATACATATGCAAATTCTATGTTTAGTCAATTAACCAGAACCCAAACAACTAACTGGTTAGAAAATCCAAACTATCATTATATTAAATTATCAACAAGAAAAAGCAATTCTATTTGGCAAGTATTTTCAACTTATACAATTTCTCCAACAACTGATTATTTGCAATCGATATTTAATTCAATAGATAACTATGAAAACTTTCTTAATACATTAAAAAACAGAAGCATATATGATTTTAAAACAGACATATCACCAGAAGATAAAATAATAACATTATCAACTTGCAATAGTACAGGAAAAAAAAGAATAGCTGTACACGCTAAATTAATTAAACAAGAAAATAAATAAAACTTAATCTTTAAATAGACATATAATAATTTAAATTTCAAAATATCTAAAAAAGTGCAACAAAAAAACTTAGTTGTACTTTTCTTAATTCTTTACACCTTACAATCCCCCAAAAGTTATAAAGTAAAAAAATAACATACAATTATTACAAGATAAACAAGTCAAAAAATAAAAAATTCCTAAAAATAAAAAATAGTAATTAAACATTCATAAAATTATTTAAAACTTAAAATATAGAAAAAGTCAGAGTATAATCATACATATATTCATACTCTGACTTCTAATATTAACTATTTTTCTTGCTAGAATTCATTTCTTTTATTAAATCATAAGTAATAATATCATTAGAAACTTTTATCAAGTCATCTGCGTACTCAACCTTCTTAGATACCTCATCTTCTGAAGTGGTATCACCTTTTATCGAATAAATCTCTCCACTCTGGCCATCATAATATATCTTATCCGTAACATAAGAACCGTCTGTAAAAACAATAGTATTATCTTTAACACTAAACAAATCATGACCTAATTGATATTTATTAGTTCCAACTCCAAACATATTACTCAAAGTAGGTAAAACATCTATCATACCACTAACACTGTCAATTTGTTTTTGTACTTTTTTATCTTTACTCCATATTATAAATGGAACCTTTTTATCTAACTGGTACATATAATCATTATAATCTACATACCCATCTTCACCTTCTTGTTTTACTTTATCAGTATAAGGATCATAATTATATAAAGTATTATAATATTTCTTACTTATTCTAGCATCATGATCACCATAAATTACTATAACAGTATCATCTAACAAACCACTTTCATCCATATCATTTATAAATTGTTCAAGAGCTTGATCAGAATAATGAACTGATCTAAAATAATCTCCCAAAGTAGTACCATTAATATAATCCCTTGTAACATTTTGACCATTTATATCAACTGTCCAAGTAGTAGGAAATTCATCCATTAATTTCAAATCACTCCAAGGCGTATGATTAGTCAAAGTTATTAGAGTTCCATAAAAAGGTTTATTATGTTTCTCTTTTATCTTTTTTATTTTAGGAACCACTTGCTTAAAAAATGACTTATCACTAATTCCTAATCCAATTGTTTCATCTATTTTAAATGAACTTTTACTATAAAATTTATCATACCCCATATTTTCATGCATAGTAGCCCTATTCCAAAAATCTCCAGTATTACCATGCATACTAAATGTATAATAACCATTACTCTTAAACATTTTCTGAATTGTATTATAATCACGATCAAAATAATTTACAAATACAGTTCCATTATTAGATGGCATAAGTGAGGTACTAAATGTAAATTCAGCATCACTACTAGTTCCTACTCCAACCTCAGAATAAAAATTACTAAAATAAGCCCCTTCTTTAGAAAGTCTATTCAAAGTAGGAGTAACTTCCTTACCTTCAAATTCTCTATTTAAAGCAATTGTTTGCAAACTCTCAGCATGAATAACAATAACATTTTTCCCTTTAAAAACATCACTATACTCATTTTTAGAATCATTAACACTATTCTTCTTATAATAATCATTAACATATCTCAACGCTTTATCATGTCCAAATAAATTGTTAATTTTTGGCTCTAAACTCTGAATGATATCATTAGCTTGATAAGCAAATATTCCAAAACTAGAAGCAACTGATTCCCTGTTCCACATTTTACCAAACCTGCTCCATTCAGTAGGACTCATAAGAGCACTTCCTACGCCAAGCAACACACATCCAGTTAAAGACAAATTAACAAATCCAAACTTTCTTGACATAATATTAACTTTTTTATTTTTTTTCTTTATATGATATAAAACATAAAACATAAAAATTGGTTGCCATAAATAAATAAAATCCTGAATTCTCATAACTTTTTCAACAACAGCATCACCAACATCTACAACAAAAGTTGAAGTAGCAAGTAAAGAAATAGAAGCAAAAGAATCATAATATGAATAATATATCGAATGAATTACACAAACTATCGAAGTAAAAATAGAAAAAAATATAAAATACCTATCCCTACTCTTATTACTTTTAAACAAAAAACCCAAAGACGATATTATAAATATCATAGCCAAATCCATAACTAAAGGTTTAATGTAAAAGAAATTATGAACCGTTATAGCTCTAAGCAAAAACGAATTAAATAAAACAGAAATAACAAAAAACACCAAAAGTGGATAATTTTTAAAAATCATAGTATATTTCTTTTTTAACTTCTTACAAAAATTTTTTACTTTTTTCATCACATCTTCTTTAGAAAAATTATTTTTTTTAACTTTCATAAATTTACCTCTTTCTTTCTAAAAGATTATATCACTCCTAGTTTTTTTTTGCAACTTGCTAACATAATTTAACATATTTTAATAAATTTATGTTATTATGTTCTAAAAGAGGTGATTTTTATGCAAAGAATTGGTTTAATAGCTGAATACAATCCAATACATAATGGTCATATATATCAAATAAAAGAAATAAAAAGATTATATCCAGACTCCATCATCATACTAATTACAAATTCATATTTCACTCAAAGAGGTGATATTTCTATAATAAATAAATGGGACAAAACAAAAATAGCCCTAGATAATAACATAGACCTCGTGATAGAACTCCCCTTTCCATATGCAACACAATCAGCCGATATTTTTGCAAAGGGAGCATTAAAAATATTAAATTTTCTACAAATTGATACTTTAATATTTGGTAGTGAAAGCAATGATATAAATAAACTAAAAAAACTTGCATCAACCCAGCTAAATAATAAAAAGTATGATGAAAAAGTTAAAACATATTTAAATCAAGGAATAAATTATCCAACAGCCATGAGTAATAGTTTAAAAGACATATTAGGATACACAACTTCATCACCAAACGATTTATTAGGAATATCATACATAAAAGAAATAATAAGAAACAATTATAAAATTAATACCGTCTCAATAAAAAGAACAATAGATTATCATTCCAAAATAGCCTCAAAAAAAATAGCAAGTGCAACTTTAATAAGAACTCTAATAAGAGAAAAAAAAGACATAACAAATTATATTCCCAAATACCAAACAGATTATCTCTATCAAAATCTTTCTCTTGAATCATACTTTCCATATATAAAATACAAAATAATAACCTCTACAAATTTAGCAATCTACAAAACAGTAGATGAAGGAATTGAAAACAGAATTAATAAAGTTATTAATAGCGTAAATTCCTGGAAAGAACTAGTAGAAAAAATAAAAAATAAACGCTACACATATAATAAGGTAAACAGAATGCTTATTCATATTTTAACAAACTTTACAAAAGATGAGTCTAGCAATCTAAATATAGATTATATAAGAGTATTAGGTTTTTCCCAAAAAGGCAGACTATATCTAAACCAAATAAAAAAAGACTTAAAAGTCCCTTTAATAACAAACTACAAGCCTAATCTATCTCCACTACTAGACATAGAATTTAGAGTTGCAAAAATATATTCACTACCATTAAATAAAAACATAATAGAAAAAGAGTATAAACAACCTCCAATTTACAAAAGAAATTAGCTTATTAAAGTTTTTAAAAAATCATTAAAAATTAATCCACTACTACTAAGGGCTAAATCATATAGTATAACCGCAAGAAAAATTCCCACAACAATACATATAATCACAATAATCAGCATTGATAATAAAGAAACATTTTCTTCTATAACTGCTTCTTTATTCATCTGTTTATCCGTTTTTAATCTAATCTTACTATTTTTTATTCTTCTTTTCTTAGAAACTACCTTTTTTTCATCTTTTGATACACTCTTTTTAGTTTCACTAGCCATCAACAACACTCCTATCTATAACAACAATTATACCATCAACTAAAAATAGTAAAAATATTTTACACAACACTTTACACTAAAAAAACAAAAAAAGTAAAGTAATGGATTCTAATTTTAATTATCAGAATCCATTTTATTATAGTAATTATATCTTTTAATAGCCCATTCTTTTTGAGTATTTAACAAATAATTAGCACTTTTTCTATCAATACTCTTAAGTCTAACAAACCTATTTTCATTATTTAAAAAATCTTCATATAAAGAAAAATCTACATTCTTACTATCCATAGTAAATAAATCTTTATCCGGATTACATCTAAATATTGGAAAATATCCACATTTAGTAGCCAATTCTCCCTCCATCATACTATAACTCATTCCTCTTCTTATACCATGTTCAATACAAGGGGAATAAGCAATAATAATAGAAGGTCCCTTATGGTTTGCAGCCTCCAAAAGAGCTTTAATATATTGTTCCTTATTATAGCCAATATTACAACAAGCAACATAAACATGAGGATAGCACATAGCAATTCGAGCCAAATCTTTTTTAAAAGATCTCTTACCATCACTAGAAAACGCTGCAACAGCCCCAAAATTAGACGATTTAGATGTCTGACCACCAGTATTCGAATAAACCTCTGTATCTAACACCAAAATATTTACATCATCATTTCTAGATAAAACATGATCTAAACCACCATATCCTATATCATAAGCAAAACCATCACCACCAACTATCCACAAAACATTAGGCAAAATATATCCCTTTAAATCTTGTAAATATTTATGCCTATTATAATCAATATTATTATAAACTTCCAAACATAATTCATAATCATCTCTATTATTAAGCCATTTATTAAATAAATCATATTCCTTATCAAGATTTTGTTGCATATAGTAAGCTATTTTTTCTCGTCTAACATCTAGTCCTTTTTTTATACCTAAACCATATTCACTATTATCTTCAAATAAACTACTAGCCCAAGGAATACTATACGGAGTACTAGGCACACTACCACCATATATAGAAGAACACCCTGTAGCATTAGCAATATACAATTTCTCTCCAAATACTTGTGTTAAATTCTTTAAGTAAGGTGTCTCACCACAACCACTACAGCTACCATTAAATTCAAATTTAGGAGCAATAAACCCCTCAGATTTAACATTCAAGTTTTTAAACTTATATTTATCATTAACATTATTAGACAATAAATAATCAAAAATCTCTTGTCGACATTCTTTCTTATTATAATCAACCATCTTGATAGCCTTTTTACCCATTTTACCAGGACAAGTATTATAGCATAACCCACAACCAGTACAATCCTTATAAGAAACACCTATTGTATAATTAAGATTTTTAGGAAACATTGAAGAAACAGTTTCAATATTATCACACCTATCTTCTAACAAAAAAGGCCTAATAACAGCATGCGGACAGACAAAACTACATTGATTGCACTGAATACAATTTTCTTTTATCCAACAAGGAACTAAAGAAGCAACTTCTCTTTTCTCATATTTAGAACTACCTGGTGAAAAAATTCCACTAGATTTATCCAAAAAAGCACTAACTGGTAAACTATCACCTTTTAGATTATTAATAATTGTATTAAAATCATGTGAAACATCATCAAAAAACTCAGCATCTAAAAAGCTATCACTAATATCAATTTTTCTCAATTCAGAAAGTGATTTATCAACTACCATATTGTTCTTAGCAACAACATCATCTCCCTTATCAATAAAACGTTTGTGATTAGTATCATACATAATTTTTCTAACAACATCATCATCTATAATTTTAAACAAATGAAATATACATCTTTCCATACAAGTTCCAATCTTATTACCAAGTCCACACTCTCCAGCAATTTTACTAGCATCTATAACATAAAAATTAATCTTTTTTACAGCAATTAAATGTTTAACCTTATTAGGTAAACTTTTAATAAGTTCCAAATCACCTAAACTTGTATTAAGTAAAAGAGTTCCATAATCAGCAATTTCATCTAAAATATCATATCTGTATATATAATTATCCTTACTAATAACAATAAAATTAGCTTGCTCAACATAATAAGTTTTTAATATAGGCCTATCATCCATTCTAACATGACATCTAGTAACTCCTCCACTTTTTTTACTATCATATTGAAAATATCCTTGAACATAATTATCTGTATTATCACCCACTATTTTTATTAAATCTTTAATAGTTGAAACCATTCCATCAGAACCATAACCATATATTTTAGCCTCGACCTTAGATAATGGCAAATGAAAATCAGTTAAATATTTCAAGCTCAAATTAGTTACATCATCATTTATTCCAACAGTAAAATTATTATGAATAATATTATTTATCATAGCGTCATATATTGCCTTAATATCATTAGGCGTAGTATTCTTAGAAGAAAGGCCGTATCTTCCGCCATAAATTTTAATATTTTTACAATAAAATGCACTAAGAACATCTAAATACAATTGTTCTCCATTAGAACCAAAACTCTTACTTCTATCTAAAACAGCTATTTTTCTAACACTATCAGGAACAACATCAACTAAATAATCTGCACTAAAAGGTCTAAACATATGAACATCAACTACTCCATAACAATCATCATCTTTATTTAAAAGACCAACCACTTCCCTAATAGTACTAACGACACTTCCCATAGCAACTATAATATATTTAGCGTTATTTGAACCATAATAATTATAAGGCCTTATATCCAAATCACAAAGTTTACTAATTTTTTCCATATACTTTGCAATATAATTTACACTATTTATATAATTAATATTTCTAGCTTCTGTATGTTGAAAATATATATCATCATTTTCTGCCATTCCTCTAGAATTAGGAGTATTAGCATTCAAAGCCTTCTTCCTAAATTCATCCAACTTATCCTTATCAATCAAGCTAGCAATTTTCTCCATATCAGTTATTCTAATTTTATCAATTTCATGACTTGTTCTAAAGCCATCAAAAAAATTGATAATAGGTAAACTTGCAGCAATAGAAGATAAATGACTTATAATTGCCATATAATATGCCTCTTCCACACTACTAGATGATAACATACAAGCTCCTGTATTTAAACAAGCATACACATCTTGATGATCACCAAAAATACTAAGAGCATGTGTAGATAAACTCCTAGCTGCAACATGTATAACAGCAGGCAAAAGCTCCCCAGCCATTTTATAAAGTGTTGGAATCATCAATAATAAACCTTGACTCGCTGTAAAAGTAGTAGCTAAAGCCCCACTTTGTAAAGCACCATGCACTAAAGAAACCGCACCAGCTTCACTTTGCATTTCAATAACTTTAACCGTATTATCAAAAAAATTCTTCTCACCACAGCTACTCATTCTATCAACATAACTAGCCATAGGTGATGCTGGAGTAATAGGATAAATACCACATACTTCACTAAATTTATACGCCACTAAAGAAACGGCCTCATTTGCATCCATAGTTTTAAACTTAACCATAACACACCTCTTTCTAAAATATTAAATTAATTATAAAACAAAAAAAAGATTTTTACAATTGCAATAAAAAACCTTTTATCAACATCTTTTTCAATTATATTTCTATATCTTTATTTTCAAATTCTTTATCAATTAATAACTCATGAACTTCTTCTTCCATATTATTTAAATATACATCTTCTATTCTATCAACTCTACATCTTTCACTAAGAAGAATAGCATTAACTTTCTTTACAGCTTTATCTATATCATCATTTATAACAACATAATTATATTTAGTAACCTCATTTATTTCTTGATAAGCTCTTTTAAATCTATTTAGAATTTTTTCCTTGCTATCTGTTCCTCTATTCACAAGACGATTTCGCAATTCCTTCATAGAAGGTGGTAAAATAAATATAAATATAGCATCATCAACTAGTTCTTTTACCTTTAAAGCCCCTTGAATTTCTATCTCCAAGACAACATCATAACCTTGTTCTAATTTATGAGCAATTTTATCTCTAGGAGTTCCATAATAATTTTCATTATATATAGCATATTCTAAAAATTCTCCCCTAGATATCCTCTCTTCAAATTCTTCACGACTAACAAAAAAGTAAGTTTCATCTGGAATATCATTTTTCCTAGGTTCTCTACTAGTCATTGAAATAGAAACCCATATATTCTCATTAACCTTCTTTAAGCCATCAACGATAGTTCCCTTACCAGCACCACTAGGACCACTTATAACAATTAAATTGCCTCGCTCTTTAGTCTTTATAATTTTTGACATAAAAATTCACCTCTTAAAAATTATTTTTCTTTTGGAACTAATCTCTCTATTCCACCCATATACGATTGCAAAACTTTTGGAATTAAAACGCTACCATCTTCTTGATAATTATTCTCCAAAACAGCAATCAATCCACGTGGAGACGCAACTACAGTATTATTAAGAGTAAATAATGGATAATTACCCTTTTCACCTTTAGCTCTAATTTCCAATCTTCTAGCTTGAGCATCTCCTAATATAGAGCAAGAGCCAACCTCAAAATATTTTTTCTGTCTAGGACTCCATGCCTCAACATCACATGATTTAACTTTTAAATCAGCTAAATCTCCACTACAACACTCCAAAGTTCTAACTGGAACATCCAAACTTCTAAAAAATTCAACAGTATAATTCCACATTTTATTATACCAATCCATTCCATCATCTGGTTTACATAAAACTATCATTTCCTCTTTTTCAAATTGATGTACTCTATATAAACCTCTTTCCTCTAAGCCATGAGAACCAACTTCTTTTCTAAAACATGGAGAATATGAAGTCATTGCAATCGGTAAATCACTTTCATTAATTATTTGTCCTTTAAATCTTCCAATCATAGAATGCTCACTAGTTCCAATTAAATACAAATCCTCATTTTCTATCTTATACATCATAGCATCCATCTCATCAAAAGACATAACTCCATCAACTACATCTCCTCTAATCATAAAAGGAGGAACACAATAAGTAAAACCTTTATTAATCATAAAATCTCTAGCATAACTAAGTAAAGCAGAATGTAACCTAGCTATATCACCAACTAAGTAATAAAAACCAGTTCCACTAGTTCTTCCAGCACTTTCCTTATCTATTCCACTAAATTTAGCACATATATCTGCATGATATGGAATTTCATATTCTGGAACAATAGGCTCACCAAATCTTTCATTTTCAACATTCTCACTATCATCTCTACCAACAGGAACAGAATCATCCATAATCTGAGGAATAACCATCATTTTTTTCTTTAAAGATAACGTAAGATTACTCTCCTCTAACTCTATTTCTTCAAGTTTTTTATTAATATCAACAACTACTTGTTTCTTAGCATTTGCCTCATCCACTTTTTTCTCTCTAAACAATTTTCCAATTTCATCACTAATAGTATTTCTCTCTTGACGCAAATTATCTCCTTTAACTTTAAGTTCTCTTATATCAGCATCTAACTTTATAACTTCATCAACAAGAGGTAACTTTTGATCCTGAAATTTTTTCTTAATATTTTCTTTAACCTTTTCAGGATTTTCTCTAACATATTTTATATCTAACATAAACATCCCTCATTTCATAAATTTATTATACCATTATCCACAATTTATTCAAATAATATTTTAAAAAATTTAAAAATTCATTGCTTTTTAAATAAAATAATATTAAAATTTAAATAAAATAACAAAGGAGAATGAATATGAGTAATAATTTTATTGATAATATTAAAAATAAATTAAAAAACATCAAAGAGGAAAATAACAACTATAACAATTTAATAGAAACATCAACAATATTTGAAAATCTAACCAATATAAATATTCAAAACAAGGTCCTTAATGAAAATAAAGTGCATTGGATTTTAAACAACTGCCCAGATTTAAACAAAGATAAAGCTAATATTATTGCTAACTTAATTCCCAAAAACGAAACACTACTAGCTATAATATTTACTAAAGAAATAAAAACTAATACAGAATATTGGTTAGTAGCTACCTCAAGATCAATTTGGATAGCAAATACTGAAAAATACAAAACCATATCATATCAAGATATCAAATACTGCACTATAATCAAAAACAATCTATTAAGCAAAATCATAAATATAAATAATATTTTATTAGAAGCTAATGGTAATAACGAAAAAATTAATAATTTTCTAAAAATAATACTATCAGAAGAAAATAGGAGTAAAGAAATAGAAAAAGAAACAAAATACTTATGTGGAATAGTACCAATATATCAAAAGATTAATGAAAATAATATTGGTATATCAATAGATTGTAATAAAAATATAGTTTTTCATTTAAATAACAACAACTATAAATATAACATAAGTGAAATAACAAACTACGAACTATTAATTGATAGAAATCCAATAATTACTAAAAATCAAATAAGCAAAAAAAATATAACTGGATTTCAAAATAAATGTAATTCCATCACCCTAAAAATAACACTACAAAATACAATAATAGAAATGCCCATATTGGAACTTGATTCATTAGGACGCAACTATTCTATAAATGATACAAAATTTTTAAAAAGTATGAATTTTGGTAAAGAAATCATTAATAAACTAGAAGAAATTAGTAAGATATAAAAAAAACTAGTTTTAAAATTAACTAGCTAAGATTTATAATTTTATGATTACTATCACATCTAACATTAATAGCTTGCAAGCCCTTAGGAGTTTCAATCAGATCAAAATCAACCCTATCGCCTTCATTCAAAGTTTTATAACCATTCATCTTAATTGCACTATAGTGAACAAAAATATCATTTTCTGGCATGTGTTCTATAAAACCATATCCCCTATCATTATTAAACCATTTTACTTTTGCATTCATTATTAATAACCTCACATTCTATATCTACTACAATAATATTGTAATACACAAAACTAAGAAAAACAATTCTTTTCAATCGACAAAATAAGTCAATCTAAGTGCACCAATCTTGACAAAATATTATTTATTAGATAGAATTTTATATGAAAAAAAATATCTATGATAAGGTGGTATAAATTGAAAAAAAGAAAAAAAAAGTTAAAATATAAAAATATCATTTTATTAATAATAACAACATTATTACTAATTATATCTATTTTTATTTTTTATAAAAGTCTAAAACTAAAAATAACAAATAATAAAAACCAAAAAATTCATAAAAAGACAGTCATCAAAAAAGAAAATAAAAAACAGCCAGAACAACTAAACAAAGTGACATATAAAGATAGTTTTTATTATGAAGATTTAAGTGAAAAAGTTAAAGAAAAAATAACTGGTTGCTCTTTTCCTAAATCGTTCGACGAAAGATATTCAAAAATTAGCTATGATGACTTAAAATATGTAAAGGTAAAATATTACAACTTTGATAATGAAATTAAAGAAGGCGAAATAATTATAAACAAGCTAGTAGCCCAAGATGTCGTTGAAATTTTCTACAAACTATTTGAAGAAAAATACCAAATTGAAAAAATGAACTTAGTAGAAGAATATAACTGTGATGATGAATTATCAATGGAAGATAATAATACATCTGCATTTAATTACAGAATTTTAGAAGAAGAAACCGACTTGTCATGGCATGCATTTGGTTTAGCTATTGATATTAATCCACTATATAATCCTTACGTATATGGAAATGAAATCTATCCTAAAACTGCTACCAAATACAAAGATAGAACATTAAACATAAAAGGAATGATTACAAGAAATGATACAATTTATAAAATCTTCAAAGAATATGGTTGGTCATGGGGAGGAGATTTCAACAATACCAAAGACTATCAACACTTTTTTAAAGAAGGCGTATTAGATAGAAGCATAAGAGAAAGGAAAGATAATTAATTATGAAATATAAATTTATTGAAAATGTACCAAAAGAAGAATATATAAAATTCTTTAATTCATTTAAATATAGCCATTTTCTACAATCATACGCATGGGGAAAAGCTTTCAAAGAAACAAGAGGAAAAATCCCCTGCTACATTGGATTAAAAGATGAAAAAAACAACTTAGTAGCAGCAGCCTTACTTCTAAAGAAAAACATGCCACTAGGTCTTTGCTATTACTATTGTTCTCGCGGTTATTTAATAGATTTTAAAGATAAAGAATTATTAAAAATATTTACAGAAGAAATAAAAAAGTATTTAAAAAGAACAAACGCAATATATTTAAAAATTAACCCTGAAATAATGTACCAAGAAATTGATAAAGATGGAAATAGAATAGAAAAAGGAAAAAATAATATTGATATATTCAATAATCTCATTAATCTTGGATACAAGCACCAAGGCTTTGTAAAATTATATGAAAACAATGAACCTAGATATACATTCAGACGCTATTTTGAACAATATAAAAATATGGATGACATAAAAAAAAGCATATCTAAAACATTTATGCAAACAGTTCATAGAAGTTATAGCTATAACCTCAAAATAAACTTAAATAGTAATGTGGAGCATTTCTTTGAACTAAACAAATCAAATGCTGCTAAAGATGAATTCATCCAATATTCTGATGAATTTTACAAAAAGCTATACGAATATGGAAAAAAATATAAAAATATACTAGTATTTGATGTAAGTGTAAACGGAAAAGAGTTATATGAAGAAACTTTAAAAAATCACGAAAAAATAAAAGATGATTTTGATAAAGGATTAATAAAAAAGAAAAACAAAGCAGATAGTTTAGACAAATTAAAACGTCTAGAAAAAGAATTAAAAATGTTTGAACCTTACAAAGAAGAAGAAAATTTAACAATTTGTTCTCTTATTAATGGAATTGCTAACGATATGATGTGGACAATGTATATTGGAAACAATCGACTTGGAGAATATTTATTTGCAGTAAATAGAATATATTTTGAAACTATAGAATATTGTTTCAATCATAATTATCGATTTTTAGATTTATATGGCACCGTTGGAGATCCAAATACAAATTGTAAAAATCTAAAAGGATTACATGCTTATAAGAAAAAATTTGGAGACACCTATATAGAATTTATTGGCGAATTTGACTTGATCAACAAACCATTTATGTATAAAATATTGCCAAAATTATTACATATATATAGAAAATTAAAAAAATAGAATTAAATATCTTAAGTACATAACACTTAGCAGAAAAAAATTTCAGCTAATATTATTTAAAATCTAAGTTTGATAAAACAGTAAAACCCACACCTAAATTTATAGATGTGGGTTTTACCATATTAAAATTTAAAAAAATTAACTTCATACATCAAATATTCTTAATCAACATTAACATTCAAAATATCTAATATCCTTGTCAAATCAACAGAAGATTCGAAAAAAATCTCAATTTTTTTATTTTCAACTCTAACCTTAGTTCCAAGTATATCTCTTAATTCATTTTCAATATACTTATATTGGTTTTCGGTTTTAGGTAATCTATTAACTTGAACTCTCTTAGAAATATTACTTTTACTTGAAATATCTTCTAAATCTCTTACACTAATATTATCTTTAACAACCTTATTTGCCAATTCTTCTACTTTGTCTTCATCTTTCATCTTACTAAGTACTCTAGCATGTCCCATAGACAACTTATTATCAAGTACCATATCTTGAACATCATTTGGTAAATTCAATAATCCTAAAGTATTTGTAACATGACTTCTACTCTTTCCTATTTTTGCTGCTAAATCTTCTTGTCTAATATGCAAACTATCAATTATTCCTTTGTATGCCCAAGCAAGCTCAATAGAAGTTAAATTCTCTCTTTGTAGATTTTCCAAAAGAGCTATCTCACGCATCTCCTCATCAGAAAAATCTTTTACTATTGCAGGTATAGTATCAAGACCAGCTAATTTACAAGCTCTAAGTCTTCTTTCTCCAGCAACTAAATCATAACCTTTTATACTTTTCTTTACTATAATAGGTTGGAACACACCATAATTTTTAATAGAAGTAGCCAATTCATCTAAAGCTTGTTGATCAAAACTTCTTCTAGGCTGATATGGATTTGGCCTAATATCTTCAACAGGAATTTGTATAATATCAGATTCCTTAGCATTTTCCATTATATTATCTTCAAAAGAATCAAAATCCAAAACCTCACTACTAAATAACTGCTCTAACCCCTTACCAAGAGCTTGTCTTTTATGCTCCATTTTTATCAATAACCTCCTTAGCTAAATTCAAATAAGCCTCAGTTCCCTTACTTCTAGGTTCATATTCTAAAATCGGCTTTCCATGCGAAGGTGCCTCAGCTAATCTTATTAATCTCGGAATTATAGTGTCATAAACTCTTTCTTTAAAGAATCCTTTTATACTTTCAACAACCTCTAACCCTAAATTTGTATTAGTAGTCAACATAGTCAATAAAACCCCTTCTATATCAAGATTAGGATTTACCTTTTTTTGGGCTAACATTATAGTATTTATAAGTTGCATAATTCCTTCTAAAGCAAAATATTCACATTGAACAGGAATAAGTACACTATCAGAAGCACCTAAAGCATTAGTTGTCAAAATTCCCAAAGAAGGAGGGCAATCTATTAAAATAAAGTCATACCTATCCTTAACTTTACCAAGTTCTTCTTTTAACCTAAGTACTCTATTAAACTTCTCACCTTTTTGACGATATTGTTTTTCTATTTCAATAAGTTCCATATCAACACCAGCTAAATTTAAATATGCGGGTAACACACTTAAATTTTTAGTTTTAGTTTTAACAATTGCTTTTTCTATAGGTGTCTTCATCACTAAAACCTCATAAATACTACTATTAATATCACCTTTATTAATACCAACACCAGTCGTTGCATTTCCTTGTGGATCTAAATCAACCAACAAAACTTTCTTTTTTAAGGCTCCCAAAGAAGCAGCCAAATTAATGCTAGTAGTTGTTTTGCCTACACCACCTTTTTGATTTACAATTGCTATTACCTTTCCCATAATACTCACCCTTATCTCCTACATAATCCATTGTATCAAATTTCACAGCAAAAATAAAGAGATTTTATAAAATATATCTTCCTACTTTATGCCTGTTTCATAAACATTGGTCTAATTTTTCTACATTTTTTACAAATTTTACCTTTTATATCAAAAATTTTACCTTTAAACTCAAAATCTTTCCTTGATGATTGAACAATCTCAGTTTCCTTTTCCATATCAACATAAATATAAATTAAATCCATTAAAGCTTTACTGTTTAAAAATTCTAAAACAGTTTTTCCATTTTTTAATATAGAATAATAATCCAAATACTTTTTTATTCTAAAATTAAATTGACTATCTACTTCAACACATTCAAAGAGATCTTGAATTCCATCATCAACAACTTCATATTCATC
This sequence comes from uncultured Bacilli bacterium, assembly GCA_934149245.1. Classification (GTDB taxonomy): domain Bacteria; phylum Bacillota_I; class Bacilli_A; order RF39; family UBA660; genus RUG11198. The sequence goes on along the minus strand of CAKPER010000004.1, from coordinate 53,596 downwards.
AGAAATTTTACTACAAAAATTAATAATATCAATAGCTGTTATTTCTCTTTTATATAATAACAATGTAGCTATTACACCAGAATACTTAATTTTATAAAACTGCTCCATAACTTATTACAGTACACCTCTCCAAAATTATATTCTCTATTCCAAAATTTGTCAAACATTTCTATCCCAAACATATCATCAATAATTTTTGTTTTTATTATGATTTTTTGATATAATTATCAAAAAAAGAAAGAAGGAATATAAATGCTAAATAATGTAAATATCAATATAAATCTAGAAAAAGAAAAATATATTATAATTGGCTGTTCATCTGGCCCAGATTCTATGGCACTATTACATTATCTAAAAAATAATACCCAAAAGAAAATAGTTTGTGCTCATATAAACCATAATAAAAGAAAAGAAAGTAAAGAAGAGGAACTTTATCTAAAAAATTATTGCCAAAAAAACGATATCATATTTGAATGTAAAAAAATTAAAAGTTACAATGAAAATAACTTTGAAAATGAAGCAAGAAATAAACGCTATCATTTTTATGAAGAAATTCTAAAAAAATATAACACAAAATATATCTTTCTCGCACATCATGGTGATGATTTAATAGAAACAATTTTAATGAAAATAAACCATGGTTCTACGCTAGAAGGATATGCTGGCATAAAAGAAATAGTAAAACACAACGATTATTATATAGTAAGACCATTTTTAAAATATACTAAAAAAGATCTAATTGATTACAACAAAAAAAATAACATAAAATACTATATTGATAAATCTAATTTTGATAACAACTACACCAGAAACAGAATAAGAAATCAAATATTACCACTTTTAAAATCTGAAAATGAAAATATACATGCCCAATTTCTGAAATTTTCAAAAACATTACTAGAATACAATAATTATATAAATAAAATTACAGATAATTATCTAAATAAATTATATAAGAACAAAAAATTAGATATATCTAACTTTGATAAAATAGACCACCTAATTCAAAAAAACATCATTTTTTCAATATTAACTAAATATTATAGCAACAAACCTAATATAATAAAAGAAAAAAATATAACTGATATAATCAATATGATAAATAATAACAAACCAAACCTTATAATAGATCTTCCTAAAAATTCTATTTGTCAAAAAGAATATAATACAATTTCTATTAAACAAAAAGAAGAAAAAATTAATTATAAAATAAAATTACAAAACATAACAACCGTAAACAATATAACCATAATTAAAGTAAACGAGGAAATAGATGATGGTAATGACATTTGTAGACTAAACTCTAAAGATATCAAATTACCACTATATCTTAGAAATAGAAAAAACGGTGATTACATTGAAATAAAAGGACTAAATGGTAAGAAAAAAATCAAAGATATTTTCATAGACAAAAAAATTCCCATCACATTAAGAGATAAATACCCATTACTTGTTGATGATAACGATTCAATATTATGGATACCAAACATAAAAAAGTCCAAATTTAATAGACCAAAGGAACAATTCTGTGATATAATACTTAAGTACTGTGAAAAGGAGGAAAATTATGAACAAAAAAACAGTTAAGAAAGGATTATTCCCATATGTATTTTTATTTGTTTTTATATTAATTTGTTTATTTGCTTTTAACTCATTCAACACAAAAATAAACAAATTAACATATGATGAGTTTGTAAGCTCGCTAAATGACAAAAAAATAACCGAGATAGAAATTACTCCCAAAACCAGAACCAAAACATATGATATATCTGGAAAATTAAAGGGTTATGAAGAAAAAGAATATTTTACACTAAGCATTCCACAATCAGATGAATTTTTATCAAAAATAACAAAAGCTGCTGATAATCAAAAATTTGAATTAGATGTCGCAAAAGACCCAGAAGCATCTGAATGGATAACTGTTCTAGTGGATATAGTTCCATTAGCAATTCTTGCTGGTATGCTATTCTGGCTATTTACTAGACAAATAGGTGGTAGCAATAAATCAATAGACTTTGGCAAAAGCAAAGCAAAACTTCTAGAAGAAGGAACAAAAACAACATTTAAAGATGTTGCTGGATTAACAGAAGAAAAAGAAGAAGTAAAAGAATTAATTGACTTTTTAAAAAGTCCTAAAAAATTCCAAGCTATGGGTGCACGTATTCCAAAAGGTGTATTACTAGTAGGCCCTCCAGGAACAGGTAAAACATTACTAGCACGTGCTGTAGCTGGAGAAGCAAAAGTACCATTTTACTATATAAGTGGTTCTGACTTTGTTGAACTTTTCGTTGGAATTGGAGCAGCAAGAGTTAGAGATATGTTTAAACAAGCAAAAATGAATGCACCATGTTTAATCTTTATAGATGAAATTGATGCTGTAGGAAGACAAAGAGGAACTGGTTTAGGTGGTGGACACGATGAAAGAGAACAAACATTAAATCAACTACTTACAGAAATGGACGGCTTTGGTCCTCATGAAGGAATAATTGTAATAGCCGCAACAAATAGACCAGATGTCTTAGACCCAGCACTTCTTAGACCAGGTAGATTTGATAGACAAGTAACAGTTGGTCTACCAGATAAAAATGCTAGAGTTGAAATCTTAAAAGTTCATGCTAAAAATAAAACTCTAGATAAAAATATAACTTTAGAATATTTAGCTAAAAGAACACCAGGATTTAGTGGTGCAGATTTAGAAAATCTTTTAAATGAAGCAGCCCTTCTAACCGTAAGAAGAGGTAAAAAATGTATAACAATGAACGAAATAGATGAAGCAACAGATAGAGTTATAATGGGACCAGCAAAAGTAACAAAAAAATATACTGATAAAGAAAAGAAACTAGTAGCCTATCATGAAGCAGGACATGCAGTTGTAGGTTTAAAACTTGAAGGAGCTAACGATGTCCAAAAAATAACTATTATCCCAAGAGGACAAGCTGGTGGATATACAATGATGACTCCAAAAGAAGAAACATTTAATTATACAAAAGATGAATTACTAGAGTCAATTTGTGGTCTATTAGGTGGTAGAGTTGCTGAAGAAGTAAAATTCAAAGAAGTTACTACTGGAGCTCATGATGACTTTAAAAAAGCAACTAAAATAGCAAGAAGTATGGTAACAGAATATGGAATGAGTAAACTAGGACCAATGATGTTAGAAGAACCATCTGGAAATACATTCTTAGGAAGAGACTATACTAAAAATAGAAACATTTCTGATATAGTAGCTCATGAAATAGATGAAGAAATGAGAAACATAATAAATAATTGCTATGAAAAAACCAAAAAACTTATAAAAGAAAATGAAGATTTACTAGAATTAATTGCAACAACATTATTAGAAGAAGAAACAATAACCAAAGAACAAATTGATTCATTAGTAAAAACTGGTCATCTACCAAATGATGATACAAAAACAGTTAGTAAAGAAAAAGAAGAAAAAGAATCTGAATAATAACAGACTCTTTTTAATTTTTAGTATCATCAATTCGAAGAATAATTTCTCCTTGCTTTGAATAAAAATATTTTTCTCTAGCATATTTAGCAATATATTCAGAATCTGAAAGTTTCTCAATATCAGCCTTCAAAGATTCCTGTTTCTCAACTAAAGAACTCTTTTCCTTATTCAAAGACCTCTTTTCCATCCTAATATCATTAATTTGCTTTAAATTAGTAAACAAAGTATAACTTAAAGTAGATATAATTGATAAAAAAAACATAAAAATAATAAACATTCTTCCCTTAGTTTTTATTGTATATTTCGATTTTTTCTTAGCCACCCTAATCACCTATCCTATACACAACAAATTCTAACACAAAATATTTAATTTTTCAATTTCCTATATAAAACTTTACACATTATATTGCCAACTAAAAAACAAATAAAAAAATAAATATGAACATAACCATTATTAATTTTAAGCAACGCAAAAAAGTATATACAAGAACTAATTAAAATAAACAGCATCGTGGAAAATATTTTTATAAATAAATTAGTAGAATAAATATATCTATTAAAAAAATTTAAAAGAACATAAAAAACTATACCATAAAAAAAAGAAAATAAAAAAGATAAAATCTGAATTTTTAATAACAAAATTTATTTAAATAACTTACTTATAAAAGAATTGTCTTTTTCTTTTTTTATGGCACTTTCCATATAATTAAGACTATCTACTTGTCCTTTTATAGAAACATTTCCTTGATAAGTATCAAGTTTTATAATTTCTAAACCACTTCCCTTTATAACTAAAAACCCCAAAGTTGTATCCATCATAAATTCCTCATTATCAAAACTTTCAATCTTTTTAACACCTGTAACTATAATATTCTTTCTTTCAGCAATTGATATTCCATGATTAAAATTATTTTCCAATTCTCTTACTTTATCCATCAAACTCCCTCCCTAACAATATATATGCCAAACACAAAAAAAAAGAACTAAAGTCTTAGTTCTAATTACATTACTCTGCTTCGTTATAAGCTTTAATAATAGCCTCTTCAAACATTTGACGAGTCTCTTTATTAATTGGATGAGCAATATCACTATGTTCTCCTGTTGCAGTAGTCTTACTAGGCATAGCAATAAATAATCCATTATCACCATCTATAATTCTTATTCCCTTAACAACAAAACAATCATCAAGAGTAACAACTGCAATTCCTTTCATACGAGAATTTTCTTTTTCAAATTTGTGTACATTAACTGAAGTAATCTTCATTTTTGTATCAACTCTCCTTCTAGAAAATATTATTTTCTAAATACATTTTATATATAATATATTAAAAAGTCAATATTTTTGGAAAAATTTGACTAATTAATTTACAAAAAGAACTAAATAATTACTTAAAAGATACTTTAACAGCTTCTGTCAACACATCATAATAACTAAAACTTTTTTTTCTTGCATCTTTTTTATCTAATATAATAAAAATATTATTATAAACTTCTACTACTTTACCTTCATACTCATAAATTTTATTTCTTCCCTCATTATGAGTAACAATAACATCACTTCCCAAACCTTTATTTATATCTCTACGAATTTTCTCTATATTCATCAAAATCCCCCTTTTATTCTCTTGGAAAACCTACATACATCGTTCCCTTAGTAATAATGCCACCTATTCCATCAGAACCATATTTTGTTTTTTCAAGTATTTTTATAAGATTAATATTTTCATTTTTATCAGAAAACGCCAATGAACCTGCTATTATTGCAGGATCTAATGCATGAATATTAATTCTTTTAGGACTAGAAGCAAAATTAGCACCAGCCTTTATTAGCTCTTCATAATTCGATTGACAAGCACCAGCTATTATTATAAGCTTCTCATGTGATTTTTCAAATCTTCTAGCCTCTTTAACAGCAGAAACAAAATTACTAGTATTTTTATATGTACCATTTCTATTTTTCTTTCTATATAAAGCATCATGACCAGTAATAACTAAAATATCGGGATTATACTTTACCAAATAATCATATAAATTATCACTCAAATCAGATTCATTTAAAAATAATCCATAAGCTTTAATCCTATTTTTTTTATAAAATTCTAAACTTCTCCTCAAAAATTCCTCATCGCCATCAATATGTAATATTTTTCCTGGCAAATAAAAAAAATCATTTCTATCCAAATTTGAATAATCACTAAAATCTATCTTAAAGTTATCATCATTAATATTACCATCATATAATTTCAAATCATCAATTGGACTATCAGCAGATAACCTAAGATAAGCTCCAACTAAAAAATAATTATTATCCTTTATATCAACTACTTTAAAAATAATATCATTATTATATGATATACGTGTAACATAATCTCCAATTTTTATCACAATATCACCCATAAAAAATATATGTAAATAGAAAAAAAAAAGAACTATTTACTTAATCTATTAGCAATTAAAATAAATATTTCTAAATCCAAATCCTCAGCTCTTGAGTTTAACGTCAAATTATTTTCCTTTAATATTTTATCTATCTCCTCTAAATTGTATCCTTTAAAATTATTTCTTAAATTTTTTCTTTTATATCTAAAAGCATCTCTAATAATCTTTTTAAAAAGCATCATATCCTTAACATAAGGTCTATCACCTTTCAAATTCATACAAATAACAGCGCTATCCACGTTAGGACAAGGAATAAAACAATTTTTACTAACATCAAAAAGCTTTTTTACCTCATAAAAATAATCAAGAAAAACAGTTAATGCTCCATAATTTTTAGTTCCCACAGACGCTGCTAACCGATTAGCAACCTCCTTTTGAACCATAATAACAATTTTATCTGGGAAAACCTCCTCATTTATAAACTTCATAATAATAGGAGTTGTTATATAATATGGTAAATTAGCAACTAAATATAATTTCGAATAAGAATAATTATTAATATCTTCTTCAAGATTAGTTTCCAAAAAATCTCCTATTTTAATTGTATAATTATGATTATTTTTCAATAATTCATTTAAATTTTTTTCTAATCTAGAATCTGCTTCATATAACAACGCATGCCCACACAACGGTACCATATACTTAGTGATTGCCCCACCACCTGGACCTACTTCCAATAATAAAGTACTATCATCAATATTAGCACTGTCTACTATTTTATGAATAATGTTTTGATCAGTCAAAAAATTTTGCCCTAAAGATTTTTTAAATTTAAAATCCATATTATAAATACCTCCTTAAAAACATAAACAAAAAAGAAAGGAAAACAATCCTTTCCTAGCGATAATATCTATTACCACCATCAACAATATAGTTATTACTAACTCCAGATCTCCACGACCCAAAAGAAGAATAACTATTATTACGAATGCCATTATATAAAGCATCACGCATAACAGAAGCAACAGAATCTGAAACAGTAGTTCCACTACCAGTATAACAAGAAAACTGGCCTCTAGCAGAAACTACAGAAACAGGAGAACCACCATTTCTATCCGCACGATTCAATATTACAGACATTACAGCCAGCACATCATCTCTACTACTTCTATTAGCTTCACAATTAACTACAGTAGCTAAAATAGCAAACTCACCATCTGATAAACTATAAGTTCTATTTCCAGTAGTAACATTAAAACCAGCAGCTGGTTTAGACCTGTAACCATTTGCACTTACAATTATAGCATTACGAGCAGCTTCTTCTTGTGCTTTTTGCTCAGCAGCAATTCTAGCCGCCTCAGCCTCTGCAGCTGCTCTTTGACGAGCCTCCTCTTCTGCTTTAGCCTTTGCTTCTGCCTCTTCTTGTGCTTTCTTCTCTTCTTCACTAACCAAATTAACTTCCTCTGTACTACTATCATTAGTATTAGAGTTTGGATCAGCAACAAAAAGTTCAGAAACAGCATCTGCCATCTTATTCATGTTGTCATTTTTAACAACTATATTTCTCTTATCCTCATTGTTATCCGAAAATAACATAAACAAAAATAGTCCACCAATAATCAATTGTGTAGAAACAATCAATACATTAGATACTATTTTTCTCATTATATATCACCTCTTATTTTCTCATCTCAGGCACATATAATTCTATCATAGTTTAATCTTTTTGTCAAATAACCGTAAAATCGATGAAGTCATAACTTCTTCTACATCCTTATAATTCAAGGATTTTAAAGAACAAATTCGCTCTAAAATTAAAGGAATATAAGCAGGCTCATTTCTTTTACCACGATATGGTTCAGGAGTCAAATAAGGACAGTCTGTTTCCAATAAAATATATTCGATAGGAATATTTTTTATTACTTCGACTACCTTTCGAGAATTTTTAAAAGTAGAAATACCACCAATTCCCAAAAAGAAACCAATTTCCACAAATTTTTTAGCCATCTCTACACTTCCACTATAACAATGCATTATACCTTTTATATTATACATTTTTAAAATATCATACGTCTCTTGAATACAATCTCTACTGTGAACAATAACAGGTTTATTATATTTTCTTGCAATATCTAATTGTCTCTTAAATAAATCTTTTTGACGTTCTTTATCCAAATCATAATGATAATCTAGTCCAATTTCCCCAACAGCAACTATCTTATCATCATTAATATGTTCTTCGATAAAAGATATATTCTCATCATTTAATTCATCTAAATTTTCGGGTTGAATACCTAAAGCACCATACACAATATCATACTTTTTAACTAACTCTAATACTTCCTTATTAGAAGACATATCATAACCATTAACTATTAAAGCTCCTACTCCCTTATCCTTAGCTCTTGTTATAACCTGTTCTAAATCTTCATAATACTCCCAAAAAACATGACAATGTGTATCTACTAACATTTAAACCACTACCTCCCATTTTTTTTAATCAATAAAAATCTTATAAAATAATAAACTAAAACTCCAAAATATATAACATCTATTAATTCCCTTTCTAAAACAACATAAATACCAACAATAAACAACATTACAACAAAAAAATTCATGATTAACTTTTCTTGATTTTTAACTTTATTAAGCATATTTCTTCGTTCCTTTCTTAAAAACTACCAAACTGCTTAACTACTTAACAAAATAATAACAAATGAAGTACAAAATGTAAATAAAAGTAAACACTTTAAAAATATTTTACATTTCATTTTGTAAATCAATAATAACACTCCTTCTCCAAATTTTTTGTCGAATATTAAATATAACTAAAAGTATGATTATTAAACCAATAATCATACCAACAAAAATCAAACTAATCAAATAATAAAAACTTATTATAAATATAATTTCTTATTTTTCTATTTCAATTCTTTGAAATAACACCTGAGCCTCCCCAACATGGCTACCACTTCTATAATATCCAAATTTATCTAATGTATCATAAGTAGTTTTATCAGTATTTAACTGTTTAAAAATTTTATCAGCAGTCTCAGGCATAAACGGTTGAAGTAAAACCGCACCAAATCTTATAGATTCAACTAAATTATATAAAACAGTAGCTAATCTATCATTATTACTATCATCTTTCGCTAATACCCAAGGCATAGTCTCATCAATATATTTATTACATCTTCTAAAAATATCAAATATAATATCTAAACTATCAGCAATCTTTAAGTTTTCCATTTTATCATCAACAATATCTTTAGTATCTAAAACTAAATCTTTTAATTCATCATCAACTTCTTCAAATATATTCTTATTTTCAACTACTCCATTAAAGTATTTATTAATCATCCCAATTGTTCGATTAACTAAATTACCAAGAATATTTGCTAAATTACTATTGATACTCTCAACTAATAACTCATTTGTAAAGGTTCCATCACTTGCAAATGGCATTTCATGAATTAAATAGTAACGTATTGCATCAACACCATATTTATTAACTAAATCATCAGCATAAACAATATTTCCCTTACTTTTACTCATTTTATCATTTCCAAATAACAACCAAGGATGACCAAAAATTCTTTTAGGAATAGGCAAATTCAAAGCATGCAACATAATAGGCCAATAAATAGTATGAAAACGCAAAATATCTTTGCCAATTAAATGAATATCACAAGGCCAATACTTTTTAAATTTATCACTACAATTTTCATTAGGATGATACCCCAAAAAAGTAATATAATTAGATAAAGCATCTATCCAAACATAAACGATATGATTTTGATCAAAAGTAACAGGAATTCCCCATTTAAAACTCGTTCTAGATACGCATAAATCTTGAAGACCTGGTCTTATAAATGTATTAATAATCTCATTTTTACGTACTTCAGGTTCAATAAAACCTGGATGACTATCAATGTATCCTTCTAACCATTCTGAATATTTACTCATTTTAAAGAAATAAGCCTCTTCTTTTGCTTCTTTTACTTCTCTTCCACAATCAGGACACTTTCCATCTACCAACTGACTCTCAGTCCAAAAAGACTCACAAGGTGTACAATATAATCCTTTATATTCCCCCTTATAAATATCTCCTTGCTCATAAAACTTTTCAAATATCTCTTGAACAATTTTTTCATGATTTTTATCTGTAGTACGAACAAAACAATCATAACTAGTATTCATTACATCCCAAATATTTTTAATTTCATTAGAAATCTTATCAACATATTCTAAAGGTGTTACCCCAGCTTCTTTCGCTTTTATTTCGATTTTTTCTCCATGTTCATCAGTTCCAGTTTGAAAATAAACATCATATCCCTGTAACCTCTTATACCTAGCAATAGCATCTGCTAAAACAACTTCATAAGTATTACCAATATGAGGCTTAGCACTTGTATATGCAATTGCTGTACTAATATAAAATTTATCTTTTACCATTTTTATCAATTCTCCTTATCTTCTAAAGAATTAGTGCTCCCAATACCACCAACTCGAACATTATTATTAATATCATCACATGTCAAATAATTTAAAAATATACCTTGACATATTGCATCACCACTTTTTATAGAAAAAACTTTTTTACCTTCATTTTGGAGAGCAATCCATATATGTCCTTCATTATCACAATTGTTATAATAATCACTATCAATAATTCCAACCTGATTACACATACGAACATTATACTTAAATCCCATACTACTTCTAACTACCAACATTAAAAATTCATCTTTCAAAAAATAAGCTTTTATTCCAGTTGGAATTTTTACAATTTCACCTGGTGCAATCTCCAAAGATTTAATTGCCTTAATATCATAGCCACAACTACCATTAGTAGAACGTTTAGGTAACTCATATTTGTTATATAACTCAATATCATCACAAATATCATTCTTAAATTGCAAAAAAGTAATTTTTTCAAAATATCTACTACTCAACATATCGCCTCCACCCAAAATAAATTATAACATTTTTAACATAATATGTAAATTACCTATAATATTAATAAAAAATTAAGTTTTAAAAAAGAAAACCATGTTATAATATAGCCAAAAGTAATAAAAAAGGAGGAAAAACTATGAACACAAAAAAAGAAAAGAAAAAAGATTTTTTAGCAATTTTATTTTATATAATAACTTACATTCTTATATACACTTGTATAACAAAAAATAATTATATATTTGCCTCAAAAATAGACTTTAGTATTCAACATTATGTAATACCAGAATATTTTAGAAATCTTTTTTATCAAACAAAAGATATTTTTCCTGACTTTGCCCCTAATCTAGGAAGTGGTCAAAACATATACTACTTATCATACTACGGATTATTAAATCCAATCATAATAATATCATATTTTTTTCCAAAAATACCTATGCTTGATTATGTAATAATATCATCATCTATAATCACAGTAACAAGTACTATACTATTTTACTTCTTTCTCAAAGAAAACAACTATACATTCAAAACTAGATTTATTACAACCCTATTATTTTTATGTGCTGGACCTATTATTTTTCATACCAAAAGACACATAATGTTTATAAACTATCTTCCTTTTCTAATACTAGGCTTTTATGGAATTGACAGATATCTAAAAAATAATAACATACTAATTATTGCTTTATCTATAACTTTATTAATATTTACAAGTTATTTTTTTAGTATATCAAGCCTAGTAGCTTTATTCATATATTATCTTTATAAGTTTTTTAAAAATAACCATAAAGGCTTCCTAAAAAAAACACTCAAACTATCATTACCAGTAATAGAAGGAATTTTAAATGCTAGTATACTAATTTTTCCAACTCTATATTGTCTACTAAATGGTAGATCAAACACAATCAATAAATTAAGTTTAGTCGATTTAATAAAACCACAAAACTACTTATTATATGGAAGTTATTCAATGGGACTTACATTAATAACACTAATTGCGCTCATTCATACATCACTTTATAACAAAAATAAAGCTACAAAAAGATTATCAATTTTCATATTAATAATAAGCATTATTCCATTATTTAGTTATATATTAAACGGAAAACTATACATTAACGGCAAATCCTTAATTCCATTTATACCACTAGCCTTATTAATAACAGCAGATTTTTTAGAAAATATATTTAAGAAAAATAAAAAGAGCATAGACGCATTAATTATACTATATGCAATAATTTCTTCCATTTCTGTATGTCTAATTATTAACAGTACTGACAAACTAATGACAAAAAGTGAATACACCAATCAAGAAAATAAAACAATAAACGAATTAGTTCAATATATTACAAAAAAAGATAATACAACATATCGTATTAATAACTTAATAGATAATATAGAATACATAAATAAAATAAATAACAATCGTGAATATAAAACAACACTTTATTCATCAACATACAATAATAATTATAAATCATTTTATTACCAAACATTATATAATAACAAACAATTCAGAAATAACTTTATGATTTCTTCAAGTGATAATATATTATCTCAAAACATATTAGGAGAAAAATATATAATAACAAAACATGAAAATAAAAATTTAGAATTAATAAAAGAAAAAAATGGAATAAAACTATATAAAAATCATAACGTTTTACCATTAGGTTATGCAACATCAAACATAATTTCTGAAAATACTTTTAATAATCTAAACTACCCCACTAATATTATAGCACTTCTAAATAATATCGTAATAAAAACAAATAAAGATAAAAAAAATTCAAATAAATTAGATATTGAAAAAAGTAACACAAATTATCAAATAATTGAACAAAATAACTTAAAATTAGAAAACTTCAACGAAAAATTAATTATAAAAGCCCAAAAAAATGCTTATTTAAAAATTAAATTAAATACCAATACAAAAGACAAGTTAATTTTAATAAGATTTACAAATACCTATAATCCAAATAAAGATTTATCAATAACTATAAATAACGAAAAAAACACATTGACCAGTAAAAATTGGAAATATAATAACAAAAATTACACATTTAATTATTATTTATATAATACAGATATACTAGACATCTACATAAAAAAAGGCACATACAAAATAACTAATCTGGAAACTTATGTAGTTGACTACTCAGATATCTTTGAAAAAAACAATATACAAGAATACAAAATTAATAGCAATAAAACAAAAGGAGATCACATAGAAGGAAAAATAGATGTAAAAGAAAATGGATACTTTAACATCTCTATCCCCTATGATAAAGGATTTAATATAAAACTTGATAATGATAAAATCAATTATGAAAAAACGAATAAAAATTTTATAGGTTTTCCAATAAAAAAAGGCACTCATAAAATTACCATAGATTATAAAGCACCCTATAAAAATATATCATTAGTTATAAGCTTATCTAGTATAATACTTTTAATTATAACTAATAAACTATACAAATCAACTAATCACAAATAAATTTATTTTCAAGTAATTTAGCTAAAATAACCGCCATCTGCTCCTCAGACTCTGATAATGCAGAAGTAAGCGATACAATAATAACAGCACCTAAAAGATCACCATTACTAACTATTGAGCAAAAAGAATAATATCCAACATCCGTAATTCCATCAACAAAGGAAAATTCTTTTTTTTGCCTTTCAACAAAACTATCCCGTCTCTCCATACTATGCATCATTTGTTCACTTATACCTTTTCCAATATATTTCTTACGTAATTCGCCACTTACAGCAATAACTTTCTCCTTATCACAAACAATAACATTACGCTTAAGAACTTGATTAAAGCTATTTACATACTTAAGTGCAGATTCTTCAATACTTTCCATAGGAGAGTATTTTTTTAATACAATGGAATTCAAATCAACAAATATTTCTAAAGAATCACCATTTTGAATTCTTAAATTTCTTCTTAATTCTTTTGGAATAACTATTCTTCCTAAATCATCTATTCTTCTAATTATACCAGTTGTTTTCATAAGTCACCTCATTCTATAAATAGTTTCCCATAATTAAGAAAAAATATACTAAAAAAAAGATCATAAAGACCTTTTTTTATTTATAAATCTATTTAACTTCAATAGTTTTTTTAGATGATTTTTCTTCTTGTTTTTTTGGCATAGTAACTTTTAAAATACCATTTTCAAATGAAGCATCAATATTTTCTTTATCTATATCCCCAACATAAAAGCTTCTTTGGTATTTACCATAGCATCTTTCTTTTCTAACATATTCCTTTTCATCATCAGAACTTTCATTAGATTTTTCAGCAGTTATAGTAAGATAATCATTATCATCAACTTCAATTTTCACATCTTCCTTATTAAAACCTGGAATATCCATTTCCATAATATAGTTATCATCTTTCAAATAAATATCACACTTCATTCTAGAAAATTCACTATCCTTAACAGGAGTAAAAAAATCATCAAATACACCATCCAAATAATTTGGCATCAATCTTGGTATTAAAGCCATATTTATCATCACCTTTCATTACTAATGATAGCACTGTTTTTAGCAATTGTCAATAGAGATTGCTAAAAAAATCAAAATTTAACACTACACTAATATTATTAACATTAATAAATAATCTATGCAAAAAATATTAAGGCTTAAAAATAATTTTAACAGCAGCATCCTTACCACTAGTTAAACGTTCAAACGCTTCTTGAGCCTCATCTAATTTTATAAAATCATCAATATACTTAGTAACATTAATTTTTTTACCAGAAATTAAATCAATACATTTATCAAATTCTATTGGAGTGTAAGCTATTGAACCCTGCATAGTTACCTCTCTCATTACTCCTAAAATAGTAGGAACAGGTATACTATCCATTGAAACACCTACCATTATAACTTTTCCACCTGCTTTTACACAAGACAAAGCTTCACTAACAGCTGCTGCATTACCACAACAATCTATGACTTTATCAAATCCACCATTTGTTTTTGTAATCAATTGAGAAACAGAATTAGGATTTAAAGCATCATAATATTCATCAATTTTTCCATAATTAACAGCCTTTTTCCCTCTTTTTTTATTTGTTTCCAACAATACAACATAACTAGCACCATTCATTTTAGCAAACTCTGCTGCCATCAAACCAATAATACCACCACCAATTATCAAAACAGTATCACCAATTTTAATAGAAGCCAAATTTACTGCATGCAAACTAACAGCTGATGGTTCAACCATACAAGCAGCATCATAACTAACACCATTAGGAATTTTCCTAATCATATCAGGTCTACAACTAGTATATTCTGCATAAGCTCCAGAATTATCTAAAGACAAGCCAACAGCATCAGTCCAAGTTTCAGAACAATACTGGTAATTACCACTATGACAAGCATCACACTTCATACAAGGAGAAATAGGCAAGCCTGTAACTCTATCTCCCTTTTTCAAATCACTCCTACTCCCAGGATCAACCACTACACCAGCAAATTCATGTCCCATAATTAGTCCAACTGGTTGACCAGATAACCAATAATGTATATCTGAGCCACATATTCCACACGATTTAACATCAATAATAACAGAACCATCTCTTGAAATTGGTTTATTTTTTTCTTTTAAAACAAATTTTTTTACCCCTGAAATAGAAACACACTTCATAATTATCCCTCCACTATTCTATACTAAGATTATATCACAAAAAAGAAAAAAGTTATAAATAAATTTATTTATTTGAACGGCCAAGTAATTCCTGTGATTTTATTTCTTTGAAACAACTAAAAAAAACATAAAGAAAGTCTCTAATCATAGATTTAGTTTTTTTATCAAATTGATTTGATTTCATAATCAACTTAAAAATAATCTTCTTATTGTTTAAAATATCCTTCAAACTAACAATACCAGCTTGTTCAAAAATCAAAAATAATGCATCAACAAACATTCTTCTTTCTTCATCACTGTACATATCCAACCAGTTAATCATACTCTCATCAAAAATTTTACTAAAAGAACTCAAAGGAGCCTGTTCTAATTTATTATCTTGAACTACCCAAGTATCTAAACTATGAGAATATATACTTTTTTTATAAGAACGTACTACAAAATAATTATCATCATGTCGCAAAACTAATCCAACAATACTATAATTAGGAATTATATGAACTAACTTTTCTTTTATACTAAGATAATACTTACTAGATATTTCCTTTTTTCTAAGTCCAGGACCATCATTACTATAAATTTTAATTATTCGATCCTTAACCCAAAAATTAGCATACATTCCAGCAACCATAGCTAAATTCCCACCTTTAGAATGTCCACCAAGAATTATATCCCTATTATTAAACAAAAAATGACGATTTAAATAATCTATTGCCCTTCTTTGAGATAACACTGGAAATTCATATGCCATCATAAAATCCTCATGCCATCCACTAATCAAATGATCAGTACCTTCATAAGAAACATACGACAATTTAGAATTAATATCAATTGTAATTGCACTAAATTGTTGTTTATCATCACCAATATAAGAATAATTATATAGCATCAGAGAAGAAAATCTTCTAGTATTCATAATGTTTTCTAACACCTTTATTCCAGTTTTAGTAGCAATTATATTCTTAGATTTAGAATCAAACTTTTCAAAAAAAGCTTTTCCAACAGAAGATATATTTTTTTTATTAAACCTATTTGCACTAACATAATCTCCTAAATCAACATATGATAATGAAGAAAAAATCAGATTATCTACATCATTGAATTCTAATTCATCAAAAGAATAAACACCATATTTATCAATATAACTAAAAATATTCATAAACTGCAACACCTCATTTATTAATCATTACTTTCCTTTTTTAATAAATCTATTAATCTAGAAGAAATTTCAATTAAATAAACCAAAAAATGTTTATCCAAATTAATAAAATCTAAAATAATATGAATCTTATTATTATTAAATTTCAATCTAAAATTTTCGCTAACATCATAAGCAAGTAAAAACAAACTTTCACCATCTATTTTCTTACTAATTTGAGAAGATAACTCTAAATCAATATAACTATTAGTTTGTACAACGTTAATGACTTCTATTTTCTTTGCCAATTTTTCAAATAGTTCTTCATACATATATAATTCCATTTCTCTATTAATCTTTCCAAATCTATTCTCTATCTCAGCTTTTATTTCAAATAATTCTTCCAAAGAACTTATGCTATTTATCTTCTTATGTAATTCTATTTTAAGATCATCATCATTTACATAATCATCACTTATATATGTATCAACATTTATTAAAGATTTATTATCAGGATTATCCGATTCACTATTTTCAGTATTTTTACCTTTTAATTTATCAACAGCATCTTTTAACATCTTTAAATATAAATCTATTCCTATAGAATCAATAAAGCCAGATTGTTCACTACCTAAAATATCTCCTGCACCTCTAATAGATAAATCTCGCATAGCAATCTTAAAACCACTTCCAAGCTCTGTAAACTCCTTTATTGTATTTAATCTTTTAACAGCAATATCATTTAATTCCTTTCTATCATTATACATTAAATATGCATAGCCTATCTTGTCACTTCTTCCTATTCTACCTCTAATTTGATACAACTGAGAAAGCCCAAATTTATCTGCATCTAACACAATTAATGTATTAACATTTGGAATATCTATTCCTGTTTCAATTATAGTAGTACATATCATAACATCATATTTATAATCAATAAAATTTTGCATTTTATTTTCCAGCTCTAGCTTAGTCATCTGACCATGAGCAAAATCAATTCTAGCCTCAGGAACTAATTCATTTATTTCCAAGACTTTTCTCTCTATTTTAGACACTGAATTAAATAATATAAATGCCTGCCCCTTACGAGATAATTCTTTGTAAATAGCATCTTTTATAATATTATTATTTTCTCCCAAAACATAAGTTTGAATTGGTAATCGATGTTCGGGAGGCGTTTCAATTAATGCCAGACTTCTTATACCTGACATAGACATCTGCAATGTTCTTGGAATTGGAGTTGCAGACAAAGTTAAAACATCAATGTTAGATTTATATTCCTTTATCTTCTCCTTATGAGTAACACCAAATCTTTGCTCTTCATCTATAACCAATAACCCTATATCTTTAAACCCTATATCTTTGCTTAAAATACGATGGGTTCCAAACAATATATCTATTTTGCCTTCAATTAATTTTTTTATTATAATTTGCTGATCCTTTTTAGAAACAAAACGGTTCAATATAGCAATATTTACTGGAAAATCTTTAAATCTAACTAAAGCGTTATTATACTGTTGATTTGATAAAATAGTAGTAGGACAAAGATAAGCCACTTGCTTTCCATCATTAATAGCTTTAAACATAGCCCTAAAAGCAACTTCAGTCTTTCCATAACCTACATCACCACATAACAACATATCCATTGGTTTAGGCTTTTCCATAGCTTCCTTTATAATATTAATTGCTCTTAATTGATCAGGAGTTTCTGTATAAATAAAACTACTATCAAAAAGAACTTGATTTTCATCATCCTTAGAAAAAGAATAGCCTTTTTTTGATTCACGTTCTGCATAAATTTTAAGTAAATTAGAAGCCATCTCTTCAAGTCTTCCTTTAACCCTTGCTTTTCTTTTTTGCCATTTATCATTTCCTAAACTATCTAATTTAACAATAATTCCATCTCTTGCAGAAAATTTACTAATTCTATCAATATTTTCAATCGGTATATACAAAACATCATTACCAGAATATATCAACTTTATATAATCTTTTTTATAGCCATTTTTTTTAATTGTACATAATTCATCATAGATACCAATCCCATGATCAACATGAACAACATAATCACCTTTAGTTAAACTATCCACAGTATCAACTTTAACACCTAGCTTAAACTTATTATTATACTTAATCTTATTAGCGCCACCAAATAGATCATTAGTAGAAATAACAATATAATTCTCATACATAAACCCTTTTTTTATTTTCTTTTCAATAATATTAATTTTTTCTAAAAAAATATTATCATCAGACGTAATTAAAAAATCAACATCATCAAAATATTCTATAATTTTATTAACAATCTTCTTATCATCAGCACATATAATTATAGTTTTTTTCTCTCGTAAAAATTTTTCTAAATCACTTTTTATTTTTTTTAAATTAGCATTATATTTTTCTATTTCATAAGATGTATATCTAATATACTCATTTACTTTTATATCTTTAAGTAAACTATCAAATGGCATCAAAAAAACTTCTTGTTCAAAATTCAAATCTCTCAAATCAAACATATATTCAGTATCAATAATTGACTCTTTTTCCATATCATAATCCAATATTGTTTTTCTTAATAATCTATAAGAATCTAATATTTGATTATAATCATAGTAAAATACTAAAGAATTATCTATATAATTCCATAAACCAGCAATTTTCTTAGAATAATACTTTAAATATTTTTGTTTAAATATTACATCACTTTTTTCATTATCAAGAAGAAATTCCGTAAATGGAAAAATTTTTATCCTTTTTACCTCAATATTAGATAATTGAGAAGAAACATCAAAATATTTTATACTTTCAATTTCGTTATCCCAAAATTCAATTCTTATTGGATTTTCTTCTCCAATAGGAAATATATCTAAAACAAACCCTCTAACACCTATTTTGCCGGTTTCAGAAACTATAGTCTCTTTTTCATAGCCTAATTCCAATAATTTTTTCTGTAATAAAAATCTATCAATTTTTTGACCTTGATATATTTCTAAAATAGAATTTTTCCAAACATCAACAGAAGGTAAATATCTCAAAATTCCCATTAAATTAGTTATAACAATATAATTATTATCATCAACCAATTTATTAATTGCATTAATTCGTTCACTTTTAAATTCTGGACTAATCGCCAAAGCCTCACTAGTAATAAAATCATCCATTGGAAAAAATAAAACCTTATCAGTATAATTAGTAATAGTATCAACTAACATATTTGCTTCATACAAAGAATTAGTTACCACAATCATACCTCTTTGTTTTTTTAAATAAGTATCATAAATATACAAAGAAAAAAGTTCCAAATTTAGTCCAGAAACAGCAAAATAATTACTATCCTTAATTTCAAATAAATTAGAAAAAAATCCCATCATAAATATCTCCTTATAATATTATTTTTTATTATATTTATTCATTAATTCTGAAATTGAAATAATACAAAAATCATCAACTAAATCTGAAATATTAGCAAAAATATTCTGAATTTTATTTAACTCTTCTTTATTAAATTTTCCTAACACATAATTTTTTACTTCTATAGAAGAGTCACGTGAAATTCCTATCTTAAGTCGAGCATATTGATTAGATTTTAAACAATCATTAATATTTTTTATTCCATTATGTCCCCCACTATTATGAGCAAACATAATTTTAACTTTTCCAAGCATCATATCTAAATCATCATGTATAACTAAAATATCCTTTAAAGAAACATCATAATAATCAACATATTTTTTTACAATTTCACCAGAAAGATTCATAAAAGAAAGTGGCTTTATAAGTAAAATTTTCTCATTATTAATAAAAAAAGAAGTTTCATCTGCCTTAAACTTACTCTCTTTAAATTTAAGACCTTTTTTACCTGCAATATAATCTAAATAAGAAAATCCAACATTATGACGAGTTTTTGTATATTCCAAACCAGGATTACCTAAACCAAATATTAACTTCATAAACTATCACCATCTTTCAATAACGAATGATAAACATCATATACAACATTCTTTCTTAAATTTAAATCATAAGAAACTTGTTTTATTGCTTCTTTTTTGCTAAATCCTTTCTCAACATATTCAGAAACCTTATCAAAAATATCAACCTCTGAAAATTCTTCATCACTTTTTTCAAATCCAGAAACAACTATCACAAATTCACCTTTAACATCAATTAAAGTAGGTATTAAATCACTAATATATCCCCTATAAATACTTTCATATTTTTTAGATATTTCTCTAGAAAGGCTAACATATCTATCACCAAAAACCTCTAAAATTAATTTCATAGTATCCAAAATTCTATGTGGAGCCTCATAAAAAATCAATGTTTCTTGGTAATATTGCAAATTTTCTAACTGCTTTTTTTTCTTACTTTTTTTACTCTCTAAAAATCCAACAAACACAAAATTATCTGCTGAAATTCCAGAAGCAACAAGAGCTGAAACAAAAGCACATGGCCCTGGCAACGCAATAACATTAAATCCATGTTCCGTAATATATTTAACTGTCTTATACCCAGGATCACTTATAATTGGAGTTCCTCTATCGGTAACCAAACCAACTGATTTGCCATTTTTCAAGTAGTCAAGTACTCTATTTTTCATAACATTTTCATTATGTTCATGTAAAGAAATCAATTTTTTAGATATTTTTAAATAACACAAAAGATTATAGGTTACCCTAGTATCCTCTGCAAAAATCACATCCACATTACGAATAACATTAACTGCACGTATAGTAATATCTTCAAGATTCCCTATAGGAGTAGGAATCAAATATAACGATGCATTATCATTATAACTAAGTTGCCACATAAAAATCACCACCACAAATTAATTAATTTTCATAACACTTTTACTACCATCATTAAAAATAACAGTATATTCTTTTTTTAATATATTTACAAAAGTAACTTTTCCTTGTTTATTCGAAATAGATACTTTAGAACCAACACGAGGTAAATCTTTTTTATTATAAGAATAAACATCATTCTCATACTTCAAACAACATAACAATCTACCACATACACCATTAATCTTAGTAGGATTTAAAGAAACTCCTTGATTTTTAGCCATACTAATAGTAACGCTATCAAAACTATTTAAAAAACTAGTACAACATAATATACGTCCACAAGGACCAATGCCTCCAACTTCTTTAGATTTATCTCGAATTCCAATCTGTCTCAATTCAATTCTTGTTTTAAATATAGAACCCAATTCTCTCGCAAGGTTTCTAAAATCAACCCTCTCATCAGCAACAAATCTAAATAAAAGTTGCGTCCTATCAAAATTATAACTTCCATCCAAAATAGTCATAGATAAATTGTTCTTTTTTACCAACTCCTTACAAATCTTAACAGCAGAACCAATAGATTTTAAATTATTTAAATGTTGTTGATAATCACTTTTACTAGCAATTCTAACAACATCATAAAGATTTAACTCTGAGAAATTATTCACATCATCATTAATATTCACTACTCTTCCAAATTGTAAACCTCTCTCAGAATTAACTATTATGGTTATTCCACTTTTCAAAGAATAACTTTTATTTAAAAAAAATTCATGCTTTTTTACTAAATCAAATTCCACCTCTACAACATTAAAATTCATAAATTATCACCTACATACATTTTTTAAATTTTATTAACATATAATCTAAAGTTAAAAAAATATTACAATTTTTATATAATGCATTACTAGTTTCTAAAAAAACATTCAATTTATTCAATATTTTTTCAGAATTATTATTATTAAAATCAGCAATTTTCTTTATTTCATCTAGATAATCCGAAAAAAAGAAATCATCAATATTATTTATTGACTTCAAAACATCATAATAAAAGTTTATAATCAAATACAACCCTAAAATATAGTCATTTCTATCATTAAAATTATCATATAAAAACTTTTTAATATAAATATATACATCTATACCAAATTCTTCCAAATAACCAATAAAATTTACAATATTTTCTATCATATTAACTTTTAAGGGATCATCTAAAAATTTCTTTTTAGAATCGTCAGTATCACAAATATTAATTAAAAATTTATCAAAAGCTTTAAGTTCATTCTTGCTATTAGAATACAATCTCACTAATTGACATCGAGAGACAACAGTATTTAGAACCTTAGACACGTTATTTGTAACCAAAATAGCAATGATTTTTTCATTTGGTTCTTCTAGAAATTTTAAAAGACAATTTGCTGCCTGAGCATTCATACAATCACAATCTTTTATAACATAAACTAAATTTTTTCCTTCTATTGATTTCTTACTAAACTCTGCTTGAATATCTAAAATTTGTTCTTTCTTTATTACTAATGAAACTTGCTCAGGTTCAATAATCTTAAAATCCATATAATTGCCATCCAAAATTCTAGAACAAATACTACAAGAGCCACATTTGGAAAAATTAGAATAATGATTAGGACAAATAACCATTTTAACAAAAGAAAGAACAAATTCCCAAGAATATTCATAATTATTTGTATCTATTAAATATGCATGAGATAATTTACCAATTTCCAAAGAATTCTTTAATAAGTTATATGCAACTCTTTGATCATCTTTATATTCATCAAACACATACATCACCCCACAATTATAAACTAAATATAATAACTAAATATAATAAGCTGAAACATAGCAAAAAAACCAAATAAAGTAATCAAAGAAACTGTTAAAAAGTTAATAGGAATACTGCTACAAATAGAAATAGATAAACTATCATATGTATAAATCAAAACAATAGCAAATATTATTTGTTGCAACAATATTAAAATTTTTTTAAGCATCTAATCACCAGTAAATTATATGCTTTAGAATACTAAATATCTTTTCTTCCATCGATAGCTAATTTTAATGTAATAGTATCTAAATACTCAATTTCCGTACCAACTGGAATACCAGCAGCTATTTTAGTTACTTTAACATCAAAAGAATCAAGTAACTTTTTTATATAATACATAGTAGTATCACCTTCTATATTGGGTTTAATAGCCAATATAATTTCCTTTACGTTACAATTAACTACTCTCTGAACAAGTGAAGCTAAATTTATCTGTTCTGGACCAATACCATCCAAAGGCGAAATTAAACCATTTAAAACATGATATTTTCCTTTAAAATTCTTAAGCTTTTCAAACAGCAAAATATCTTTAGGCTTTTCCACAACAATTACCACAGAATTATCTCGCTCATTATCTAAACAAATGTCACACACTTTATGATCTGTTATATTGCCACAAATAGAACAAAAATCAACATTATCTCTAAACTCAATTAAACAATTAGAAAAATTAGTTAAATCATCACTAGAAAAATCAAGTAATGAAAAAACTAACCTTTCAGCTGTTTTTTCTCCAATACCAGGTAATTTTTCCATAATTGTCATCAAATTATTAATAGAACTAGGATACATAAATTACATCATTCCAGCCAAACCATTACCATATTTAGAAAGTTTCTTTTCTTTATCATCATCAACTTTTTTGGAAGCTTCATTATAAGCTACCAATATCATATCTTCCAACATTTCTATATCATCTCCAGAAATTTCTTCTTCTAAATTTATTTTAATACTTTGCATCTTTTTATCACCATTTAAAGTAATTTCAACACAAGAAGATTTACCAACATAACTAGAATTACTTAACTCCTTTTGAACTTTTTGTAAATCCTTTTGCATTTCCTGTGCCCTTTTCATCAAACTTTGAATATTCATATTTTATCACCTCATTAATCAACAAATAGCATCCAAGCCATCAATTGAACCTTTCTTTCTATATTTTACTTTATTTTTAAAAACTTTTGTTTTGAAAAACATAAATATAAAATTAACTATAAATAACAAATATTTTATAATAACTTAATTTACCTCTTCAAAAAGCAACTACAAACATTTTAATTTTCGAAATTAACAACATCATCTCCCAATATAGAAATAATTTTGTCTACATCATCTTTTTTTATATCATTATCACATTTTTTATTCCTATCATTTTCATCAATATAAACGTAATTTTTTCCTGATTTAATATTTAAAATATACTTATCTTTTTCATACTTCCATTCATCTAAATCTATAAAAACAATTCTATATTCTTTTTCAAAACTACTATCAATAATTTTTTTTATTTGATCAAAATGATTATAAACTCTTTCTAATAAGGAATCATACTTAACTGCAAAAATAACATCATTTTCTCCAACAACTAAAACATCCAAGTCACTAATAATAGATTTAATTAACGGATCAATATTATCACTTGAGACAGCTATTTTCCAGTTTTTTAAAAAATTTTCTTTATATTCTTTAGAAGCTGTTGCAAAAGCATTATTAATTCTGATCTTTTTTAATTCTAATGATAAACTTTGAATATTAAATTTACTATCAGTTTTATTCTCTATATTTTCAACAATTCTATTGTTCGTAAAACTTATATTTTCACCATTAAAATTAACATCATTATTAACTACTTCCTTATCAGAAAGATCTACATCTACACTAGAAGAACTATATTTTAAACTTAAATTAATAAAAAACATAGTCAACAAAATACTCGAAAAATTAGAATTTCTCAATTGATTAACCAACTCATTTAAAGAAAATATGATATTATACAAAAAATCACTAGAAAAATTATTTGAAAATTTCATTAATGCTTTAGTTTTTTCCTTAAAAACTTCATCAAATAAATCAATATCATTTTTTAATAGATAAACATTTTTTATTAAAAACGAAAAATCCTCCAAAAAATGACTCATATCCTTACCAGTTTTAGTTATATCATTAACAAAACTTACTATTTTATCTAATTTTTTTTCAATAATAAAATCTAATAAACAAAGCATTTCATCTAAAGAAACTACACCATTTAATAAATACAAATCATTAAGTGATTTTTTTGAATCAACTCCACTATAAGAAATAAATTGATCAAATATATTAATTGCATCTCTTAAACCACCATTAGATAATCTCGCAATCTCAACTAAAATTTCTCTATCAATAGAAATATTTTCTTTTGAAGCTATATAAACCAGTCTTTCAACAATTTCATTAGTTGAAAACCGAGAAAATTGAAACTTTTGACATCTCGAAACAACAGTATCAGGTATTTTTGAAAACTCAGTAGTCGCCAAAATAAAAATTATATGTTTAGGAGGTTCTTCTAATGTTTTTAGCAAAGCATTAAAAGCTTGGTTAGTGAGCATATGAACTTCATCTATTATATAAACTTTATATTTTCCATATGTAGGAACAAGATTAACTTTATCTCGTAATTCTCTAATTTCATCAACCCCATTATTAGAAGCCGCATCAATTTCTACTACATCACTACTGTTATAAAAATTCAAACAACTCGAACATGTTCCACAAGGAACACCATCAGGACTTAAATTATGACAATTAACCATCTTAGCTATTATCTTAGCCGCTGAAGTTTTACCAGTACCCCTAGGTCCAGAAAAAAGATAAGCATGAGAAACCTTATTATTTAAAATTTCATTTTTTATAATAGAAGTAACAGCATTTTGACCAATCAAATCATTAAAGTTGTTAGGACGATATTTTCTATACAAAGCAACATAACTCAAACAAAATCACCACCTACCATAAAATATAACCACAAAAATATTATAACAAAATATCAAAATAAAGTCTATAAAAAACGCAAAAAAGTTTGCGAACATTAGTTTGCAAACTTTTTTTTAATATCTATTGATGCACACGACATATAATATTAAAGCTGCTATCTTCCGATCCTGACTTGATTCTATTAAAAAATCGTTGCATCGAAAAAATAGTACCATATTTTGTAATAAAAGTAAAGTTTTTATATTTATAACTGTGGAAAACAAAAAAGTTTCACGTGAAACATAAAAAATAATATACATAATATTAAAAATAATTAATGCAAGCAAATAACATAAAATATTTAAATTCACCATAAAAATATATTTTTTCACCCAACCGTCAAAAATGTTAACAATAAACAACACCAAAAAGTAACAATAGTTTCTACATAAATTTAATTTATTTTAATAACTTATATATTGATTTTTCAATCTAGAATCTAAAATGTATAAAACAGAAAAAAATAAATTTCTATTTTTATTATCATATCATATTTCGTATTCTACTGAATTATAGTCATACATTACTTTTACCTTACATAATATATAAATATTAATATTAATTTTTTGTTTAAAATTCCAGGCTATATCATACATCCATAAGTAGTAAAAATAAATATAGTTGTTAATTTAGTGATTTTCCACAACCTAAGAGACTGTCTGTTTAATATTTATAAAATTATTTTATTCTACGTTTTTTTAATGCTAATAGATATTCAAAACCTCTTTTTTTTAGTCTGTTCAAAACTTATTTAATATATATATATATATAATATTTAAATCACTAATTAATAAAAAAGCTACACTTTCTTCCAATAATTTATTAAATTTAATAAAAACGAAAAATAATAAATAGCTAAAATCTTTACATTTTATTTTGAATTTTATAATAATTATTGTTAATCAATTAGTAATATATATAGCTTTAACAATACTTTTTTATTTCACAATTTGTACCAAAATTATTAGTTTTTTTAGAAAAAGTTTTATTACAGAGTTAATTTTTCAAAAACTATATTATTTTGTACAAATTAACTATATTACAATATATCTGAGCAATTTTAATTAACAACAATAAAATTACTAAAAACATTGGATGTGGAAAACTTTTTATGTTTCACGTGAAACTAAAAAAGTAAATAATAAAAAGATTAGCATTAAATATAAAATTAATTTATAGAAATTACCCAACTAATATTACAAATATAAATTCAGATATAGTAAAATTATCCACACCAAAATTTGATTTCTAATCTATTTAAAACAATTAAACTATTCAATTTGTGGAAATTTAATTAAATTTAAAATATAATATGTTTAATATCTATTCAATTTCCCACAATAAAATAAATAATAACTATATATATTAATTATTAAACATTAAAAATAAATACCTACTAATCTAACTATTTTTAAAAATTTAAAATATGTATATGTATATATCTTAATTTTTAACTATCAAAATGACAATAATTTACTCTTACTACTTTAATTATATATATAATACTTTAATCATTATGTTTATAACTACTTTTAATTTAAATAAATTATCAACAAATATGTTTCATTATTAATAACAAGCAATCACATACATATAACAAAACTAGTAATACGAAAAATAATGATATCTATATCAAATAAAATTTAAAAATATAAACCTAACTAAATTTTTATAGTGTATTAAATAATTTATAACAAATACTTTTATATAGATTAACTTAAAAATTAAATATTATATTAATAATGATATATAATAAAAAAATATTTTATAGTAATTTAAATGTTGTGGATATTAAATAAGCTAGCTTAATTCTTGCCATATCAACAATCAATTTAATTTGAAGACACTCTATCTTTTTTATAGAGTGTGGAAAACTAAAAAAATGTTTCACGTGAAACATAAAAAAGAACATATCAAGAAATTAAATATGTTCTTTTCAAAATAAATATATATATTAAACATTAGTATCTAAAGAACTATCTTTTTCATTATCTTCTTCGTTCTCACTGTCAACAATAGATACTGTACTAACAAATTGTCCATCCCTAAGATTAATTAATCTTATTCCTTGAGTAACTCTACTCATTGTAGAAATTTGTTCCATTTTTATTCTTATTACTATTCCTTCGTTTGTAACAATCAACAAATCCTGTTCTTTATTTTCATTATCAACAGTTTTAAAAGATATAATAGGACCATTTTTTTCTGTTACATTTAATGTCTTAACTCCTTTTCCACCACGACTAGTTATTCTATATTCGTCCACTGGAGTTTTCTTGCCATAACCATTACGAGTCACAACAAATACATCTTGATTATTTTCAACAACTTCCATACCTACTAAACTACTTCCAGATAAATCAATACCCTTTACACCAGATGCATTTCTTCCCATAACTCGAATACCATTTTCAGAAAATCTAACCATCCTTCCGATAGATGACGCCATTAAAATTTCATTTTCACCTGTTGTTTTTTTAACAGAAACTAACTCATCATTATCTTTAAGAGTTATAGCTTTCTTTCCATTAGTTCTAATATTTAAAAATTCTGAAATATCAGTTTTCTTAATTAAACCATTTTTAGTAGCAAATATTAAATACTTATAATCCTCATTTAAAGTAGTTTTCAACAATGAAGTAACTTTTTCACCATTTTCTAACTTTATCAAATTAACCAAAGGTAAACCTTTGGATTGCCTGCTATATTCTGGAATTTCGTAACCCTTCATTCTAAACACTCTACCATTACTTGTGAAAAATAATATATAATCATGAGTTGTAGCGTTTAAAATATATTCCACAAAATCCTCTTCATTAGTCGACATACCTTTTATACCAACTCCACCTCTATTTTGAGTTTTATAAGTATCAATAGGCACTCTCTTTATATATCCCTTATTAGTAAGTGTCAAAAACATATTTTCCACAGGTATCAATGATTCATCATCTATAAAGTCAATAGCACTCATATCAATATAAGTTCTTCTGTCATCAGCATACTTTTCCTTAATTTCAAGCATCTCTTTCTTTATGACATCAAGAATTTTATGCTCATCACTAATAATTTCTTCTAAATGAGCTACTAATTTTAACAACTCCGAAATTTCATCCTCTATCTTAGATTTTTCTAAACCAGTTAAACGTTTCAAACGCATTTCTAAAATAGCCTGTGATTGAGAATCAGATAAACCAAATTCAAGCATTAATCCTTTTTTGGCAATATCATCGCTTTCTGATTCACGAATAATTTTTATAACCTTATCAATATTATCAAGAGCTATTTTTAATCCCTCTAATATATGTAACCTCGATTTATATTTATTAAGCTCAAATTTACATCTTCTATATATAACATGCTTTTGATGCTCTATATATTTTTCAAGAATTTCTTTCAAACCAATAGTTCTTGGACTACCATCAACTAACATTAAAAAGTTAATTCCATAAGAAACTTGAAGCTGAGTATGTTTATACAAATTATTTAAAACAACATTTGCATTCGCATCTTTCTTTACATCTATAACAATTTTTATACCTTCTAATGCAGACTCATCACTTAAATTACTAATTCCATCTAATACCTTATCTCTAACTAACTCTCCAATTCTGGTTATTAATGACTTTTTATTAACCTGATATGGAAGCTCAGTTATTATAATTCTATTCTTACCATGATGTTCATCAATTTCAGCTCTTCCTCTAATTGTAATAGAACCTCTACCCGTATCATAAGCCCTTCTAATTCCTGAATTTCCTAAAATAACACCAGCAGTAGGAAAATCTGGACCTTGTATATAATTCATTAGTTCAGATACTGTAATATCAGGATTATCTATATAAGCAATACACCCATCTATTACCTCTCCAAGATTATGAGGTGGAATATTAGTAGCCATTCCAACAGCAATTCCCATATTCCCATTTACTAATATATTTGGAAATCTACTTGGTAAAACAACAGGTTCTTTTCTTTGACCATCATAGTTATCAGAAAAATCAACTGTATCTTTATTCAAATCACGTAACAATTCCATAGAAATTTTGGATAATCTAGCTTCTGTGTAACGACTTGCAGCTGCTCCAAAACCATCTATAGATCCAAAATTACCATGACCATCAACTAAACAATGTCTATAAGTAAAATCTTGTGCCATTCTAACCATAGTATCATAAATAGCAGAATCTCCATGTGGATGATAATGTCCCATAACTGCTCCAACAGCATTTGCACTTTTCTGATATTTTTTATCTGGGGTCATTCCCTCCTCATACAAAGTGTAAAGAACTCTTCTATGAACAGGTTTTAAACCATCCTTAACATCAGGTATAGCTCTAGCAACTATTACACTCATAGAATAATCTAAAAAAGATTTTTTCATTTCACCAACTATATCAACTGCCACTTTTCTATCTCTTATATCATCTTGCATAACATATTACCTCCCATTATACATCTAAATTTTCTACATTTAAAGCATTATCTTCAATAAATTTTCTTCGTGGTGCTACCTCTTCACCCATTAATAATTGAAAAATTTCATCAGCAGCTACTGCATCATCCATAGTAATTTGCTTTAATATTCTATTTTCTATTCCCATAGTAGTCTCTCTCAACTCTTCAGGATTCATTTCTCCAAGACCTTTCATTCTTCCTTGTTCAACTTTCGTATTCTCAGGTAAAGAACTCAAGTATTCATTCAATTCATTATCATCTAATACATATTTAATCGTTTTTCCGTGCTTTACAGAGTAAAGAGGTGGTTGAGCAGCATATATATGCCCGCCCTCCAAAAGAGGTCTAAAATACCTATAAAAAAGCGTCAAAAGCAATGTTCTAATATGTTCTCCATCAACATCAGCATCAGTCATTATAATAATTTTATAATAACGTAACTTATTAATATCAAATTCTTCTCCTATACCAGTTCCTAATGCAGTTATCATAGTCCTTATCTCTTCATTAGCTAAAACCTTATCCAATCTAGCTTTTTCAACATTCAATATTTTACCTCTAATAGGTAAAATAGCCTGCGTTATAGGATTTCTACCACTAACAGCAGAACCAGCTGCTGAATCTCCTTCAACAATAAACATTTCTGAAATAGTTGCATCCTTAGAAGAACAATCTGTCAATTTTCCCCAAAAATTACTAACTTCAAGACCACCTTTTCTACGAGTAAGTTCTCTAGCTCTTTTAGCAGCAACTCTAGCTCTAGCTGCTGTCATTGCCTTTTCAATAATAATTCTAGAATCATTAGGATGCTCTAACAAAAAACGCTCAAATTCTTTGCCAAAAATACTATTTGCTACTTTTCTAACGATACTATTACCCAACTTAGTCTTTGTTTGTCCTTCGAATTGAGGCTCAGGTACCTTTGCTGATACAATCATAGTTATTCCTTCACGAACATCATCTCCAGAAAGTGAATCATCATTATCCTTTAAAATCTTATTATTTCTAGCATAATTATTTATAATTCTAGTAAGAGCCATCTTCACACCATCTTCATGCGTTCCTCCTTCTGGAGTAATAATATTATTAACAAAAGAATAAATGGTAGAACTATAACTATCATTATATTGTAAAGCTACCTCTAAAGATATGTCATTCTCCACTCCTTCAACATAAACAATATCATCATGAATAGGTTTCTTATCCTTATTAACATATTTAACAAATTCTTTTATTCCACCATCATATACAAAAGTATCAGTTTTATCAGTACGGTCATCTATTAAAATAATTCTTAGCCCTTTATTCAAAAAGGCAAGTTCTCTAGCTCTTGTTTTTAAGACATCATAATCAAACACTGTTGTATCAGTAAAAATAGTATCATCAGGCATAAAAGATACTGTAGTTCCAGTTCTATCTTCACTACATTCACCGACTACTGTAAGTGGCTGAACAGTTTTTCCACCATTAGCAAATTTAATATTATAAACATTACCATGTTTATATACTGTAACTTCGACCCATTTACTCAATGCATTAACTACAGAAGCTCCTACTCCATGTAATCCACCACTAACTTTATAGCCTCCACCACCAAATTTACCTCCTGCATGTAAAACTGTATACACAGTCTCAACAGTAGAAAGTCCTGTTTTGGGATGAACTTCGACAGGAATTCCTCTACCATCATCTTTTACGGTAATGGAACCATCTTTATTAATAATTACCTCTATATCATCACAATAGCCAGCTAATGCTTCATCAATAGCATTATCAACAATTTCCCACACTAAGTGATGTAATCCTCTAGAACTAGTAGATCCTATATACATACCAGGTCTTTTTCTAACTGCTTCTAATCCTTCTAAAACCTGTATATCAGAAGCATCATAATGTTCATTATTCATTCTTATCCTTCTTTCTTGTTTACATTTTTCACAACACCATTCACTATTTCAAAAATCTTAGCCTTTTGAATTAAAGATTTATCAATCATTTTTAAATCCGTTGTAGTTATAATTGTTTGCATATCATCACTAACATACTTTATAAGACTATTACGTTTTTTTATATCAAGTTCACTAAATATATCATCCAACAATAAAATGGGATAATCCCCAGTTACACTTTTTATTAAAATAGCCTCAGATAAGCGCAATGATAATACTGCAGCCCTTTTTTGACCTTGCGAACCATAAACAGACAAATCACTATCCTTTAAAATAAAAGAATAGTCATCCCTATGTGGTCCTAAGAGAGTCATTTTATAAAAAATATCTTTATTATAATTTTGAGATAGTAATTTAACAAAATAATCACTATTTAAAGAAGAAATATCATCTATTTGTATATTAGTACTATACTTTAAATACAATCCCATATCTCCTGTTATTTCTTCATAAACTTTTGAAATTATATTGTTAATAGAATCAATATAATCTTTTCTAAAAAAAACAATATCAACAGCAACCATAGAAAATTCTTTATTAAGTATTTCAAAATACAATTTTCTTGCTTCATCCATTCCCTTAATTACAACTTCTTTTAAAAAATGATTTCTCTTTTTCAACAAAAAATTAAATTTCTGCATTTTTTTTAAATAGTTTTTATATAATTGACTAATACTAACATTTAACGTCCTTCTTCTATTTGAAGGAGAAGTGCTAAATAAATTAATATCAAAAGAACTAAATAAAACTAAACGAATTCTTGAAATATAATCAGAATAATTATCAACAATATTATTATTGATCTTTACCTTTTTACTTTTTTCATCAAAACCTATAAAATAATTTTTAATAGTGTTTTCATAATCAACATCAGCAGAAATATTGGCAAAGTTTTCCCCGAACTTTATTAAATTACTATCTTTTACATTGAAACCAGATTTGGTCAATGCTAAAACAGTTATAGACTCTAAAATATTGGTTTTCCCCTGAGCATTATCCCCAATAAAAATATTCAATTTACCATTTAAATCTATACTTAATTCAGAATAATTTCGGAAATTTTTTAATTTTAATGTTCTAATTTTCATAGTAAATATTTTCCAATTTAATCACCAATTCCTACTAATGTTTAATTAACTAAATTATACCATAAATAAAAGATTTTTTAAATAATTTATCCAGAAAAAGTTGTTATTTTATAACAAAAAAAGCCCTTTCAAAGGACCTTTTATGTCATTAATATAAATGCTTATCAAACCTATTTGAAATAACTGAATCTAGCTTTATGCATCTAACAAATTGATTATCAATTAAATTATATTTGACATTAACCATTATTGATTTATTTTTCTTAAAATTAATAACAGTTTCTTTTGAATCAACCTTATTAAAATTTATCATGTTATTATATGAAATCCACATGTTATTTGAATTTTCAATTGAACATGTTGGAAAAAATAGTATTTTCCTAGACTCCTCTATTATAACAGGCACCTTCATCTTGCAATTAATTAAAGCCATAGTTCCATCTCTTCTGCCCTCGAAGGAACTACCAAAAAATAAGCAACTCTCTTTTATAATTTCATAAGGTAGTTTTTCAACTAATAACTCTTCATCAAATTCATAAACTTTTGTAATATTAGCACCATTATAAAAATATGGAATTAGTAATAAAGTTTCATCATTAATTATATAGTTTTTCAACATATTATCCCCCCTTTTGCACAACTATAAAAGTTGCACTAAAGATATTAAAACATAAAATAGTGTCAAATTTTGTCGAAATGTGTCGAAAAATAAATTTTTAATAAGTTTTAATTGGTAATACTAATTGAGTTAAAGATTCATCATCATTTGATTTTATAATAATTGGACTATTATCATCATTCATAAATAAAGTAATGTTAGCAGTTTCAAAACTTTTTATAGAATCTAACATATATTTTGAACTAAATGATATAGCAATTTCATCACTACTATCAACAAGCATTTTTTCCTCTACTTTTCCAATTTCAGGAGAATTAGAAGAAATAATCATAGAATTAGAACCAAGTTGTAGTTTTATAGTATTCTTATCTCTATCAGAAGTTAATAATGAAGCACGATCAATCATTTCAAAAAGTCCATTACAACTACATTCCACACTTACACTAAAATTATTAGGAATAATGTTCGACGTTGCTGGATATGTACCGCTTAATAATCTAGATAAAAATAAAATATTTTGATATTTAAATAGAATTTTATTTTCAAAAACATGCATTTCTAAGTTCTCGTTATCATCATCTAAAATCTTAGATAGTTCAAGTAAATTTTTACCTGGAATAACAATATTAATTTTATTTTCTATATTCTCATCTAATGTAATTGTTTTTTTTGCTAAACGATAAGAATCTGTTGCTATAATCTCCATCACGTTATTATCAATTCTAAAATTAATTCCAGTCAAAAGTGGTCTTGATTCATTTTGAGATGTAGCAAAAAAAGTTTGAGAAATAATTTTTTTAATTGTATTAGTTTTAATAACAATAGGATTTTTTCCTTCCTCTAAATCTAGATTTGGAAATTCATTTGGATTAATTCCATTAAGATTAAATTCAGTATTACTTGTACTAATCATCATTTTATACCCATCAATAACTTCAATAGTTATATCCATATTAGGAAGCTTCTTTATAATTTCTACAATATACTTTCCACCAATAACGATACTTCCTAAAGTTGAAACTTCAATTATTTTATCACTAGGAATTAAACATCTTATAGAGATATCTGTATCACTAGCAGATAAATACAATCCTTCTTCTGTTAATTCAAATTTAATTCCTGTTAAAATAGGGATTAAATTCCTTGGTGATATAGCTCTAGCTACATGGTTTAAATTTTCTAATAAAATATCTTGTTTAATAATAAATTTCATTTTTATTCCTTCTTTCTTTTTATTATATTATTATTTATTATGATGTGGATTCTGTGGAAAACATAAAAAAACTCTTATTTTATAAGCTTTCATTAAAATATTTTTTCCACAGCTATGTGGGAAACTTTTTAAATTATCAACTTTATTATGTGGATAACATTTCTTTTAGTTCTTTTATTACTATTTTGAGTTGTTCATTTTCTTTTAAGTCTTTTTCAATTTTTCGGTAAGAGCTCATTATTGTTGAATGGTCTCTTCCACCAAAATATGTTCCAATTTTAGGAAATGATTCATGAGCTAATGTTCTACATAAATAAATAGCTACTTGTCTTGGATAGTTGATATTCTGACTGCGCTTTTTTCCTTTTATATCTTCTATGGTAATTTTAAAATAATCGCAAACTACCGTCTGAATTCTGTGTACATCATTTTTATAAACACTCTTATCAGTTAGTTGATCTTTCAACGCATCAATAGCAATATCTAAATCAATTTTGCCTTTATTCATCATTAAAGCATAAGCGAAAACTCTTGTAATTGCTCCTTCAAGTTGCCTGACATCAGATGCAAAATTATTAGCAATATACTCTATTACTTCAATTGGAACATCTTTGGCAGATTCTTGATGAGATATTTTCTTTTTTATTATATTAACTCTTAATTCAAAATCTGGAGGCGTAATATTTGCTGTTAATCCCCAATTAAATCTAGTAAGTAATCTATTTTCTAACATTTTTAAGTCATCAACTGAGCGATCAGATGCTATAACTATTTGTTTGTTTTCATTATACAATTCATTAAATGTGTGAAAAAATTCTTCCTGTCCTTTTGTTGCATTACCCAAAAATTGAATATCATCAATCATCAATACATCAATATTTCTGTACTTATTTTTAAAAACATCTATTTTATCAAAATTATCTTTTTCATTATATCTAACAGCATTAATAAAATCATTAACAAATTTATCACTAGATATGTACAACACCTTTAAATTTGAATTTTCAATTATATAATTACCTATTGAATGCATTAAATGAGTCTTTCCAAGCCCACTTTTTCCGTATAAAAATAGTGGATTATAAGCTTTTCCAGGTTTTTCAGCTACGGCCATAGAGGCTGTGTAAGCAAATCTATTTGAATTACCTACAATAAACGTATCAAAAACATATTCTTTGTTTAAATTTGCATCTTCAATATTTTGATGTATAATATTAGCGTTTTTTCTTTCTGGAGTTTCCAAGATTTTATTATTAGATAGATTGTTGAAAGTCTCATTTTCAGTTCTTTCTGTCCATTCTTCTTCTAATAAAAATTCGAAGTTGTATTGTTTTTTAGTGATAAGATATATGGTTTTTTCCATTATATTTAGATAATTTTCAACTAGATGTTTTTTATGAAAAGGCATCGGAACAACAACAATAGCTAAATTATCCTTATTTAAAGAAACTAGTTTTGTATCTTTAAACCAGGTTTCATAAGAAAGTGAAGAAATATTTTCCTTTATCCTTGAAAGAAAATCATTCCATAAATTTTCTAATTTCATAAATTTACCTCCCAACATCTAAAGATATTTTATCATAAAAAAAATAAAAGTGTTTAAATTTCATTATTAAGTAACAAGAAGCAAAACTGTGGAAAACTTTTTTCTAAATAAAAAACATAAAAAAAGCGAACAGCAATTTTTCTTGTTAAATAAGGAATTTTGATATTTTTCAACAGGTATTATTACCTAAAAAATTTCCACATGTGGAAAACTTTTTCTCCATGTGGATTAAAATATCCTTTGTTGAAAGTTGTGAGTAATCATGATTTACGTAAAATTTACTAATCAAATATACAGTGATTTTATTGAGCACTTAATTTATATTTATCTACTTTTCTATGTGTATAATTAAAAAGTTTAAAACTGTGGAAAACTTTTTTATAATATAAATTTTCAATGCGTTGAAACTCTTACAAAAGTTTTTTATACATTTGTAGGTAATTAATATTTTATTTATAAAACACTTTTTAAAACTATATATTAAGAATGTATATAATAAAAATTATAAGCAAATTAAATTTTGTTTAATTCAAAAAAAACATCTAAAAATTAGATGTCTTTTTCAGATATTATTATAGAAAATAATATTACCAACTTCTTTATATAAATATATATTTAAAATTATTTTCTAATTAATAGTATATAATATTAAATTTAATATCTATCAGTATAAAAAAAGTTCCTTCAAATCCAGAGAACTGAAGAAACTTAAATAATAATTTTAATTTTATAAATATTGTTATAATTAAAAATTTAAATATTTACCATCCATTTATTATATATAGATGCATTAGAACTTTTAGGTTCTGGATTAGGTAATTGCATTTTTACAATCATAGGAATTTTCATCATTTTTCCAAAAGCAACACAAGTCCCAGATTGCAATGATTTTTGTTTTTCTATAATATCGGAACTAATATTTGGTACCATTTTTCTTATATAATCCAAATCAGTTGGGTGTGTTATTTTAAATATCAAAAAATTAGTACATTGTGAAATAACTGCTTCAGATAACTCAGTAGGTCTTTGCGTAATTAAGTCGAGTACAACTCCAAATTTTCTTCCCTCTTTAGCAATTCTTTCAAACATATTATAACCTAATATATTTATATCATTATCACGTTGTACATATCTGTGAGCTTCCTCTAACATTAAATGTATTGGCATTGCGCCTCTTTCTTTTAAACCTTTACTAAACTTGAAAATAATTCTACAATAAACTTTTACAATAGCTTTAGCAAATCTGTCATCGATGCCTTCTAATACAAAATTAATAATTTGTGCTCTCTTGTTTTGACCTATCATAATTATATCCATCAAAAATTCAGTTGCGTTAACAAACCTATCATATTCAAAAATCTTTTTATAACTACTATTATTTAGAGTATGCAATCTTACTTTTAAAGCCATAGCAGCTGAATATGATTTTTCATTAAGTAATAATCCTTCGGAAATAAGAGCAAAATTAAGAGCAGTCTCCAAGTCATCTAGTGTAAAATAGATAGGTACAAAATCTTCATTCCATTTAGTTGTATTATCAATAAATTTTTGAATATATTCAGCAATTAAAACACGCTCTGCAAATTCTCCTTTACTATCAATTTCAAAGCATTTTCTAAATTGTCTAGTATACCCAATTCCAGGTACTTCAAAATCTAAGTTTAATTCATCAGTGTTACACTTTTCTAAAATAGAAAATATTTGATCCCTTATTCTTCCTGGAGTTTGATTTGTATATAAAACTGATGTTATAGCACTAGCTATTAAATGATTTTTGTATCTTTTTGATTCTTCATCATTACGAGCAAATGCCGATACTAAACTTAACATTTTTTCTATAACAGCAAGTTGCGAGTATTCTGTAACATCTAATAAGTTAGCATAATCATCAACAGACAATAACCATAATGGTAACCTAATTCTATTACTACTTTCACCAGAAAGCGAGAACATTTTATAGTTAAAATTAATATTAAAATTACTTATACTTTTAAAGGCATTATCATATTCATCGGTATTATTAAATATAAAAATATTACTATTAAAAGGTATGATATTTGGAATATTAAATAAATTTTGCACATATCTGGCTACTCCGTAAGTTTTACCACTACCAGTATTACCAAAAATAGCACTATGATTACTCCACATATCATCAATATCAATTTTTATAGGATAGTCATTATAAAGAGGTGATAATCCCAATATCATACTTTTATCATTATTGTCACCAACAAGCTCACTAAGCTCGTTTTGATTTATCATTCTAATTTTTGAAGTTAGGCTAGGCTTACGAATAATACCACCTAAAAATTTATCATTAACAAATTCTCCCAGGAAACTAACCTTTATTTGCTGACCATCGACTTCTTCAACCTCTCCTAGTATTTTTTTTGTTCCATCTTCAAAAATGACATTCATATTGAGTAAATCATCACTAGCATTTCCTTCTAGTTTAACCATTGCAAAATTTTTACTAATTGCGGTTATTTCCTTAAACATGAAATCATCCTCCTTATTCTTAAACATATTATACTATAAATTTAGAAATATTAAAATAAAAAAGTAAAAAATTTCAAAAAATATTGTTTTTATAAGTATAATAGTTGACAGAAAATTAATTAACATATATAATAAAATAGCATTTGACTTGGAGGTGTAATTTTATGAAAAGAACGTATCAACCAAATAAAGCTAAGAGAGCAAAGAAACATGGCTTTTTTGCCCGTGTTAAAGGAAATGTTCTACGCAAGAGAAGAGCAAAAAAAAGAAAAAGATTATGTGCTTAATGCTACTTATGTAGCATTTTTTTACTCATTAATTTAAAAAAATAGTAATATTCTTTCATATATTATATATAAGCGGAGGAGATAATGAAGAAAAAGGATATAATAAAAAGTAAATTTGAGTATACGAATATTATAAATAATAAAAAATTTGTAAAGAATAGTTTTTTTGTGGTTTATTTTGTAGAAAAACGTATGTTAAATAATCGTTATGGAATATCTGTTCCTAAAAAAGTAGGAAAGGCTAACCAAAGAAATAAATTAAAAAGAAGATTAAAAAATATAATAGATACTAACAGAAATGCTATACAAAAATCGTATGACTATGTTATAATATTTAGGAAGAAGGCAATAGAATTGGACTATCGTCAGTTAGAAAAAAAGTTTATAACACTAATAAATAAGATTGGAGAATTTAATGAAAAATAAGTATAAAATAAAACAAATATTTATAATAATAATGTGTGTATTATTGTTATCAGGGTGTACCAAAACACTAAAAGATAAAAAAAATAATGTTGTAATAAATAAAGAAACAGGACAATCAATTACTGAAAACATTATTTGTAAGCCAACAAATGATAATGTAACAAAATTATATAAAAAAAATGGAATTAAAGTTTCTAAGTTACCAGAATGTAAAAATTTTAGTCCATTGGAAAATTATGAAGGTCTATGGACGAGCATATTTGTAAAGCCATTAGCGTGGTTAATAATTCAGATTGGTTTGTTATTAAAAAATTATGGTTTATCAATTATAATAACATCATTACTAATTAGATTGTTATTAATGCCAGTAACCAAAAAAACTGCTATGCAATCCGAATTATTAAAAAAAGCTCAACCAGAATTAGAAAAGATAGAGAAAAAATATAAAGGAAAAGATAGTAGCGAGGAACAAACTAAAAAAGCTCAAGAAATGATGATGGTCTATCAAAAATATAAAATAAATCCTATGTCAGGATGTTTGTTAGCTTTTATTCAATTACCATTATTATTTGCCTTTTTAGAAGCAATTAATAGAACACCAGCTCTTTTTGAAAATAATTTTCTAGTTTATCAGATGGGAACTACTCCTTGGGTTGGAATTTTTACACATCATAATTATTGGTATGTATTATTATTAGCATTAATAATTTTAACATCTTTCTTGTCTTTCTCTAAAACATTAAAAGATCAATCGGGTCCAGCCGCTAATCAAATGAAATACACAATATACTTTATGATGGCTATGATTGGAGTAGCATCGCTTTCTCTACCAGCGGCTTTAGGTCTATATTGGATAACATCTAGTTTGTTTACCATTTTCCAGAATATTTATGTTGAAAGGAAGAAGGAAAAATAGATGAATAAGTAT
Source organism: uncultured Bacilli bacterium (assembly GCA_934149245.1). Classification (GTDB taxonomy): domain Bacteria; phylum Bacillota_I; class Bacilli_A; order RF39; family UBA660; genus RUG11198. The sequence goes on along the minus strand of CAKPER010000004.1, from coordinate 12,342 downwards.
TTTTTTGAAGGTAAAAATTATGATGATGCTATAAAAAATGCAACTAATGAATTGAACACTCAAGAAAGTGATTTAATAGTTAATATCGTTGAAGAAAAAAAGGGTATATTAAAAAAAAGTACTAAAATAGAGATTGTTAGTATAAATGATTTAATAAATTATTTAAAAGAGGAGATAAAAGAACTAGTTAGTTTAATGGGAATTCAAGCTAATTTAGAAGTTAGAAGAATTGAAAAAACAATAAGTTTAACTATTTTTTCAGATAATAATTCCATTTTAATTGGGAAAAATGGCAAAACAATTCAAGCTATTCAAGATATAATAAGACAAACAATACCACAAAATATTAATAATAAGGTAAAAATAATAGTAGATGTTGAAAATTACAAAGCAAAAAAAGGAGAAATTATTGAAAGAACAGCAAAAAAAATAGCTAAAGAAGTATCTCAAACAGGTGTTGAAGCAAAGCTAGAATGTATGAATTCATATGAAAGAAGAATAGTTCATAATGCCTTATCTAGCAATTCTAAGGTATATACAGAAAGTCATGGTGAAGAACCAAATAGATATGTAGTAATAAAACCAAGAGAAAATTAATTTTTTTCTTGGTTTAATTTTCTTAAAGCTAATTCTTTCATAAAAATAAAATTAATTAATAAAATAAGAAAAGAGGTGCAATAATGAAAACAATAGTGTATATTAGTAATTTAACAAGCATTAATAAAGAATATATAATTCTTATATTAAAAAGTATTTTATTTTTCTTAGCTCTATATATTATAAAAAAAATAGGATTAAGAATTATAAAACATGTTAATAATTCTAAAAATGAATACTTATATACCCAAAAATTTAAAGTGTTAATTACTATAATAAATTTAATAATATTTTTATTTTTATGGGGAAAGTATATCAATAATTTTTTAACTGTAATAAGTTTAATATCTGCTGGTTTTACAATAGCACTTAGAGATTTAATTTTTAACTTCTTTTCAGGAATATATATCAAATTAAAAAAACCATTTGTAATAGAAGATAGAATAGAAATAAATAATTATAAAGGTGATGTTGTTAATATTAATGCTCTTAATTTTGAGGTGCTGGAAGTAAATAATGAAAACTTTATTGGACAAAGTACAGGTGTTATAACACATATTCCTAATTCTACAATCTTTAATTATCCATTAAGAAATTATAATAAAGCATTTAAATATATTTGGAATGAACTTACAATAAAAGTACCACTAAATTCAGACATATCAAAAACAAAAGGAATAATTTACAAAATAGTAAATTCAAATGAAATAATCAAAAGTATTCCTGCAAAAATGAAAAAACAAATAAACAATATATCTAGTGAATATAGAATTTATTATAATCATTACGATCCAATAATATATACTCAGATTATAGATGACCACATTGAATTAACAGTAAGATATTTAATTCATCCCAAAAAAGCTAGATATGTTAATTCTACTATTTGGAATAAAATCATAGAAGCATATAACAAAAAAGAAATTGAATTATACAATGATAATTAATATACATAGTTTTATTTTTTTTTATAATATGCTAAAATATAGAAAAAGGAGAAAGATAATATGAATGATACTATAGCAGCAATATCAACATCACTTGGAGTAGGAGCCATTTCAATAATAAGAGTAAGTGGAATTGATAGTTTAAAAATAGTTAACAAAATATGGAAAGGTAAAGATTTAAATAAGGTTGCTACCCATACAATAAATTATGGATATATTGTAGATAACAATAAAGTAATAGACGAAGTATTAGTATCGGTTATGCTGGCTCCCAAAACTTTTACAACAGAAAATATAGTAGAAATTAACAGTCATGGTGGAGTTGCAACAACAAATAAAATATTGGAATTATTACTATTAAATGGTGCTAGGTTAGCAGAGCCAGGTGAATTTACCAAGAGAGCATTTTTAAATGGTAGAATTGATCTTTTAGAGGCAGATGGTATTATGAACTTAATTTCTTCTAAAACAGAACGTGCAAGAGATTTGTCAATTAATCAATTAACAGGAAAAGTGACAAACAAAATAAAAACATTAAGAGAAGAATTAATAAAAATTATTTCACACATAGAAGTCAATATAGATTATCCTGAATATGAAGATATTGAACAATTAACAACTAAAAGTATAAAACCTTTCTTGGAAAAATTCAATGAAAAATTAAAAGGTATAATAAAAAAATCACAAGAAGGAAAAATTATTACAAATGGAATAAATGTTGGGATAATAGGACGACCTAATGTTGGAAAAAGTAGTTTATTAAATGCTTTATTAGAAGAAGAAAAAGCAATTGTTACAGATATTGAGGGAACAACGAGAGACATAGTCGAGGGAAATATTATCTTAAATGGTGTCGTATTAAATATAATAGATACAGCTGGTATAAGACAAACAAATGATATTGTTGAAAAAATAGGTGTTCAAAAAAGCAAAGAAATAATAAACAAAAGTGATTTAGTGATACTAATATTAAATAATAATGAAATATTACAAGAAGAAGATAAAAAAATATTTGATTTATTAAAAGATAAAAAACATATTACGGTTATAAACAAAAGTGATCTTGAACAAAAAATTGATTTAAATATTTTAACCGAAAGTTATATAAAAACAAGTATTAAAAATGGAGTAGGTTTAGATGATTTAAAGAAAGAAATAATAAAATTATTTAACTTAGGCCAAATAGAATCTGATGATTTAACATATTTAACTGATGCTAGAAGTATATCACTTCTAAAAAAATCTTTAGAATATATAGATGAATCAATTAAGTCAATTGATAATAATGAGCCAATAGAGATAGTTGAATTAGGAATAAAACAATCTTGGGAAACATTAGGAGAAATAATTGGAGAAACTTATAAAGAAGAATTATTAGATGAATTATTCTCAAGATTTTGTTTAGGAAAATAGAAAAGATGTGAAATAAATGGAAAATTATGAAGTAATAGTAGTAGGAGGAGGACATGCTGGTTGTGAAGCTGCTTTAGCTACATCAAGAATAGGACATTCAACGTTATTAATAACGGGTAACATACAAAATATAGCAACAATGCCATGTAATCCATCAATAGGTGGTTCAGCCAAAGGAATTATTGTTAGAGAAATAGATGCTCTAGGTGGAGAAATGGGAATAAATGCCGATAAAACATTAATTCAAATGAAAATGTTGAATTCTTCTAAAGGGCCATCTGTTCATTCGTTAAGAGCACAGGCAGATAAAGTAACTTATCCACAAGAGATGTTGAAAACTTTAAAACACCAAGAAAATTTACAATTATTAGAAGGAATGGTTGAAGATTTAGTTATTGATGATAAAACCGTAAAAGGTGTAATATTATCTGATAATACTATTATAAAATCAAAAACTGTAATTTTAACTACTGGAACATACTTAAAATCTGATATTTTAAGAGGTGCAAGTAGAGTTAGAAGTGGTCCACATTATGAAAAACCATCTCTACACTTAAGTGATAATTTAAAAAAATATGGCTTTAAAATTTTAAGATTAAAAACAGGAACCCCTCCAAGAATAGCAAGGGATTCAATAGATTTTTCAAAAACAAAAAGAGAAGATGGTGATAAAAAAGAATATACATTTTCTCATGATATTAAAGCATTATATGATATGAATAATCAAGAACCATGCTATTTAATATATACAAATAAAACAACTCACAAAATTATTTTAGATAATTTATCAAAATCAAGTATGTATGGTGGTTTAAATGATATAACCGGAGTTGGTCCTAGATACTGTCCATCAATAGAAGATAAAATAACAAGATTTAAAGATAAAGATCGTCATCAATTATTTTTAGAACCTGAAAGTTTATACTATGATGATATTTATTTACAAGGATTTTCTACTAGTATGCCAATTGATATTCAGGAAAAAATGGTACATTCACTTCCAGGATTAGAGCATGCCAAGATTTTAAAATATGCTTATGCCATAGAATATGATGCTATTTATCCAACCCAAATTTATGCTAGTTTGGAAACTAAAATTATAAAAAATTTATTTACAGCAGGCCAAATAAATGGAACAAGTGGATATGAAGAAGCTGCATGTCAAGGATTAATAGCTGGAATAAATGCAGCATTAAAACTTGAGAATAAAGAACCATTAATTTTAAAAAGAGATGAGGCATATATAGGAGTTTTAATTGATGATTTAGTAACAAAAGGTACAAGAGAACCTTACAGGATGTTAACATCAAGAGCAGAATATAGACTATTGTTAAGAAATGATAATGCAGATATTAGACTTCGAAAATATGGTTATGAAGTTGGCTTAATTGATGAAAAAAGATATCAACAATTTCAAAATAAATTAGATAGTATAGATAAGTTAAAACAAGAATTAAAAGATATAAAAATCAAACCATCCCGTGAAATTAACGAAAAATTATCATCTATTAATTCAGCAATATTGAAAGATGGAATAACTGTATATGAACTATTAAAACGAACAGAGATAAATTTTAGTATATTAAAAAAACTAGAACTTTTTGATACTAATTATAGTGATGAAATCAAGGAACAAGTTGAAATAGAGATAAAATATGAAGGTTATATAAATAAGATAAAAAGAGAAGCAAAGAAAATAATGAGTCATGATACTAAAAAAATTCCTAAAGATATAGATTATAAAAAAATAAAAAATCTAGCAAGTGAGGCTAGACAAAAATTAGAAGAAGTAAAACCTGAATCCATTGGTCAAGCAATGAGAATTAGTGGAGTAAATCCAGCAGATATTTCTATATTAATGATTTATTTAAGGAAAAATTATAATGAATAAAGATGAATTTATAAGAGCTTTATCAGATTTAGGAATTAAATTAAATACTAAACAATTATCTCAATTAGATGAATATTATAGATTGTTAAAGGAAGAAAATAAAAAATATAATTTAACATCCATAACTGATGAAAATCAAGTATATTTAAAACATTTTTATGATTCTCTAACAATTAGCAAAATAGTAGAATTGTCTGATCAAAAAGTATGTGATATAGGAACAGGTGCAGGATTTCCAGGAATGGTATTAAAAATAGCTTTTCCACAGTTGAATATAACATTAGTCGATTCAACTACAAAAAAATGTAGTTTTTTAAATAAGGTTATTTTGAAATTGAACTTAACAAATATAAATGTTATTAATGAACGTGCAGAAATATATAGTAGAAATGTAAGAGAAGAATATGATATAGTTACATCAAGAGCGGTAGCCCCTTTAACTCATCTGCTAGAATATTCAATACCACTATTAAAGGTAGGAGGTATGTATATTGCAATGAAAGGGGATATATCTAATGAAAAAATAGATATAAACCATTATATGAATAAATTATCCCTATCTTTAGAAGATAAAAAGTGCTTTGAATTACCATATGAAAATAGTGTTAGAACTTTAGTGTTATTTAAGAAAAATAAAAAAACAGATATCAAATACCCAAGAGAATATAAAGTAATAAAAAAGAAAAATTTGTAAACATATATAAATTTTTACTTTTTTCTTGAAAAAATTTAAAAAGTAGTTTATTATATTTATAGAATAAAGAATTGAGGGGATAGCTGTGGAGGAAAATATTAAATATATAAGTATTACAGAGTTAATTCCGGGAGAGTTTCAATCGCATATAGATAATGACTACAACAATTTAGATAATTTAGCAACTTCAATTAAAAATCATGGAATAATAACCCCTTTAGTAGTAAGACCTAAGGGAATTCAATATGAAATTATCTTAGGAAATAGGAGATATAATTCCGCAAAAGCAATAGGAATGAGTAAATTACCTGTAATAATTCAAAATCTAACTGACGAACAAGCGATAGAAATGGTTATTCTAGACAATATTCAAAGACAAGAATTATCTGGCAAAGAAGAGGCATTCTTATATAGAAAGCTTTTGGAATATCCTAATATAAATAAAGAAAAAATTAGCATATCATTAGGCATTCCTCTAGATAGAATTAATTCTAAAGTAGAATTATCAAATAGAGAAATAAAAGTTAATAAAGAAACTAATTATAAAATAGATTCAGCTATACAACAACCTACATTTAAAGATAATTCTATAAATTCTGATATTATTAGTTTATCTGAATTAAATAAAGAAGAAGAAAGGGAAGAAAATATTATGAATAATAATCAAAATAATTTAATTAATGAAAATAATAATAATTTAAATCAACAAGTTCAACAGCCATCACCTGTTCAGGAACCAACATTTGGAGGAAGATTTTTTCCATCTTTGGAAGATGAACCAACTAATATGAATTTATCACCAAATTTTGGCTCTTTTCAACAACAATCTAACCAAATGAATTATAGTCAACCATTAACAGCACCTTCACCTCTAATAGATTTAACGGGAACAAATCAAGAAAGCGTTCAACAACAAACTAGTAATTATGGTATGCAAAATAACCAGCCATTAAATAATAATATTGGTAATTTTAAAAGTAATCCTAGTGAAAATTTTAGTTCTTTAGCAACTGGACAAAATATTACTCCTAATTTGGAGCAATTAAACAATCAAAATATAAATACTACGCCATTACAACAACAGGTAGTTGATAATAACAGTCAATTAAATAATTCTATGCAATCAATACCTAATAATAATGATAATATTGCATATAATCAAATAAATACTACACCTAACATCACTTCTGATGTTCAGTATAATCAACCACTACCAAGTTCAGTTAATCAAGGTTTTGTTCCAACTCCGAATTTAAATGAATCTCCAATCTCGAATTCTTCAATTAATACTCAAGAAGTCAATAATATTAATCCACTTAACAGTATAATTCCAAACCTATCAAGTCAAAATACTTTAAATGAAACTCAACAATCATCAGTAGCAAATAATATATCTCCAGCTCCATTAATAAATGAACCTACACAAAGCAATGACGGAAATTTAGATACTAATTCTCCATCTAATAACACTATGCCTAATAATCATTCAGAAGATGATATTGATGATGAAGACGATGATGAATTAGATGAAATACCAGAAGAAGATGATGATATGGATACATCAATAAATAATATGCAAGCACCAAAAGATGTAACTCCAGTTATAAATATGTTTAAAAATATGGCTATTAGCTTAGAATCATTGGGATATAAATTAAATATAAATGAAAATAATAGTGAACAGTCATACACTATAAATATAGAAGTGGAAAAATAATCTCCACTTTTTTAATTTTCTTTAGTAGTATTAATTTCTTCCCGAAAAACACTTTCTAAATCAATAGTTTCATCAGTAGGTTCAGTTCCCTTAAGAAAATAGTAAACTTTAGATTTTTTATCATTATTAGTGGAAATAGTTCCTGTTATAGGATTTAACATAACTCCAACAACATCTTTAGGCATATTATACCAGTTATCTTCTTTTTTAGTTTGTTTCAAATAGCTTTCCATTGTATCGATCCAAATATCTTTATGATAACCATTCTTTGATGTAATAACTTTATTATCATCATAACCATTCCAAATAGCTAAAACACTTTTTTTATTATATCCAATAATCCACATATCAGTATCAGTGGTTCCACTTTTAATAGCATATTTTTGAGTTATTTTTGGATATAAATTAATTAAAGTAGGATAACTATAATCAATAAATGCCTGATCATAAGTATAAGTTAGCATTTCACTAAGAATATAAGTTAAATTTGAATTTAAAATAGAATCTTTAACATTATTATATTTATAAAGGATATTACCATCTTTATCTAGAACTCTATCAATAAAATGACTCTCTATTTTATATCCCATATTAGCAAAACTACTGTAAGCTTCAGCCATTTCTATCATACTAATTTCTCCTGTACCAAGGGCAAGAGATGGTACAGGTTTTAAATTACTTTTAATTCCTAACCTTTTACTCATATTAAGTAAATTTTTTTCTCCCATAAAGAGATTCGTTTTAATAGCATAAGTATTATCGGAATATGCTATAGCAGCTCCCATTGTAATTGGTCCATTTGCATATATATCGTTATAATTTTTAGGCATATATTTTTGATTATTAGAAAAATTAAATGTAGTTTTTTCACTAATAAAAGTTGAAGCAGAAGTAAAACCATTTTCTAAGGCTGAATAATACAGTATAGGTTTCATAATAGAACCAACTTGTCTTTTAGAGCTAATTGCTCTATTAAATTGACTTGATGAATAATTTTTTCCACCAATCATAGCCATTACTCCACCATTATCAGGATTCATCATTAATCCAGCAACTTGTAAGTTATCATTACTATCTTTCATATTATTTTTTACAGAGTTTTCCAAATCTTCCTGAGCCTTAGTATCAAGAGTAGTGTATATATTTAATTCACCAGTCTCAATAAGCGTTTTTGGTACACTGCTAATACTATCTAATTCTTTTAAAACGGCATCTCTAAAATAAAGGGCATTTTCTAAATTTGTTTCATGTTCCTTACCTAAATATTTTAATTTAGTAGAATAAGCTTCTTTCAATTCACTTTTGTCAATTTTGTTATTTTTATACATAGATTTTAAAACCGATTTTTGTCTTTTTTTGGCAAGAGTGCTATTTATTAAGGGAGAATAGTTAGCAGGTGATTGCGGAATACCAGCAAGCATAGAAGCCTCTGCTAAACTTAAATCACTTGCACTATGACCAAAATAGTACCAACTAGCATTTTCTATTCCATATACTCCACCATAATTTATTGTATTAAGGTATCCTTCTAATATTTCATTTTTGGTATAATGAGTTTCTAACTCAGCTGCCACCAAAGCTTCATCAAATTTTCTATTCCAAGTCTTATCGTAATTTAGAAATAAGTTTCTAGCATATTGCTGCGTTATAGTAGAAGCTCCTTCTGATAACGACATACTTGTAATATTATTAATTGCAGCTTTAAAAATTCGCATATAATCAAATCCTAAATGTCTATAAAAAAACTTATCTTCAGTAGATACAGTTGCTTGAATAACATATGGACTAATATCTTCTAACTTTATCCATTTACTACTATCGTTAAAAATAGCATTATTATTATTATCATATAAATAATATGATTGCTTTTTATTAATAGAAATTTTAGGGGTAATAAAACAATATGCATATAAAATAATATTAAATGTCAAAAATAATAATACAATATATTCAAAAATCTTCAAAAATTTCTTAAAAAAAATCATAATATTAATCCCTCTTTCCCAACAAATACGGTATTTTTTCTATACATTTATATTATTGGTAAAAAAAGTATAAATATAAGTTTTATTTTTTATAAAGTTATGATATAATGACTACTGAATTAATAGATTGGAAGGAAGAAATGAAAATAAATATTAATGGATATATAAAAAATGTAAATACAAACGAAAAGCAAACAATAAATTCTATTTCTATTTATAATAAAAATAAAATTTCTTATTTTGATAATAATGATAAGTATACTATTAAACTACCTTCTAAAGATAAATTAATTCTAATAAGAGAAAATAATGATATACTTAGTACTATGTGTTTTGAAAAAAATAAAACAATTGAATGCAATTATATTATAAAGACTAATGATATAAATTTATTTATAGAAATTACAACATTATCATTAGAAATAAATGACAAATACATAAAAGTACTATATTTAGTAAATGATTCTAATACAAAATATGAATATTATATAGAGAAGGAGTGAAATAATATATGGGCATTAAAAGCAATTTGAGAAATTTGCTAAGAGCCAGTATAAAGAATAATTACACTGAAGATATAAAATTATCAAATATTAATATTTCTAAAAAACATAATATTTATACTACTGATATAGCAATTACTATCGCCCAAAAATTAAAAAAAGATCCTCGTTTAGTAGCAGAAAAAATAGCAAAAAATTTATATGATAATAAAGTAATAGATAAAACTACAATAGATAATATTGGAATAATTGAAATAACATTGCAAAAATCATATTTATTAGAATTTATTAATGATATAATAAATGAAAAATCAAACTATGGAAGAAGTAATTTAGGAAACGCTATCAATATAAGTATAGAGTGCTTAGAAATTGATAACATTTCTACTTTAACTCCTAAAAATGTGTGTCAAGCTATATATAGTGATAATTTATCTAGAATACTATCATATTGTGGATATTTGCCTACTAAAGAGTGCTATCTTAAAATAAATAACGAAACCTTAAATAAATGTAGTGAAATAGTAAAACAATATTATAAAAATATTTGTAATGGTAATTTAAATAAATTTGATAGTGAAGGTAAAGCTTTAGATTACTACCTACATAAAATAGCTAAATCAATTTTTGATGTTCATTTAATAAAGAAACAAAATGAATCTTTAGACTTTTTTAAGGAAGAAGTAATTAATAACTTTATAAATGATATTAAAATTAAATTAGATAAATTTAGAATAAATTTTGATTATTATATAAAAAGTTCTGATTTATATATTAATGGTATTATTGAGGATACTTTATCAAAGCTACAACCGTATACAGAGATAAAAAGTAATGGTCTAAATGTAAAAGTAGGAGATGATAATGTTAATTTAGTAACAAATGATGGTACTTACACTAAAGTATTAACAGATTTAGCTTATTGCATAAATAACACAAAACTAAATGGAAAAAATTTAATTACTATAGAGTCTAGTCCAACAAAGGATTATAATACATTAAATGAATTATTAAAACTTTTAAAAATTGATTATAAAGTATATTATAGAAAGTTATATTTAGAAAATATAGAAAACTTATCTGAAAGCAAATTAAATGACTTATTTGAAAATGATAATTTAAATTTAATAAGATTGTTTTGTGCAGATTATATATCAAAAGAATACCCCAAAACAAAATTAGATGAATATTTTATAAAAAATTTCTCTAATCCATTTTACTATATAGAAGAAGTTACTCATAAAATTGATAATATTTTATTAAAAAATCATGAAAAATTAAATATTTTGGAAAGAAATTTGCAAATAATAAATGATTTTGAATATAATCTTTTAGAAAAGTTGGGAGAATTTAGCGATATAGTATTGGAATCATGCCAAAGTTGTAATCCAAAATTAATTTTCAATTATGTTTATGAATTAGTTTTGTTGTATGATGAGTATAACTTTAAAGAAAGAGAATATAATTTGAAAGAAATTAATTTATTATATGCTACAAAGATTATAATAAGTAATTCTTTAGAATTAATAGGATTAATTCCAAGAGAGGAGATATAAATATGAAATTAAATAAAATTCCTAAAAGTGAGTTAGAATTGCTATCTTATACAGAAATAGCAAAAATATATTTAGAAGAAACAAAAAAAACAATGACTACCGCAGATTTATTTAAGGAGGTTTGCAATTTACTAGAACTATCTGAATCAGATTATGTAGACAATATAGCAGATTTTTTTCAAAGTCTAACAACTTCCAAAGAGTTTATCTTACTAGAAGACGGAAAGTGGGACTTAAAATCTAATCATACAGTAAAGGTAGCAATGAGTGATATTTATGATGATGCCAATGATGAAGCTGAACAATCTAAAAGTGATATGGAAATAGATGATGATGAAGATGCTAGAGAACCTGACGATTTTGATTCAATAGATAATAGTGATAATTATATAGATGATGATAATGATGATGATTTAGCAGATTTAACTATAGTAAATGATGATGATTTAGAAGAATAAATTCTTCTCAGAGTGTTGACAAAGTTCAATACTCTTTTCTTTTTTTCTAAAGTATTGTATAATTACTTTGTAAGGTTGCTTATTATCTCAACAATTTTAACGTAAATTTTTAGACTAAATGCAGGTTTATGTGAATTTATTTAGTTTATTAGACTTATTTCTGGTTTTTAATGTAAAAACTGCAATAAGTCTTTTAATTTATATCAATAATGTTTAAATTATTGCACGCTAAAACTACGGAGTTATTTCCGCTTTTCATACTTATTTCCGTTTATCTAAATTTATTTGTATCATGAACCCACTAATGTGATTTGTAAGGCTTGCGTCAGGATTATTAAAATCCTTACGCAAAAAAGCCTATCACATCGTGCCTAATACAAATAAATTTAACAATTATTATAACTGTTAATATTAGAAAATCAATACTTATATTTAATTTAGGCAATATTGTCAAACTTATTGCAGTTTTTTGTTTAAAACCGGAAATCCAAATGAAAATTCACGTCTCAACAATTTTAAGCTTACAAGCCTTACTTTTTTATTGTAAAAATGATATAATTATATTGTTGAGATAATAAGAA
>CAKPER010000003.1 GCA_934149245.1 uncultured Bacilli bacterium | reverse complement strand
CTTTTGTTTTTTGTTTTCAAATTTATTATAACACTGGATGATTTCTTTTTTTATGTCTACCACAAAATATTTTACACTATCACTATATGCATTTGCTAAATAGAATACTACTACATCTGGTATAATATATTTATTTAAATAATCATTAACATTGTTATGGAAAGATAAATATATTTCTTCAAATTCTTTATCAGTTATATCAGACATAGATATACTCCTTTAAAATTATTTCTTCTGCTATATTTTTAATATTATTCATTTTACATATCCATAGCATTTGATTATTTTGTTTTAATTCTTCATTTATATTTTCTTTTTCAGTCAGTTCTTTAATTAACTTCTGCACCATCTCCATAACAATAGTATCAATATTATGAAGATATTCATTTAATTTATCATTAACCAGTAAATCAAAATATAATCCTAGTTTGAACTTCTTAATATAATTTAATCTTAATAATCCATATTTTTCTATATTATATTGTTTTTTATTTTCTAATATTAAATCTGGCAATAAATAATCACCTTTCTTAGTGTAACTAATATTCATAACATTTCTCCATTTCTTTCTAAATTTATTTGGCTTTAATTGTTATACATTCGTTACACAATGACTATCACCACCTCCTGCATTCAAGTGATTAGATATTACAATGACATTAGGATCATCACCGTAGGCTGATAAAATCTTATTGACTCTTTCTGTTGGGGTTAATGTAATATCTTTATCTCTAGTTAAAGTAACTGGGACTCCTAGTTCTTTGAAGCGCTCATACATATATTTAGAAATCTTTAGAGTATAATCTTTTTCATTGGTATTATTACCTGAAGAACCTGGATCACTACCTCCATGTCCAGGATCGATAACAACACCAACTAACTTATTATTATTCATAATTATCACCTAAAATAGTTTATGATATTCTTTTTCCTTTGCTATAAAAATATAGAATACTAGCTAATAATTTAATTTTTAATAACACATTAATATATCATTCTCCTATTTATCTTCATCAAGTTCATCATCATCATTTTCAAGAGCCTCTACATAATCTGCTGGGCTCATTCTTTCTTCTTTGGCAATTTTTTTATCCTCTTTGGATAGTCCCCATAATCTTGCTTCTTTATCAAATTCTTTATCTCTCCACGAAGTTTTTTGTTTTTGAGATTTTGTAGTCTTTTTTTCTAATACTGGCTCTTCTACTTGATTTATAACCTCTATATCTGGCAAAGGTACATACTGAATGTTTAAATCTATTTTTTTCATAATAGATAATACTTGATTAGAAAAATACCATTCATAAATTAAATAATCATCATCTAAGTAATTATCAATAATGTAAAAAAGTTCTAACTCAAAACCATAAGGTTTTAATTCATTTTCAAGGGCATTTTCATCTTTATCCAGTAGACACTTATCAGTCACCTTAGTTTTCAACTCATTATAGATATTTCTTATTTTTGCATTAAATTTTAATTGCTTTTCTGGTGACATATTATTTACAATAACTTGCCCATTTTTGTAATAATATCTATATTTGATATTTTTTTCATCATCGCCTATTTCTACAATCATTTTATTTTTGAGATATCGAAACATAGCATTTATTAATTTTCCGGACAGAGCATTATAATCTTCAGAAATCTCAAATTCATAATAATCACCATTATCAAAATAATATGATGTTAATGGCAATGATGAAGCTTCTAAGCCAAAAAGTTCATAATTAATATCATCATTTTTAAATATTTTCTTTGTTACATTTTTATCAATTTTTACAACAATATACGGAAATTTAAATTTTATTGGAATTATTTTGTTAGCATTCAATTCTTTATTATCTGTATTAAATATCTTATTAGATTTATATTTTAATTTTTTACTATTTTCTTTTGCTACACTTTTCTTAAAAAAATTATAAACTACTCTTATTACGGGAACAATTGCTGTCCATAAAAAAGATACCAAATAGTATGATGATATTGCTACATAATATATTAAATATATTGGAAACATAAATAATGTACTTAAACATCCACACATACTTCACTCTCCATATCTATTCTAAACTAAGTATAACATATTTTATTAGTCTTTTGTTGTATTTTTATATAATTTCTAATATTGTTTATAAACTTGTTAGTTTAGAATAAATTTTGATTATGTTCGCTAATTATTTATAAAAAATTTAACAATATATAATATTTTCTTATTGATATGCTTTGTTGTTGTAATAATTTTATAAAAAACTATCCCAAAAATTGATAGTCATTTATTTATTTTTTAAATCATTATTAAATATTTCAAATAAAAATGGTGCTATTTTTTCTTTTTCTAAGTCACTTAATGAGCTAATTAGTCTGTATTCTGAATGTTCTTCAATTTGTAATTTTATATTTTTAATATCATCATTTAGTCTACACAAATATACTAATCTAATAAAAATTAATATATATGAAAGATTATTTGTAACTAATTAAAGATTTAATTATTTTTTTGTATATAAATATTAAAAGTAATCTTATGCCTTAAATTTATAAAAGAGAAAGTTTTTATACTATTCATAATTTCAATGACATATTTATACTAATTATAATGTCAAGTTTGTTATAATAGAAATGTCTATGTAATTACTATTATAACATTTTATTTTTGCTAAAAGTTGTTTCGATTATTTATTTACACTGTCCGTAAAAGATTTGATATCTTTATCTGAAGGATTTGATGATGATGATATTAATTGGATTAACAGCTTATCTTGTTTAAAAAAATGTGGTATGAGTATTGGAGAAATTAAGGAATATCTTAATTTGTGTATAAAGGGACAATCTTCTATACCAGAAAGATAGGAAATGCTTGAAGTAAAGTTGTGTGAGTTGGAGCAGAAAAAACAAGAAATACAGGAAGCAATTGATTTTGTTCATTGAAAACTAACTTTCTATAAAGATGTATTATCTGGTAAACAAGAATATTTTAGTTATTTAATAAATCAAAAAAGCGATTGAAACTTTCTATAAATCAATCGTTTTTTCTATTATAAAACCTACTAAATTATAATTTTTTAAATATATAAATAATTAGTACTAAAGTTTTTTTATTTACACAACTTGTCAGTACGACATTTTAATTTTTTTAATGTTCTACTTAACCCTGGAACAGAACAGTTGTGGATTACTAAACCATTTTCTACTACTTTAGCAAATGTATCCATATTTAACTTAAAATATTTTGCTTCGTTCTTGTTGTATAAATAAATATCTGTTTCTCCTTTATTTCGAACAGCAATGCAACTAAAATATTTTCTTTTATTATTTATATCTTTATAGCAATTAATCATTCTTATTCTTCCAGATGATTCTTGGTAATCAAAATCTAACTTATTAAAAAAATATTCTAATATAGTTTTATGATGCCATATTATATCTGTGTATCCCATATCTTTCAAAGTAAATGCATCAATATTTTCTAAAATAAATTGTACTTTTTCTCCAAAATTGTCAATTATGTCAAAAGTAGACTTTAGTAAATATAAGTATTCATTTGTATAATATTTTTTAGGGTTAATATAACCTAGTTTTTTATCAATTTGTTCTATTTCAAATCTACTAATTATAGGCTTCATTTCTCTTATTGAATTAATAGCAAAATTTTTTGTAAAATAATGAGATTGAATGTTATATAAGTCTTCTTGAAGATCAACTACATATGAGATACCGTTTTTTTGTTTGATTATATTATATACATGTGGACACTTTCTTATATCACTATCATCAACTTTAGTTACTATATCCACTCCAAAACTTTTTAAAACATATTCTAAAATATAAGATAATGATTTACAAATGGCCTTTTTATTTTTTAAACATTCATTTAAATCTTTTTTGAATTTAGAATGATATTTATATATTTTTTGTTTTGTTTTACTATTACCAAATGGTTGGAATGTTTCATCAAAGGAAATTTTGTTTCCTAGATCTAAATAAACATATCTAATAATCTCTAATTCTGTTATATCTGATATTGTTTTTATCTTTTCTTTTATTTCTAATATATATTCATCTAAATTATTCAACACAGTTACCTCCTTAACTTTTATTAATATTCTATAATCTAAAATAAATAGTATTTTTATAACAATTATTAATTTGTACAATACACAATAAAATTTTTATTTATGCTTTGGGCCATTCCAATTTTTAAATTTATCTTTTAATTCTTTTAACTGATCAACACCTATAGTTATGACTCCATCTTGTATTTTTTTATCTTTTATGGCTATCGGATTACAGCCACCATCTTCAAGATTATCAAGTTCATCAATTGCAAACATATTTTTACAGTTTTGACACTGAATTTTATTGCCTAATTGTACAAAATAAGCATTTGGAGCTCCTCCACACAATTGACAAGTATTTACAACTACTTTGAAATTATTTTTGGAATCCCTAACAGCAAGTAAGCCAATTGTTACACCTTCATATTCATAGCTAATATACATAGCTTTAGTTGTAATATCCTTCGTTTTAATTATAATATTGCCATCATCATTTAAATTAGCTTTAACAATTTTACCAGTTATTTTTTTATTGATTGAATTAGATTTAGATGTATCTTTACTTTGAGTACAAGCTGTTAGAGATAACATAAATATAATTGCTATAATTATATAGAAAAATTTTTTCACTATTTATCTTCTCCTATACTAATAATTTGATAGTCTAGTTTTTTAATTATTTTTTCAATATCCTCATTATTAATGCTTGCAGTTGAATAAATAGTAGCAGTTTTATCTTTTAAATTTACTTTTACTTTAGAAACATTATTTATACTAGATAAAGAGGTTTCAACTTTATTCTTACAGTGCTCACACATCATTCCCTCAATAGTAACTATTTTTTTTATTTTTTTATTAAACATATATTATCTCTCCTTCCATCTTTTTAAATTTAAGGCATTTAGTATTACAGTTAAACTTGATAGAGTCATAGCTAGTCCTGCTAACATTGGATTCATAGAAATATTTGCAAATTCTAATAATCCACAAGCTATGGGAAGCATACAAATATTATAGAAAAATGCCCAAAATAAATTGCCTTTTATGTTTTGTATTGTCCTCTTGCTTATTAAAAATAAATTATATATAGCATTTAAATCATTTTTCATCAGAATAACACTAGATGAATCAGCCGCTATATCGATAGCAGAATTTAGACTTACACCTATATCAGCAAGTGATAAGCTTGGGGCATCATTGATACCATCTCCTACCATCATTACTTTTAAGCCTTTATTTTTAAGCTCTTTAATTTTTTTGGATTTGTCTTTAGGAGCTACATTTGATATTACTTCATCTATACCAATATTTTTAGCAATTATATTAGCAGTTATTTCATTATCTCCTGTTAGCATAATAATTCTTTTATTCATTGACTTTAATTTTTTTATGACATCTACGGCATTATCTCTAACAATATCTTTAACACCAATAAGGGCTTGTACTTTTTTATCTTCAACGATATAAATAATACTATTTTTATATAGAGATAATTCTTTTTCTTCTTTAGAATTTTTATTATCTATTTTATATTTGGTAAATATTTTACTACTGCCAATTAAGTATTCTTTTCCGTTAATTACTCCTTTTAAACCTATTCCTGGTATATTTTGAAATTTATCAACATTTAAGATTTTTAAATTATTTTTCTTAGCATACTTCTTGAAAGCAGTAGCAATTGGATGCGTTGATTTATTTTCTAGTGAGGTAGCTATTTCTATTAATTCATTATCAGAGTATGCTGAATTATTTATTATTTTGGATATTCTTAAATTACCGTAAGTTAGTGTTCCTGTTTTGTCAAAAACAATTACATCTATTTTATTAGCATTTTCAAGTATTTCAGATTTTTTAATTAATATCCCATTTTGGGCACATAATCCTTCACTTACTACAATTGCAAGTGGAGTTGCTAATCCTAAGGCGCAAGGACATGCACATACTAGTACGGTTACGAAATAAATAATAGATTCGCTTGGAGTAAATCCAAGTAGTAAATGAATAATAAGAGTTATTATGGCTATTACCATAACTATTGGGACAAAGATGCCACTTACCTTGTCGGCAATTCTAGCTATTGGAACTTTGGTATTTGTGGCTTCTACTACTAATCTAACTATTTCAGATATTGTAGAATCTTTACCGATATTTTCGGCTTTATACAAAACTTCTCCATCTAAGTTAATTGATCCGGCTACAACTTTGTCATGTTTATTTTTTTTAACTGGTGTTGATTCACCACTTATAAACGATTCATCTATATGAGAATTTCCTTTTACGATAATACCATCTACTGCAAATCTATTTCCTGGTTTGGCTACTAAGATATCACCTTTTTTAACTTCATCAATAGATACTTCTTGTTCTTTGTCATTAATAAGTAGAAGTGCTGCTTTGGGAGTAATGGTTACTAAGCCTTTTATAGCATCTTTAGTTTTTTCTTTACTGATATTATCTATATATCTTCCAAATTTGATTAAGTAAAGGATAATACAGACACTTTCAAAATATAAATTTTCTACATATTCATTATGGCCTTTTAATATCATAAACATATTGAAAGTACTAAGTATAAAGCTAGAGGCAACGCCTAACATTACTAGAGTATCCATATTAGGAGATTTATGTTTTAGATTTTTTAAGCCACTTATTAAGATATCTTTACCAAAATATATAAAATATATACTGAAGATAAAGAGACATACTGAATAGTTTATGGGATAATTAATCATATTTAAAAATGGGATTGTTGGTAGAGAGAGCATATGAGACATTGAAATATATAGAACTAATAAGGCAATTAGGCCATTAACTAGAAAATATTTATTTTTATTAGGATTGACATTTTCTTTCTGTTCATCATAAATTCCTAGAGATTTAAAGCCAGCTTCACTTATGAATCTATTTAAATCATCTTCTGTAATATTATCTTCATAACTAATACTTGCTGATGACATTACTAAGTTTACTAGGGCATCATTTATTCCTTCTTGTTTTAGTAAATATTTTTCTAAACTTGAAGAACAGGCACTACAAGTCATTCCTTCTATTTTTAATATTATTTTTTTCATTTTTTCACCTCAAAATATTTTTCATCATCTACAACTTTAATGTTATTTGTAAGCATATTCATCCAACAATTCATAGAGTAAACTCCTACTTTTTTTGGCGTGAATTCTATGATATTTGTGCTTATATAGTCTTTTTTGGTAAAATAACCTAATGAATTTATTACATTCACAATTTTTACCTCATCAATTTTTGTTGTAGTAGTTATTTTAGCAATGTTTTTAACTATTCTCACATCAGTTATATTGTTTACCTTTAATAATTCTTTAGTTATTTTATTTCTGCAATTATCACAACTTATGCCATCTATTTTTACGTATATAACTTGCATTAATCTAATCTCCTTATTAGTTCCATTACTTCATCAATAATTTTGGGATCATTATTTTTAATATCTCTAACAACACAGGTAGATAAATGATTTTTAAAAATTTCATTACTAACGCTTTTAATGGATTTATTTATTGCTAAGAGTTGAATTAATATATCATTACAATATTTATCCTCATTAATCATATTTTGGACACCACGAATTTGACCTTCGATAGTTTTTAATCTTTTATTTAATTTTTTCTTTGTTTCTTCATCTCTATGAGTAATTTTGGTACAATCGATACAATGTTTACAGTTATTATTCATATATTATCATCTCCTTGCGTAATTATAACACCCCTAGGAGGTATTAGTAAATATGTTAAAAGCAATTTAATTAAAAAAATAGCATTTATCAATATAGGTAAACGCTATTTTAGATGTCATTATTAAATAATTATGTAAAAGGTATAGAAAAAAGAGAATTTTTATCTAATTGTTTCTTGATTAGAATTTCCGATTATCTTTACAGCACCTGTTGTTTCTACTGTTTTAGATGCTAGTTCTTTAATTTCTAGATAAGCTTTATCAACTTTATCTTGTAGCAAAGCATTTTGGTTTGTTACAGATTTTAATTCTTCTGTTAAAGATTCTATTTTATCATTTTGTCTATCTATTGTTGATTGAAAATCTTTTTTTAGAAGTTCTGTTGCATATTTATGTTCTTTTTCTAATTCTAATTTAGTATCTTTAACTCCTTTTTCATATTCATTTTGTAAAGTTTTTGGAATATCTTCTACCCTTTTCTCTAAATCACTAATATATTTTTCTTTTTCTTTTGCTTCTTTATTAATCTTTAATGTTTCAGCTTCTTTTATTGCTAATTCTTGTTCTCTTTTTGCTTTTTCATCTTGCCATTTATTATTGCTAATTTCTCTTTCACGTTTAAGATTATAGCTGTATTCCTCTTCTTCTCTTTTTCTTTCTAGTTTTATATTATTTAATTGATTAGTATAATTTTTTTCTAGCTCTTCTTTCTTTTCCTTATATTCTTCATCTAGTTTTTGAATTTTATCTTCTAATTCTTGCTTTTTAATTTTCTTTTCCTCTTCAATATTTGCAATACAATCCTTACCAGCATTCATAATTACAGTAAGATTATTTAGTTCTTTTTCTACACCATAAAGTTCTTTTAACTTATTTTCTAAAGTTCTTATAGCTAATTCTAATTCATTAAATTTATTAATTAGTTCATTAGAAAATATATTTTTTTCAACATTTTCTCTAGTGTTATTTATTGCTTCTTTTTCTTTTTTTGTTTGCTCTTCTTTTACAGGATCAGACTTAACTTTAGTCATATTTTTTTCTCTTTTTAAAGCTTCATTTAATGCCTCTAATATTTCTGCTTTTGTATTTTTTAATGTTATTTCTTCATTCTTTGCCATTTTATTAACTCCTTTTCAAATTATTGAAAAATCCCTTTTTTAGATAAATACAATAGTTTTTATTTAAAGTAGTTAGAATTTTCCTTGATGTATATTCTAACACATCTACTAGTGTTATGGCAACTATTAATTAAGTGTTATTTTTTGTGCGTATAGCAAAATCCTATTAACAAATTTTATTGCTAATAGGACTTTTCATCATTCATAAGTATATACGTTTTTTTCTTTTAAGATAGTTTGAGGATAATCTTTATTTTCAGAAAAATCGATATTCCAATTTATTAAATAGTCAGGTTTTAATTTTGTTTTAATTGGCATTACTCTAGTTTTTAAGATGATAGCTTCAAACAGTTTTAAAGTTTTTAATTCTTCTTTGGTTATCAAAGCTGATTTACTGTTTTGATTGCCACATAATTTACTTATTTCTTCTAAAGTATAATCATCTTTTGCTAATAAGTAAATGATATTAGAACAAGAATATTTAATTAATTCACTCTCTTCTTTTCCATATTTATTTTTTAATTCAATATAACTATTTAAAAGAATTGTAAATCTCATATTTAAGCTTCTTGTATAATTAATCAAATTAGATAAATTGCAAATTGGTGCCAAGTTGTTAAATTCATCTAATAGTATATTTAGTCTTCTTTCTTTCTTACCATAAATAATAGTTGCTTCAATTAGTTGATTTATAAGTAATGAGGCTAAATTATTAGCTAATTGTTCAGTTTTATTTATGATGTAGATAGCTGTTTTATTTTTTGTTATTGATGTTAAATCAATATCATTAAATGATAACATATTGGATAAATTTTCTTTAGCTATATATTGTGTTAAGTTTTTAGTAAATGTAGCAACTATTCCACCTTTTGTTTCTTTGGGAGCACTTATTATATTTGTAAGATAAATATAAATACTGTTTAGTCTGTCTAAAGAATTTATTTCTTCTATTAATTTTTTATTTTCATTTAAACTTAGTGATAAAGAATAAACACTAGATAAATTAATTTCCTCCTCTTTAGCATTTTCAAATAAATATAAAACAATTCCTGTAAAATAATCTCTTGATGAATTTATCCAAAACGAATCAGTATTTTCTTCATCTTTAAATATATAATAACTTAAATTTTCTATAAGTTCTAAAGATTTATCTTTATTACCTTCCTTGTATAATAGATATGGTAGTGCTAGTGGATTATAGTAGTTAGTTTTAGTTACATCTGAAAAATTAATTACTTTTACATCATAGTTATTATTAATGAATTCTTTTGAAGTGTTTTCATAGAAAAATCCTCCTACATCATTTATAATAATTGATTCTTCAGCTAAACACGTTGATTTTATTAAAGGAAGACTGATAGCTTGAGATTTTCCAGATGCTTGTCCTCCTATTACTAATGTTGGGGCATCAGTAGTATCTAGATATAAATTATCAGAATCATAGTCCATTACGATACCAGAATTTTTAATTTTTTCTTTTGGATTTACTTTAGTTAATAAATTAATTAACTCTTTCTTAGTAGTCCATCTTGCATAGCTTTCCATATTTTTTCTCTCCTTTCACTTTCTAATATACAACCATATTTTGAGTATTTTTTAAACAATAGTGGCTTTTTATGATATAATTTTCTTAAGTGGAGGTATTTTATGTATTCAAATGACCTTGTTTGTAATATTTTAATTTATATTAATAATAATTATAAAAAAGATATCTCAATAGATGAAATATCCAATTATTTTTCTTATAATAGATTTTATATTATGAAATTATTTAAAAGAGAAATCGGTGATAGTATTATTAATTATATAAATAAATTGAAGATATATAAAAGTATACAATTACTCGATAGTAATAAATCAATTCTTAACATTTCTATTAGTAGTGGTTTTAATAGTTTGGAGTATTACTCAGAAACTTTTAAGAAATATATTGGAATTAGTCCTAATAAATATAAAAATCTTTATAACTTAGAGAATAAAGATATAGTTATTAACAATGTAAACAAAATTAGAATGTTTTTTCAAGAGGTTAATAATTATTTAAGTAGACAAAAGCCAAAAATATTACCAGTATATAAAAGAGGTATTTTTAAATAAATAGTAATAGGTATCAAAAATAAGAAGATGTTTTCTAAAGAAAATTACCTAAATAAAACTGTATA
Source organism: uncultured Bacilli bacterium (assembly GCA_934149245.1). Lineage (GTDB taxonomy): Bacteria > Bacillota_I > Bacilli_A > RF39 > UBA660 > RUG11198. The sequence goes on along the minus strand of CAKPER010000003.1, from coordinate 61,131 downwards.
CCTTATGTTACTTTATATTCAATTAATAATATTATATTTATACCGTGTAAAAACAGCACTCAAAATTTTGAATGCTGTTTTATTCTTCTAATATCATTAAGTTTGAAAATATTTAAAAATCATTATAAGCGTTTTTTGTTTTCTAAAATAATAACTAAATTATTAACAATTAATATTTTATATCGCTAGCAGAGACTTTTTAAATATACATAATGATAAATTACAATATTAACATTGCTATTGTTAAAATTAAGATATTAGCTATCGCTATAGTTATTAGAACTTTAAATACCCATTTTAACCAAGTAGTGTATTCCACTTTAGCAAGAGCTAATCCTCCCATTATAGCACCACAAGTTGGAGTAAATAAATTTACAAAACCGTTAGCAGCAACCATTTCCATAATAGTTGTCTCTACACTATAACCTACTTTTTGAGCAAGTGGTGCCATAATCGGTGCTGATAAGGTAGCAAGCCCACTACTAGATGGTACTAATACAGATAATCCTAGATGGAATATATAATTTAGTGGTGCAAATACTATTTTAGGTACAGATTCTAATACTTTAGAAGCATTATAAATTAAATAGTTGTCCAAGTATGTTTGACTCATTAATACTGATGCGCCTCTTGCTAGAGCTATTATTAGAATAACACCTACCATATCATCAGCACCATCTACTAGTTTATCTACAATTTCATGTTCTGTCATACGATTTACTAAGGCAATTATAATTGTCATAATTAAAAACCACAAAGTTGCTTCCTGAAAATACCATTGCCCAAGAGGACAGCCTACTAGCCATGATAAACCTATAATTTTAGAATTGGCAAATATATTTATTCCAAAATCTTCCCAAGGTATAAAACTTACTATCATTACTATAAAAGTTAAAGCAAATAGAATAAGTGTTATTTTCTGACTTCCAGATAATTTTACATTTTTACTAATTTCTTCTCCATATGTTGCTTCCATAGCTTTTTGTTCTTGAATACTTAAAATTGTAGAACCTTTTTTCTTTATTATTTTTTTAGCATAGGATACTACAAACAAAATTGATATAAGTAGAGTTGTTAGCCATAAAACAATGCCTAACCCTATTATAATTCCTTGATTTATTTCTGTTCCTGCTGGTAATACTTTTTTTGCAGCATCTATTGCTACACCAACAGCAAATGGATTAACTGTTGAACCTAGTACTCCGGAACCAGCCCCCAACAATACTATTGCTGATGATACTATTGTATCCATTCCAGCAGCAACCATAGCAGCTGCTAATAACGCATAAAAACCTACCGTTTCTTCTAACATTCCATAAGTGGTTCCTCCTATGGAAAATAAAATCATAAGAATTGGTATCAATATTAATTCATGTCCATGTAATTTTTTTATTAATACTTGAACACCTGTTTCTATAGAGTTTGTCGAATTTACTATTTTTAAGAAAGAACCTAGTATTAAAACAAATACACATATATCTATAGCATCACCAAAACCTTTTATAGGTGCTAATAGTGTTTGTGATAATGTTGCTCCAACAACTCCTGTTCCATTTACTATTTCATTTCCATTAAATGTAGCCTTAGGTAAAAAATGAGTTGATAAGGCTAATAAATATATTAAAATTAAGATTATAGTAAAGGCACTTAATGAAAATGCAACTCTTTTTTTAGGCTTTTCTTTAGGATTATAACTTTTATAGATTACTGTTCCAGCTTTACCCGAGGTAGCTAAAGCTGCTTTTTCTAAAGAAGTTATTATTGCCTTATTACCAGTATTAGTTACAAAATCTATAGCCGCTTCAACCTTTGGTAACATACTTCCCTCTCCAAATTGTTCATTTCTTATTCCAACTTTAGCTTCTGCTACAGACATTTTAGATAATTTTTTTTCATCTGGTTTATTATAGTTTAACGATACTTTATCTACTGATGTTAAAATTAATAATTCATCAGCATTTAATTCTTTTGCTAACATAGCACTAGTCTTATCTTTATCAATTACAGCATCAATTCCTTCATATCCTTGTTTTTTTGTCATTACAACAGGAATGCCACCACCACCACAAGCAATAACAATGGTTCCTTCACTCATTAATTTTTCAATGGTCTTTATTTCAAGAATTTTTTTAGGCTCTGGAGATGCAACCACTTTTCTCCAACCTCTACCTGAATCCTCTTTATATATAGAATGATCTTCTGATTGTCTTTTTTGAGCTTCTCCCTTTTTTAAAAATTCTCCTATTGGTTTGGTTGGATTTTTAAATGCTTTATCTTTAGGATCTACTTCTACCTGAGTAACGACTGTTACTACACTTTTGTCTATTTTTCTTTTATCTAATTCATCTTTTAATGTTTGTTGAAGTTGATAACCTATATACCCTTGTGACATAGCACCACTTTCAGCAAATGGCATATTGTCTCTTTTCATAGCATTATATATCATACCTACTTGTGGCCCATTGCCATGCGTTATAACAATTTGATTACCATCTTCTACTAAATCTACAATATATTTAACTGTTTTTTCTATTAAATCATGTTGCTCTTGGGGAGTTTTTCCTAGCGCATTTCCTCCCAACGCTATTACTATCTTTTTCATTTTTTCAAAGTCTCCAACATTACAGCTTTTATTGTATGCAATCTATTTTCTGCTTCTTCAAATACACGTGATTGAGTTGATTCAAATACTTCATCTGTAACTTCCATTTCTTTTAACCCAAATTTTTCTTCTATTTGCTTACCAATTGTTGTTTCATTATTATGAAAAGATGGTAAGCAATGTAAGAATATGGCTTTGGGTTTTGCCTGTTTCATAACTTTCATATTCACTTGATATGGTTGTAATAATTTAATTCTTTGTTCCCATAAGTCCATTGCCTCTCCCATAGAAACCCATACATCTGTATATATTGCATCAGCATTCTTAGCTCCTTCTTCAACATTCTCTGTTAAAGTGATAGTAGCTAATGTTTCTTTAGATATTTCTTTACACTCTGATATTAATTTTTCATCTGGCCATAGTTCTTTAGGAGCACAACAGCAAAAATTCATTCCAAGTTTTGAGCAAACTACCATTAATGAATTACCAACATTGTTTCTAGCATCCCCAAAAAATGTTAATTTTCTTCCTTTTAGGTCACCAAATTCTTCTTTGATTGTCATAACATCTGCTAACATTTGAGTTGGATGGAATTCATTTGTCAGACCATTCCATACAGGTACAGTACTATATTTAGCTAAAGCTTCAACAATTTCCTGACCATAGCCTCTATATTCTATTCCATCATACATACTTGATAATACTCTAGCAGTATCTTCAATGGTTTCCTTTTTTCCCAATTGTGAGCCTGTTGGTCCTAAGTAAGTTGCTTGCATTCCAAGATCATGAGCCCCAGCTTCAAAAGCACATCTTGTTCTAGTGGAATCCTTTTCAAAAATCATTGCTATTTGTTTTCCTTTTAGATGACGGTGTTGATTACCTGTTCTTTTTTGCTTTTTTAATTTTTCAGCTACTTTTAAAAGATAATTTATCTCTTCTGGAGTATAATCTAATAATTTTAGAAAATCTCTTCCTCTTAAATCTACCATTCAACATCATCCCTTACTAGTGGCATAGACATACATCTAGGGCCGCCACGACCACGACCTAACTCAGAACCATGTACTTCTATTACTTTTAATCCAGCTTTACGAAGTTCATTATTTGTTACATTATTTCTATCATAAACTACAACCGTTCCTGGAGCTATACATAATGTATTAGAACCATCATTCCATTGTTCACGTTCTGAAGCTACTTTATCGCCACCAGCACATGGTATTAGTGTTACTGGGTGGTGTAAATATTTCTCAAGAATATCTGACAATGAACCTTTTACCTCTTTAACGTTTAAATCCTCAAAAGTTGTTGGATCAAAACCTTCAGTTATTTCATAGACTTGTAAAGTATCAGAAATACCTGGATGATATGTAAATGTATATTTATCTATTTGGGTAAACACTGTATCTAAATGCATGAAAGCCCTTGAAACAGGGATATTAAAAGCCAATATTGTTTCAATTTCACAAGTAGGATCTTTAAAGAAATTTTTGGCCATTTGATCTATAGCAGCTGGTTCTGTTCTTTGAGAAATACCAACAGCAATGATTTTGTTATTAATATTTAGAACATCTCCACCTTCGGTATGCCAATCATATTCTCTGTTGTAATATAGTGGTGTATCTTTAAAATCTTTATGATATTTAAACACATATTCTGCATAAATACATTCTCTATTTCTTGTTTTAGAATACATATGATTTAGATTTACTCCTGTACCAACACTAGCAAAATTATCTCTAGTAAAATATAAATTTGGCATAGGTGGTGCTATGAATTTTTCGGGTTTCTCTACTAAATCAACTAATGTTTTTTCAATATCCCTTTTCTTTTTAGGAATATCTTTAATTTGAATTCCTTCCATTGTTTTTAGAACTAATTTTTTAGGACTTTTTATACCATTTAAAAAATTATATGTTAGGGTACTATACTTAATAGTAGTTATTCCAGCTTCTTTTATAAATTGTTTTATAAATTTATCACGAATTTTTTCACTACTTCCTATAACCTCACTAACTAAATCTTCTAAATAGACAACCTCAATTCCGTTATCTATCAATGCTTTTGCAAAAGCATCATGTTCTTTTTGAGCATCTTGTAAATAAGGAATATCATCAAATAATAATTCACTTAAAGTATCAGGTGTCAAGTTTAACAACTCTTTACCTGGTCTATGAAGTAAAACTTTCTTTAACTTTCCTATTTCACTTTTTACATAAATATTACTCACTTTATCTCTCCTTTTACTCTTTTTGATAATAGAACTTCTCTATCTATCTATCATAATTATAACAAATTAAAAATTAAAGTAAACCTTTTTTCCATTTTTCCATTTATTATTTTTAACTAAAAAGAATATATTATTCTAAACTAGTATATTTCTCTTACAATTGTTGAAAATATTTATTTTTAAATAGAAGATATTATTTATTTTTATTTAGTAAACTTAGTAAAAATAAATACAAAATTACAGAGGTCAAAAAAAATCTCCAACAATTGTTGAAAATCTTTTTTTACATAATATTAAAATTCTTGAAATATTAGAATCAATTTATTTTTCTTAATTCTTATTTTCACCTAATGTTATGGTAGTTGATTCTTCTTTACCATCTCTAATATAAGTTATTTTTATTTTATCATTAGGAGAATGTTTATATAGTTGATATCTAAATTCTGCTAAATTATCTGTTTTTTTATCTTCTATTTTCGTTATAATATCACCTTTTTTTAAGCCCGCTTTTTCTGCTGGTGAATCTTTTTCTACACTGTATACCGCTACTCCTGCTGTTACATTTTCAGGTAATGTTATGCCAGCTTGCCATAAATAATAATCATTAGTTATATCTAGCATACTTATTCCTACATATGGTCTTTCGATTTTTCCATTTTTTTCTAATGTATTAGCATAAGTTAACGCATCTTCAATAGGAATTGCAAATCCCATTCCTTCTACTGAATCTTCTACTAATTTCATATTTGTAATACCAATTACTTCTCCGTTAATGTTACATAATGGGCCACCACTATTACCAGGGTTAATTGCTGTATCTGTCTGTAAAACATTCATATAATAATCAGAACTAGTACTATTTGATAATGCTACAGCTACTAATCTATCTTTTCCTGATAATACTCCTTTGGTGACTGTTCCTGCATAATCAGCTCCTTCAGGTGAACCAACTGCAAATATAGTGTCACCTACTTTAGATTTTTTACTTGCCCCCATTGTAGCTGATTTAATTTTATCAGAATCCTTTACACTTAGAACAGCTATATCTGAGTAAGTATCATTACCTACTATAGTTGTTTCTAGCTCATCACCATTTGTAAATAATACTTTTACTGTTTCACAATCTGATACTACATGGCTATTAGTCATTATATAAGCTTTCCCATTTGCTTTCTTGTAGACAAATCCTGTTCCAGTTGATGACAATTGTTTTTTTGAGTAACCTTCTACTACAACTACTGAGTCATAAACTTTTTCAACAGAATCTGCTATTGAATTTGTTTCAGTTAACTTGACACTACTTGTTGTAACTCCACCAGTTGTAGTTGTTCCTCCATTTAATTTTGTTACTATTAATGCTCCTATTAATCCACTAATAACAGAAACAATTATTACTATTATAATTAAAACACTCATATTCATGTTACTATTATTATCTTTTATTTTTGAACGTGAAGTATTATAATTAGCATTTGTATAGCTACTAAAGTCATTATTTTCCACACTAGGTTCAATATACTCTATAGTTTTAGCTTCATCATTGTTTTTAGTATTACTACTTAGCTTAGTTTTTCTTAGTACTCTACCCCTTATTTTTTTCTTATTTTTCTTTTCTTCTTCTTTTATTTCTTTCAATCGCTTTTCTAGTTGTTTTTTTTCTTCGTCTAAGTTATCATTTCCGTTTTTTTTCATCTCTACTTCTCCTTTTCTTCTTCATTTTATGATTTAAATTTCAAATAATTATAAAACAATTATGGTTTATTTTGGGATTTTAATTTAAAACATTTACTTTTTTTAATATTTTTACATATAGTATTAAATATATTAGTGATACGCTATAACCTACAACTATATCACTACAATAGTGAACACCTAAATATATTCTGCTTATTCCTATTGATATTATTATAAAAATATTTAATATCATAAATAAATATTTTAGATACTTATTTTCTATATAGCAATAAGATAAATATGCTAAAAAGCCATAAAAAGCCATACTGACCATTGCATGTCCACTTGGAAAACTATATCCTCCTATTTCTAATAATCTATATCCAGATGGTCTTGGACGTTTAAAGATAAGTTTCAGTAATTGATTTAAAATTGTGATAATACTTAAATTTATTGGTACAGTTACAGCTATTTTTTTTGGTTTTATAACTATTAACAATATAATTGAAATAAAAATTACTACTGAGGCATTAATCAGAGAAGTAACTAATTTCATAAAAATTGTTAGAGTAGGATTTCTTAAATTTTCTACTAGTATGTTATAAGCTATATTATCAATTATTAAAGATTGATTATTTTGTACTTTATATGTTATTAAAGAAATTACTACAATTAATAACATCACTAGTATTGATAATAAACACTTTTTTTTACTCATAATTCTCACTCCCTTATTTTTTGTATGTAACATTCAGAATTTTTTAATATTTGTTTTAGTATTTTCTAATTCAAACTTTTGTTCTAGCTGAAGATTGGGAAATGAGTTTAATGGCAAGAGAACTGTTTTAGTAGCTATTTTATTCTCATATACAGTATTTTCATGCATTTCTTTTTTGTAGGATAATATTTTTAAGTCATTATCAGTCATTACTATATCTACTCGTTGTTTAGAGGCAATTGAACTATACCTATTACAATCTTCTATAATTATAGCATAGTAGAGTTTAGGAAATTTATAGCGCATTATATTTTTATTTTTTGTTATTGTAACGGGTATTTTTTCCTGGTTATAAACTAAATTCATACTAAATTAATATATGGGTTAACTTTAATTATCTTCCCATTTCCATTCTGCTACTTCTGGTAAATCTTTACCATATTCATCTATATATTGTCTATGTTCCACTAACTTATCATGGCACATTTGACTTAAAACAGCGCTTTTATTTCCTAAATTAGGTAATCTCTTTAATGCTGATAATACTAAATGATATCTATCTATTCCATTTTGTACTCTCATATCAAATGGAGTTGTTATTGTACCTTCTTCTTTATATCCATGAACATGTAAATCCTGATTATGTCTTTTATATGTTAGCTGATGAATTAAATTTGGATATCCATGGAAAGCAAAGATAATTGGTTTATTCTTTGTAAAGATAGAATCATAATCTTCATCACTAAGTCCATGTGGATGCTCATATTCTGATTGTAGACGCATTAAATCTACAACATTTACTACTCTTATTTTTATTTCTTTAAAATATTTTCTTAAAATAGAAGTTGCTGCTAATATTTCTAGAGTTGGAGTATCACCACAACAAGCCATTACTATATCTGGCTCACTCATTTGATCGTTACTTGCCCAATTCCATATTCCAATTCCTTGAGTACAATGAATTACAGCTTCTTCCATGTTTAACCATTGAGGTCTTGGATGTTTTGAAGCTATCATAACATTTATATAATCTTTACTTTTTATACAGTGATTAAAACAAGAAAGTAAACAATTAGTGTCTGGTGGCAAATAAATTCTTACTATGTCAGCTTTTTTGGTTACTAAATGATTTAAAAAACCTGGATCTTGATGAGTGTAACCGTTATGATCTTGCTGCCATACGTGAGAAGTTAAAATATAATTTAATGATGATATTGGTCTACGCCAAGGTAATTGTTTTGAAACCTTCAACCATTTAGCGTGCTGACTAGCCATAGAATCAACTATTCTTATAAAAGCCTCGTAACTTGTAAAAAATCCATGTCTTCCTGTTAATAAATATCCTTCAAGTAATCCCTGACAAACATGCTCTGAAAGAATAGAATCTATTACCACTCCATCAGCACTTAAATATTCATCATTTTCTATTTTTTTAGCATTCCACTTTCTATTTGTCGTTTCAAATACATAATTTAGGCGATTAGATAGTGTCTCGTCTGGAGCAAAAATACGAAAGTTATGCTTATCTTTATTTAATTTTATTATGTCCCTTATATATGAACCTAACTCCATCATATCTTGAGCAGTAGTTTCGCCATGATTTGCTACAATTTTATAATTTCTAAAATCAGGTAAATTTAATTCTTTCAATAATTTACCACCATTTGTATTAGGATTAGCACTCATACGTTTATTTCCTATTGGTGCTAGTTCTTGAAGTTCATCTATTAATTTTCCATTTTTATCAAATAATTCTTCTGGATGATAGCTTTTCAACCAATTTTCTAATAATTCTAATTTTTCACGGCTATTTATGTTATCTATAGGTACTTGGTGTGAACGAAATGTTCCTTCTATTTGTTTTCCATCTACTTCTTTAGGACCAGTCCATCCTTTTGGAGAACGAAGTATTATCATTGGCCAACGTGGTCTTTTATTTGATTTTTTATATTTAATATCTTGTATTTTTTCAATTACTTCATCTAATACCTCAGACATCTTTTTGTGCATATATTCAGGATCGCTACCTTCCACATAAAATGGTAAATATCCACAACCTCTAAAATAGTCATCTAATTCCATATCTGTTATTCTTGAAAATATTGTTGGATTTGCTATTTTATAACCATTTAAATGCAATATAGGAAGTACTACTCCATCAGTTTTTGGATTTATAATCTTATTTATTTGAAGAGATGCTTGTAATGGTCCAGTTTCTAGTTCACCATCTCCTATAACACAAGCCGCTATTAAACTTGGATTATCTAACACTGCACCATAAGCATGAGCCATACTATATCCTAATTCTCCTCCTTCATTTATTGAACCTGGAGTTTCTGGAGCAACGTGAGAGGAAATACCACCAGGAAATGAAAATTGCTTAAATAATTTTTTTAAACCAATTTCATCTTGAGTAATATTTGGATAAATTTCACTATATGTTCCCTCTAAGTAAGCATTAGATACAGCAGCTTGACCACCATGTCCTGGTCCAGAAATATAAATCATATTTAAATCATACTTTTTGATTACCCTATTTAAATGAACATATATAAAATTTTGACCAGGAGTTGTTCCCCAATGACCTACTATCTTATGTTTAATATCCTTTAGAGATAAACTTCTTTTTAGTAAGGGGTTATCTAAAAGATATAGTTGACAAGCTGATAAATAATTAGCAGCTCTCCAATAAGCATCTATTTTTTCTAATTCTTTTCCCATTTTTGCCTCCATATTTTTAAAATAAGCTAAAGAAAAAACTTTAGCTTTAATTATCTAATTCGTTTAATTTTTTATCTAAATCATCTATTATTGTTTGTAATCTATCGTAATTTGTTTTTAGACTTTCTTTTTCTTTTTGTAGTTTTTCTTCTTCTTCATTTTTATAATCTATAAAGCTTTTTCTTTCTTTTTGTAGTTTTTCTTGATCTTCTTGTAATTTTGTATTTGATGCATCAATGTTTATACGCATTTCTTTTAATTCATCAATATATTCGTTAATTTCTTCAACTCTAGTAGATAATGCTTCAAAAAGTTTATCAAAATTATCTAATTTCTTACTAATATCTTTTTCATTATTTTCTCTTGTTTTTTCTAAATGTATTTCTTCATTATCTTTTTCCTTATCATCAAATACATTTAAATGTTCAGTTTCTAAATGATATTTTGGTAATTTTTTTTCATTTTTTATTAATCTATATTCTGTCCAAAACTGTTTTAGAGAAGAAACTTTTGGTTTTACAACAATGCCTTTTTCAATATAATTATTAAAATAAAGAGTATCATTAATTTCATTATCAATTGGCGTCATATCTTTGATATTATTATACATATTATTAATTCTATTTCGGTATTCTTTACGATTAGAATAGTTAGTTAATTTCAAATCATTTTCTTTATATTTTTCAGTATATTTCTTAATAATATCATTTTCTTCTGATATTATCTTTTTGCTTTTTTTACTTTCTCCTAAATTAGAAAACAAATTTTCAGGGAGTTCAATATTTCTAATTCTATTTTGACTGTTATACATTATTTTCACCTTCTAAACTGTATTTAGCAATGGTTTTCATTATTTCTTTTAATTTTTCCCATTCTGATCCTTCTTTAATATTTTCAATAAATTGTTTTTGACCAATTGATATTATTTTTCCAGAGTATATTATAGTATTTCCATCTCTATCTTTTTCATTTTTTGTATAAATAATATATTTTTCTGAATAATCTGGTATTGTAAAAGCACATATTAAATCTACTTCCCCAACTTCACGATAGCCATCGATTAAAGTTATTCTTCTTGTATTCCCCATTTATTCTCCTCCTATCATAAGTGTATTATATCATAATTTTTTTTTAGAAACAAGAAAATATTATAATTTAAATTAAAATTAAAATATGTATTGTAAATGAAAAAAACAGTTAATTTAAAAGTTATTTTTTACTTAATAAGTTATGTACTACTCTTTATATACATACTTTTAATACAAATAGCAAAACCAAGAGTATAATTATGGCAAGTTGGTGATAGAATGAAAAAAAAATTCTTGGAGACTTCAATGAATCTTATTAAAAATTCTGATAAGAAATATAGCCAAGATGATTTGGAAATGATTGCTTACGGACTCGAAGGAATTTACTTAACTTTTAGTAAGTTAATTGTAATATTTGCACTTGCATATTTGTTAGGAATCTTGAAAGAAACACTGATATTATTACTTATGTATAACATAATCAGATCACAAGCTTTTGGGATACATGCTACTAAGAGTATATATTGTTTAATATCATCATCTATCTTATTCTTAGGAGGAGCATTAATATGTAAATATGTTATCTTTCCTGCTGAATTCTTGATTACATGTTCATTAATATGTAACGTTTGTATTATATTATACGCCCCTGCTGATACTTATAAAAGACCACTCATTAATAAAAGAAAAAGAATGAGATTTAAATCAATTAGTTCTATTCTAGGAATAATTTATACTATTATAATTATAATATGTCATAATTATTCTATAGTTAATTATTTATTAATTGGTATGTTAGAAGTTGTAATCAGTATTTTACCTGTTACGTATAAAATATTTGGGTTACCTTATAACAACTACAAAACTTATAAGTATGGTGTTTAATAAATTTAAACATAAATAAAAATTTAGAAGGAGGAATTATTATGAATTTTATTGCTAATCTATTAGCTAAAATAGGAGGCATGACTGCTGATATGGGAACTGTTAGTTGTCCTATAATAGTATTTGACGAACCAACCGCTCCAAAATCTTTAATTGAAAAATAAATCTAAATTATTTTACTTTCAAAATCAACACTTAATCCTATTTCGATAATCGAAATGGGATTTTCTACATAAAATAGAAACTTTGTTTTTTAAAATATTCAAACTAAAACTAGATTCAAGTTAATAAATCAAGTTAATAAATATCGAAAAGAACATCTTAATTTTTAGATGTTCTTTTTATATATTACTTCAATCATCACGAATAATTACTAGATATTATTTATTACTATGTTTTTTCTTTTTAATCCTATTTATTGGTCTTTTTTTGATTGTAATAGTTTGAACATATATTCCTTGTCCAATATCTGTTTTTACATTAAAGGCCTTTTTATTCATCTCTAGCAATAAATTTACTAGTAAAAGTCCATGTCCTCTTGTTTTACCTTTAGTAGAAAATCTTTCTTTACCAATTTTAGTTACATCAATATCTTCATCAAAAGAATTACCTATTATTATTTCACATTCACTATCAGAATTTAAATATACTTCTATTCCAAACTCTTTAGCCTTAGATTTTAATGATGCTTCAACAGCATTATCTAAGAATACTCCTAAAATTTTTCCTAGACACTTTTCCTCTTTAGAATTAAGATTATAAATATTTGAATTTTCAACTCTACTAGATACATTTAACGAAATATTTAACCCTTCATTTTGACCCTGTTGTGCTTTAAAATATAATAAGCCTTTTATACCATTTGGAGGTAAATACCCAAACTTAGCATACTTTTCTTCTTTAAACTCTACTTTTTCATCTAAAATTTCATCTATATAATCCATCAGTTCTTTGGAACTTTCTCCATCACATATTTTACTTTTTATTATTATTAATTCATTTTTAGCTTCATGTCTTACTATTCTTTGATTTTCTACTTCATGTTCATATCCAGACATATAATCTAATACATTTTCATATTTTTCGCTTAAAATAACATTGTCTATTGCTTGTCTAATTAGTCCAATTAAAACCACTATCAACATCATTAATGAAACCAAATAACTCATAATATCATTACTTATTTTAAATTCACTTATCATTTTATAGAAAAGTCCTATTGTACATAAGAGTGTCATTATAGAATATATTATTATTTTTAAATTCGAAGATATCTTTGTATTTAATATAAATCTTAGCAATTTTCTGATAAAAATTGTAATAGTAATTAATAGTACACAACTTATAAAACTAGAATAAATACTTCCCATAATTTCTCTATAGCAAAATTCCACATCTATTATTAATATTTTTGTAATTACAAAGAATTGTAATAACTCAGCAAGAACCAGAAATAATAAATGTATTAACGTTAAAAATATTGACTTTGACATTGAAATCTTAAAAACTTTAACAAAAAATATTATATTTATTATTTCCATTAGTATTGTTTTCAATGTACCAGTTAAATTTAGATATATTATCGTGTTACAAACAACAGTTATTATAAAGAAGACTAGAAATTTTGACTTAGAAACCTCTATTTTCTTATTTAAGGCTATTCTACCAAACAAATACACTCCTATTGTCGTTATGACTAATTCAATTATTGCTTCAATAACTTGTGACATATTCTTTCAATCCTTTCCTATTTCTATTTGATAGTAAATATAATTCAGTATTATTGTTAAATACTATCAAATTCTTATTGTAATTAACCCATTTTATTTTTTCAACATTTACTAAACAGGATTGATGAGTTTGATAAAAGCTTGGTCCTAATTTACCTTTAAGTTCTGAAATAGATGCACATATTTTATAAGTCTCTCCACTTTCTGTATGAATAATACATCTTTTATTTATTCTTGCTCTTTCAATATATAGTATTTCATCTATTAATAATCGATAACTATTGTAATTAAATTCAAAGATAAATACTCTTTTTTTATTTAACTTCTTTATAGAATAGTTTAAAGTGCTTTCCAGTCTTCCAGCCCACAACTTATCTTTATTGATATAGTCAATTGCTAATAGTCTTGAATAAAAGATATCATTTTGACATTCTGGATGTGATGTTATAAAAATTATAGTACTTTCTTGGTCATTTTCTCTTATAATTGAAGCTATTTCTAAACCAGATATTTCGGGCAATTCTATATCTAATATATAGATTTTATGTTCGTTCTTTAAAAATATAACTTGTTCTACTTCTTTATTATATTCAAAGAACTTATTTAGTTTGTACTCAAAATTGTAGGACATCATGACTTTGTTAATTATCTCAGAAATTCTACTATTAAATTCTTTGTTATCTTCACATATAATAAACCTTAACATTTTAGGTTGTTCACTCCTTTCATGTAGTAACACCTTTATTATATCACTTTTTAGCAATTTTTTCCATATTTTTACATATGTTTTAGCACCTAAAAAGAAGACTTTATTTAGATAAGTCCCCTAAAATTATTTCTACAGATTTAGATAATTGATTATCTGCAGTTGTTGGATCATATTCTATATATTCTGTTGGTTTTACACCTTTTTTATTAATCCACTTTCCAGTTGGAGTTAACCATTTTTCTATTGTAAATTTTATCATACTGCCATCTAATAATTGCTTTGTTTTTTGAACAGTTCCTTTACCATAGCTGTTAACACCTATAATGTGACCTTTATAACTTTCTTTTATAGATGAAGCCAATATTTCTGAAGCTGAAGCACTATTTTTGTTTATTATAACTGCAATTGGATAACTCCTACTTTCTTTGGTATTATCTTTTATCTTTTCAACACCACTTTTACTAGAAAGCTGATAAATTATTTGCCCCTTTTTTAGAAATAAACTTGATATATCAGTTACCGTTGATAAATAACCACCCGAGTTGTCTCTTACATCAATAATCAAGCCATCTATTTCTTTGCCTTCTAATTTAGCTAATTGCTTCTTAAACTGATTTGTTGTAATAGATGTAAATATAGAGATATTTATGTATCCTATTTTTTTATTATCTTGTTCTATTATTTTACCAGTTACTGTTGGAATGTCAATTTCTTCGCGTTTAATGGTTATTTTTATTTCTTTATTATTTCTTTTTACTAATATATTTAATTTAGAAGTAGGACTATTTTTAACATAATCAGCAATATCAGAACTTGTCTTATTTTTAAATGACTTATTATTTATTTTTAAAATAATATCATTTACTTTTAAACCTGCCTTTTTTGCTGGACTATCATCGAATATTTCTACAACGATATTATTATTATCTTTGTCAGTTGCTACTGTTGCACCTATTCCTTTATATTTACCTTTAATATTTTCCATAAAAGAATTTGTATCATCTTGATTTGTATAATTAGTGAAACTATCATTTATACTTGAAACCATAGATGACGTTGCAGAATCTACTAATTCTTTTTTATCAATTTGTCCGTAATAATTATTTGTAATTGTATCGTAGGTATCAATCAATTTGTTTAATTCTCTATAAAGTTTAAAGTAATTTTTTCCACCTGATAAAACAAATAATATCAATAAGCATATTATTGCTCCTAAAAATTCATAATATAAGGCTATAAAAAATTGTTCCCTTAATGATGGTTTTTCCTCCTTTTCATTTAAAAATAATGCTTTTTTTATAATTTTCCCCAGTTTTGTGGAAAAAAATTTTCTATACCTTTCTTGCCTTATTTTTTTCTTTTCCAATTTTAACTTTTTTTTAGAATCTTTTATCCTCGTTTTTTCCTTTTTTATTATTTCAAGTGATTTTTTTGTTTTATCATCACTTTTTGCTTTTTTATTAAAAATCACCATGCAATCACCTTCTAATTTTAGTCTAGCATAATATAAATTATTTGACAATTAATAATAATGTATTTTACATATATTAGATAGTAAAATATCTATTAAAAAAGGAGTAATTTTCCCCTTAATTTTTAAGATATTACTCCTTTGTTTCTTTAATTGATTTTTTACCAGTATTTGCTTCTTTATTTGCAGTTGATTGAGCTAAAAAAGTAACTCTTTCAGCAACTATTTCAGTTCTTTTTTTCTTAGTTCCATCTTCATTTTGAATTATTCTAGTTTGAAGTCTTCCTTTAACACCAACCATATCGCCAGTTTGACAATATTCACTAGTATTCTCAGCAACACTAGTCCATAAAGTACAATCTAAAAAATCGGTATCATATTCACCTTCCATATTTTTGTAATTTCTTGGAACAGCAAGCGTCATACGACTGGTTTTCTTACCATTCTCTGTTATTCTAAGTTCAGGTGTTTTAACTATTCTACCAACTAAAACTACTTGATTCAACATATTATTTCCTCCCTTCGTTAGAGAATATAACACACTTATTTTTTTATTCAAAATGACTATTTTAAATATTTATTAATAAATATATTGGTAATTTTTGGCCATAAATTTAAGATTTATACTTAAAATTTAATTTTTAACGATTAAATTTCTATAAAACTTATTTTTTTTAGAATAAAATTCCATA
Organism: uncultured Bacilli bacterium; assembly: GCA_934149245.1. Lineage (GTDB taxonomy): Bacteria > Bacillota_I > Bacilli_A > RF39 > UBA660 > RUG11198. Next base: position 44,671 of record CAKPER010000003.1, on the reverse strand, counting down.
AAAACTGTAAGTTTTACTTTTTTTATTTGACACTAATTTGACATTTTACTTTAAAAATTCATATTATATTATATTTAGTCTATAATTTTTTTAAGATATACACACAAAGAAAAAAAGATAACCTTTCTCAATTAATTATCTTTATTATTTAATCTTTTTTTTATTTCACTTACCTTAACACCATATACATAAATAAATTTTGTGTTTGTTATTACAACAAAAAAACAACCATCTTTAGTTTTATTCTCCAGCATTAATATAGGTGAATTAATAATTTCCATTATATCCAGCAAATTTTTAAAATCTCTTACTCTTATTATTTGATATCCTGTCAAATCAAATGTATTATAAACCCTTTGAATAAAACAACCATATTTTTTTATTATTCTATTAATCTCTCTATTATATATTAATTGATAATTGTTTTTCATTCTACCAACTTTTAAAATAATATAGCCAATCAGCATTAACAATTCAATAACAATCATAAACATAATAACAAATTTAGAATTATTATTTATATTTTTATTAGCAACTTTTATATAATTATCTTCATGAGTATCAATTTTTCTCTTATCAGTTCTAATATTAAACGTTTTAATATTAAGAGGAATAGATGCCGAAATAGTACTATCTAGATTCTTTTGCTTTTTTAAACCTTTAGCATTAATCAAATTGTCAACTTTTAAACTAATCTTTAATTCAGATTTTATATTTTGTAAATCATACTTATTTATAATATCACAAACAATTTCATTATACTTTTTATAATCTATTTTAACTTCTTCGTCAATCTTAAAAGAATTATAATATCCTGTTAATTCTTTTTTTAATAAATCATTATCACTATTGTATAAAATATTACCATTTTCTTTATCAATTATTTGCAAATTAGAAATTATTTTATACTTATATTTTGAATTTAAATTCATATAATCTGCAATATTAAATTTATATTTAAATTTAATATTAATATAATCAACAATTTCTGAAATATATTGATTTCCTTTTTCTAAATAATCATCTTTAAAAAAATTATTATCTATCAAATAAACCTTATAATCAATGTCTTGTGTACTATTATACGCAAGACTAATATCATTATTTTTTTGATAACAAATAACAATACCAAATATTATGCATATAAAATTTGTTATAATCAATGTCAACAACATTTTCAATAAAGACCACTTTTTTTTATTCTTCATACTATCATCCTACTAATTCTTTTAATAGTAAAGATGGAATACCAAAATAATGAATTTTAAATCTAACTATACCAATGATATCTTTATCACTCGCATACCCATCATCTTCCTGAACATTAAAATCACCTTTAGTATATATTCGTGTACCATCTCCATCAATATTAATAATTCTATGAATGACTACCATATTATTTCTCTGAAAAACAACAATATCACCAACATCTAAATTTTGAGATTTATATTTTTCAAAAATAACTGCATCACCCTTATTAATAGTTCCAGTCATTGAACCAGAACCTACAACCAACATACCGTACTTAAATTTACAAGAAACTAAAACACAAAAAATAATTACAAAGCAAAAAGATATACTCCATAATAACTTTTCAAATAAATTTGTTTTCTCAAACCTATGGTACTTTTTATAATAAAGATTATATAGAATTATATAAATTAGAAAATGACTAAACATTTTCAAAAATATTCTAATAAACATATAAACATTAGGAACAAAAGGAATAACATAAATATAACATGTCGTAAGTATTCGAAAAACTATATTAGATTCATAACCAAAGTTAATACAAATATAATTGTACAATAAGTTAGATGAAATCGAAGTTAATACTACGTACCCAAAAAAATTTAAAAGAGATGACAAATTATAATCTACTGTAATACTCTTATTTAAATTAATATCTATCATAACAAATAGCACAGTTCCTAAAACATAAGAAATCTTATTCTTTCTTGAAAAAAACAAATTTTTTAATAATTCTGTTTCTACTATTATTATAATAATTGGAACTAAATAACGAAACAGAGAATTAAAACTAACTGTTACAACTGATCTATAAAACCCAAAATATATTCCTAATAAATAAAATAAAATTAAATAAACAATTCCAAAAGCAATCATTAATAATCTAACTTCTATAGCATTTATAAATTTTACCTTTTTATTTCCTATAATTAAAAAAGCCAGTAATGTAAAGAAAGTAAAAACAACAACTAACCATACATAATTTAATTTAAATATAAAAAAATTAAGAAGAGTGAAAAAAATTGCAAACAATTCAATTATGTATATTTTTGACAAATCATTTCTCATTTATTTCACCCTAAATTAATTTATTTTTTTTCAATAGGTTTCGCCTTTATATTAATAGTAAAATCTATTTTATCACCAAGCTGCGCTCTAGCAGAAGTATAAAGATAAACGGAAAAATCAGCACTTTCTCCAGCAGATAATTTATTAACTAATCCATCACTACCATTTGTTTGAGAAACACCAACTTCAATGTTATTTGAACCACTTTTTGAAACTTCATATGTTAAACCAGCATCATATGAATCACTACCAGTATATTTAATAGTAAAAACATTTTCGCCATAGTTATTATGTGTATTTTCCCAGTTAGTTGCTCCTTCTAAATTAGCAGTACAATGGGCAGTTAATCCATCTGAAGCTATTTCACATGATAAAGGATTTGAACTACCATCAAGATTTTTTTTAACAGAAACCAATTTTACATTAAATTTATCTCCACTTGGTCCAACAACAGCATCACCAGTAATTTTTAAATCAATATTAGATAAAGCTGCATATCCAATTCCTATAATTGTCATAGCACCTAAAAAGATACCACCTATTTTCTTTTTTCTATTTATTATTGCCATACATCACACCTCCCACTTCATCAAAATATCTCATAGTACATATAGTACATAGCAAGAACCCCTATCTTACTACTATTGTAATAATATAATAGATTAACAAGTTTGTCAATCAATTTAAAATAAAAATGTTGAAAATTGCAATGTAATTAGTTATAATAAAAACATAGATTAAGTTATTGTATGAAAGTAGTGTAAAAATGAAGAAAGTAATAATTTCAGTAGTTATAATTGATTTAACTTTTATAATATTAGCAATAATATTGTACGGTCCATGGGATTATGTCAGAAACATATATGTGACAACGAGTATGCAAACAATGAATCATAAATGGCTAGCTAAAATATTTTTTAATGATAAAGAAATAAAAAAAATAATGAAAAAAAACTATATAGTTCCAATTAATGAAAATGTAAATACTAATGAAATAAAATTTGATAATTCTGTTATTTATAAAAGTAGTTATGAAAAACAAGTTTTAATGAAAAAACATAAAAATGATTTATACAAACTAATAACAACAAAAGTTGGTAATGCAAAAGGATATATTGTTATCATATATGACCCAACAAAAATATCGCTTATCAGAACGAAAAAATTTGTAGCTGATGATAAAGGCGAAAGAGTTATCGATTTGTGCAAAAGATACAAAGGAACTGTTTGCATAAATGGTGGAGGATTTGAAAATGGATTAATGGATAATTCTAGTATTCCTCAAGGATATGTAATAGATAATGGTAAAATAGTATGGCAAAGCAATAATAAAGGAAATATTATAGGCTTTACACAGGACGGAAAACTAAAACTTATGAGTAATGTAAGTGGTGAGGAAGCTATCGCAGCGGGAATTAGACAAGGAATAGAATTTGGTCCATTTTTAATAATCAATGGTCAAACCTCAAAAATAGAAGGAACACCATATGGAATTGCTAACAAATGCGCTATTGCCCAAAGAAAAGATGGTATTGTTCTTTTTTTAGTAACCGAAGGAAAAACTTATGCTAATGGAGCTACATTAAAAGATGTTATAAAAACATTAAAAAAATATGGAGCACGTAATGCTGCCAATCTTGATGGTGGTCAATCAGCTTCTCTTGTCATAAACAATAAATTAATTAATACACCAAATTATCTTGCAAAAAAAAATGGAGGAAGAAATGTTGTAACAGGTTGGGGAGTAATTCCATAATATTTTGGTTCTTCGAAATTCGGTATGGCTAGCAAAAAGTATTCATTATAAATTTACTTAATATTAATTTGAATTTTTTAAAGAATGATTTAGTTTTTTAAGTTTTAAAAAATAAAATATGATAAAATCACGCCTAAAATTTAGATGTGATTTTTTTAGACACACCGAATTTCAAAGAACCAATATTTTTTATAATAACAATTGTATTTAAGTAATAAATAAGCACAATTCAAAACAAATTCTTTAATTGTATGTCTTTTGAAAATCACATCTAAATTTATATAAATTTATCAAAAAAAGCAAAAATTATTTGCTCTTTAGTTCATTAATTATACTATTTGCTATAGCTTGGGCATAAGTTCCTTGATTAGTTGTCATAGCATTTAAATCATCTTGATTGGATAAATATCCTAATCTTATGACATAAGCTTCTGCCCCAATATTGCTATTATAATATTTGTTTACTCCTACTTTTTCTGGATTACTATCATCAACATATGCTCCAGTCATAATTCCACCAGTTTCTCTAATCATATATAAATAATTAGAATTTGTTGTTATGTTGTAATGAGTATACCCTTTACGATCATAATATGCCATATTATCAGATATTTCACTTTCTGTAAAATTATGACTATAAATTCCGTAATCAACTCTATATGCTGTTATAGCTGATGTTTTCAAATTAGTTTTTGATATAATATTTTCTGTTAATTTAGCTGCAAAATCATAGTTTATATCTGATGCTGTATAAATACTAAAACCACTAGTTTGAACATTTTGACTGCTTGTTGCTTCTAATGAGAATACATATTTAGCATTTACTTCATGAGAAATAACAGCACGCCCACCATCATTATATTCATCAAAATAATCTGTTGCTGATAAGCTATCTTTAGTTCTAGTAAGTTTTACTTTGATTTTGCTTTTTTCCAATTCTTCTTTTATTTTTTCAGCCATTTCTAAAGTAATATCAGCTTCATTATGACCATTTCCTGTTGAACCTTTATCAATTCCACCACCAGATGGATCAATCACAACATCATATACTTCTTCATTATTTTTACTTACTTTTATAGATAAAGTTTTTTTATTTGAATATATATGCAATTTATTATTTGTTTTAGAAATTGTATAATAATCTGTTGTTTTGTAAGAAGTTTTGTTCTCTAGTGGGAAGTATTTATAAGTTACTTCTTCCTTTTTCTTTACTTGTTTAACATATTTTAACCTTAAATATATTTGATATTTTCCTGGTTTTATGTTATCTAAATAAATCCCATCATTAATTGAATCTGATATATTAAAATTAAGTGTATTAATATTTTTCTTATAGTTTATTTTATACTTTATCTTTTCTCCCGTTTCAGAATTCCATAATATTATATCAGCATTTTTAAAATTAGCATTTAATTTTTTTATTGTTCCTTTTATATTTAAATGATTACCATATATATAATATTCAGATATATCTACCTTATTTGTTTCTACTTCTAATGTTGGCTTTTGACTTGGAAGATAGATATTTTGATAGTAATAGTATCCCCCTATGCTTCCCAATAAAATTATAATTATAAATATTATTTTCTTCAAATTAAGCACCTCCTATAGTAGCTTGAAGTAATCTATTTAATTCTACTGCATACTCCATTGGAAGTTCCTCCCTGAATTCATTTACAAAACCTAATATTATTAATTCCTTAGCTGCGTCCTCTGTTAGGCCTTTAGACATTAAATAAAATAATTTATCTTCACTTATTTTACTTACCGTTGCTTCGTGTTCTAAAAGTGATGTTTTATTATTTACTATATTAGTTGGAAAAGTATCACTTTTAGACTCTTTATCAAGGATAATTGTATCACATTTTACGCTAGCTTTAGAGTGCTGGGCTTTTTTTGATATATATACCTTTCCTCTATATGTTGCATTGCCTCCGTTAGAGGCTATTGATTTAGAGACAATGTTACTTTTTGTATATGGAGCAAGATGAATCATTTTTGCTCCTGTATCTTGAATTTGATTTGTACCAGCACCTGCTACTGTTATACATGTACCTCTAGCGTACGGTCCTTTTAAAATGCAGGCTGGATATTTCATATTTGTTTTTGAACCAACGTTACCATCAATCCATTCCATAAGACCGTTTTCTTCTACAATGCTCCTTTTAGTTACTAAATTATATACATCACTAGACCAATTTTGAATTGTTGTATAACGACACTTAGCATTTTTTTCAACATATATTTCTACTACTGCTGCATGTAATGCATCTTCTGTATATGTAGGAGCAGTACATCCTTCAATGTAATGTAATTCGCTACCCTCATCTACAATAATTAAAGTTCTTTCAAATTGCCCCATATTTTTACTATTTATTCTAAAATAACTTTGCAACGGTCTATCTAATTTTGTATATGGTGGTATATATATAAATGTTCCCCCACTCCAAACAGCACCATTTAGAGCAGTAAATTTATTTTCATTATTATGAACCAATTTACCAAAATATTTTTTAAAAATATCAGGATATTCTTTTAAAGCACTATCTGTATCTAAAAAAATTACATTTTTATCTTCTAATTCTTTAATCATATTATGATATATAACTTCACTATCAAATTGAGCTCCCATCCCATCTAAATATTTTTTTTCAGCACTTATTACGCCTAAATTATCAAAAACACATCTAATATTAGATGATATATTATCCCAATTATTAGTTAATTCTTCTTCTCTTTTTTTATAATAATTAATACTATCATAATTTATATTCAGTTTTGGACCAAATTCAGGATCTTTGAAATTTTCAAAGTATTTAAATGACTCTAATCGATATTCCAGCATCCATGATGGCTCTTGTTTTATACTAGATATTTGTTTTATATCTTCCACTGTTAATTTCATTTTTATCACCTGACTTAAGTATATTATACATTAGAAAAATGAAAATAAAAAGGAATTTTGTATTTTTTTACCAAAATCCTATATAGTACTGTATAACAAATATGCTATACAAATTGAAAAGGCTATTATTATTGCTAATGCAATTAACATGTGTAGAGCATCTACATAACCTGCATTTTGTTTATTTTTTTCCATAATAGCTTTTTCTTGTAATAATTTTTCAAAATAATTTAGATTAGTAATTATATTATCCATAATCATATTGTAAGTTCCAATATCTACATTATATCTTAAGATCATTGAAGACATTTGAAGTACTTTTTCCTTACGATTTAATAAATATTCTACCTTATCTTTAATTTTATCATAATAATTATAAAATAAACATTCCATCAATTCATATCTATTGCATACTATTCCATTGAAAGAAAAAACATCATTATTCTTTAAAATTGTTGGAAAAACATTATCAAACAATGGTGCAAAGCTATATCTTTTTGTTTCTTTATCACAAATAATTCCATAATCTTTAAAATTTCTTTCACTCTGGGTAATAATACTATCAAAAATTAACATTTCAAAATATTTTTTTTCTATTTGTTCATAATCTTCTGCCATAATACTAGGCAAACTTTTCAAAAGTTTTAAACCATAGTCCACTGCTATTTTATAATCTTCTTTAGTATTACACACTTTCAAATTTTCGCTTTTTTCTTGCCACGATTCTTTTTTGTATTTACCAGCATTTATTAGCTTTAAAAATCTTTTTTTTAGATTTTCTACATCATAAAATTCATCTTCATTTATTAAATCTTTTATAACAATGGAATCTTTTTGTTTAGATGGACTATACAATCTATATTCTTCTGCTACGTCAAACTTCAATGCTTTACCCAACTGACATATTGCTATTTCTATATCATCAACCTGAGTATGTTTCTGATAGCCTTTAAAACTATTATCTACTAGTACTTCTGAAGTTTCAGGATTAGTTACAACAACACTTACTGGTTGAAGATAAAAGTTACTATTTTGATCAAATGCTGTTACATAATAATTTTTACCATTTGGTAAAGGTGGTGTTTTATTAATAGTAGCTTGTAAATTATTATGAAATTTGTAAAAATCACAAATATTGTTTAATTCTCTCTCCAAAGTAATCGGATCCCTATTATCATCTTTATATTTTACCGTTAAAAGATTAAATTGCTCTGCTGTTAGATTATAATTGCGACCTATTTGATTAATTAAATTTAAGTTATTATTCATATTATCACTATCCTATTATCTAGATTATATCATTTATTTTTGTAAAAAAAAAGAGAATTTTCTTTTATTTTCTCTTTTTATAAAATTATGTCAATTATCACATAAATAAACTTATCAGTACTTTTATTTTCAATTTAAAACTTTTTTGAAAGAAATTATAATTTATCTATTTATTTCATATAAACAACTAGTATAATCATTAATTATATACACTATAATCCACTTTATACTTAAAAGGAAAAATTAGATTTTATAATACTTAATAGTTACTAGTATAACATGCATTATTTAACAAAGCGTCTTTTCATTAATAGTTTTAACTAATTTTTTAACAGCCTTGTTTTTAACATCATCCCCTAAATTATCCTTAACATTTCTATAAATTTCATCATATTTTTGATCTATTTCATTCGTAAGACCAGCTAATGCTCTAAGTTCTTCTTCAACCTCAGGTATAGTCTCTTTCTTATAACAAATCTTATGATGTAAACTAGACCAAACATTCATAGCCTTAGTTCTAATCTGAATCTCAGCTTTTACATATTCATAATTACCATTATAATAAATAGGAACTAACACTAATAAATGATAACTAGAATAACCATTAGGTTTGGGGTTATTAACATAATCTTTAAATCCTGCTACCTCCAACATAGGATAATTACAAATTTTATCTATAATTGAAGGCATATCACTTATAAAAGAACAAACTATTCTAGCCCCAACAACATCACTAAGTTCTTTTGCAATATTCTCCTCATTTACCTCAAATCCTTTAGATAATAATTTCTTAACAGTACTTTTTTTTGTTTTCAATCTAAACTTAATATTATCAATAATATCTTCACCATCTTTATTACTATTTCCAAAAATTTCTCTTTCAATCATATATCTTAATTTTTCTAAAGCCATAGAATACTTTATCATCATTTCGTCATTTATAACATTATTAAAATTCATATCATAAATAATTGAATTAGGCGATTTCGTCCTAGTACCAACATTAATAAGACTATTTATTCTTCTTTCTAATTCTTCATCAACTTGTGAGGAAAGTTCAGATATTTCTGTTATATTTTTATCCATCTCTTTAGGTAAAGACCATTCTTTCTTATATCTTGTTTTATGTTCCAAACTAGCTGGTAAATCCATAAGAAGAGTTCTAATCTGAATTTCTGCAGGAACCATAACAATTTTCGCCTCATCAACAACAGGAACTTTTACCGTCATATGATAACTTAAATATCCACTCTTTTTAGGATTAGTAATATAATCTTCTTCCTCTACAACAGAAATATTAGGATTATTCTTAAATATCTCTATTAATTCATTTAAATCGTTTCTAAAATGACAAACAATTCTTATACCAGCAATATCATGAAGTTGTTCTTCCATATTTTTAATAGTAAATTCAAAACCTTTCTTTGCTAGTTTTTTTCTAATACTATCAATATTTTTTATTCTTCCCTTATAATGCTCTACCGGATTATGTTCATCACTAATTTCTAATGAGCTAACATAAGACTCCATCACTAAATCTAAATATTTTAAAGCTTGCTCATATTTCCAAAAAAATTTTTTTAGTTCTTTTTCTTCATAACTATCCATTTTATCAGTCCTCCTTGAGCAAAATTACATATTGGTTAATTATTATAATACTTTTTTCTAGCTTTGTCTATAGTTTTAGAACAAAAAATAACTTTCTCATTAACTAATACATCATAATTGTATACATTATATTGTAATTTTATAACAAAAAAAGTTAATACATTAATATCAACTTCTAAAGACATATACAATTTATTAAAAATCACTTAATTAAACTATATAAAATAGCAATTTCTTTATTAGATAACTTTCGATACTCGCCAGATTTAAGACCATCCAAAGTAAGAAAAGCATATCTTTCTCTTTTTAATTTCAAAACACTCTTACCAACAGCCTCAATCATCTTTCTAATTTGTCTATTTTTTCCCTCAGTTATAACAAGTTCAATCAAACAAGTATTTTTTTTAATATTAGAACTTTTTAATTTTACTTTTGCTCTTCTTGTTTTATATCCATCTATAATAACTCCATCTTTAAGTCTCTTTATATCATAACCAGTTAATATTCCAGACACCTTAACAATATATGACTTTTCTATTTTTTTCGCTGGTTGTATAAGTCCATTAGCAAGGTTACCATCATTAGTAAGTAAAATAAGTCCCGATGTATCATAATCAAGCCTTCCAATAGGATAAATTCTAGTATCTGTACCAGTTATTAAGTCAACAACTGTCTTTCTACCTCTATCATCAGTTACAGAACTAACAACACCTCTAGGTTTATATAATAAATAATATTCATAATTTTTATTATTATCTAACGCAATTCCTTCAACTTCTATAGAAGCATTACTACTAGCTTTTGTTCCTAACTCTCGCACTACCATACCATTAACCTTAACTTTACCAGCAAGCATCAACTCTTCAGCTCGTCTTCTAGAGCAATAACCTCGCTCTGCGATTATTTTCTGTATTCTCTCCATAACACACTCTCCAAACTAATTATCATTATCAAGTCCATCAAACACAAAAAAATCAGGTATAAAACTTTCTTTCTGCGTCTCATCTTCTTGCACATAAGCATTTCTAATTCCTAAATCATATGCATAATCAATAATCTCATCATACTCTCTTTTTTGCAGTGTCCTATCCAAACTATCAATATTAACCCTTCTAACAGGAGTATATTGATTCATAATACTAATATATATATTATTACCATATTTATTATATAAGTAATTCAATACTTTCTTACTATCCTCTAAACATCCTGGTAATACTAAATGCCGAACTATAACACCCTTAACTATATTTCCCTCATCATCAAATACAACTTTTCCAACCTGATTATACATCTCATCTATAGCCTTAATAGCACTCTCTCTATAATCACAACATTTACTATATTTTAAAGCAAGATCATCACTCCAATATTTAAAATCAGGTAAATAAACATCTACAATACCATCTAAAAGTTTAATACTAGAACATTTCTCATAACCACTACTATTATAAATAATAGGAATACTAAGCCCACTTTCCCGAGCAAGTAAAATTCCCTCTATAATTTTAGGAATATACATAACTCCTGTAACAAGATTAATATTATTAGCTCCATTATTTTGTAATTTTAAACAAATATCAGAAAATTGCTCTATATCTACAACAGTTCCTCTTACTTTAGAACTTATCATATAATTTTGACAAAAAATACATTTTAAATTACAACCCGAAAAAAAGATTGTGCCTGAACCATTATCTCCACTAATACAAGGTTCTTCCCACATATGTAAAGAAAATCTAGCTATTACCATAGAAGAAGGTGCACCACATACACCAACTTCTTTCCTATTTCTATCAACTCCACATTCTCTCGGACATAGCCTACATTCATCAAACATTGATTTCAAGCCTCAATTTTTTCTTATTTTTTCTAATATAATTAGTAAAAAACATTTCTAAGAAACAGTCCTCTAGCTGCCGCTGTCTTCCCAGCTCTTGTTCTATCTTCACTACTAATTATATCTATAATTTCTTCACTACGTCTCTTTCCTTCACCAATCTCAATTAACGTTCCAACCATATTTCTAACCATATATCTCATAAATCCATCGCCAATAAATACAAGAGTAATCTTACTAACATCTTTTAAATCCCTAATAATATTAGTTTGTGATAAAGTCCTTACATAATCATCTCTAACATCATCAGCACACACAAAAGCCTTAAAACTATGTGTTCCCTCTAAATATTTCATTGCCCTCTGCATCTCAACAACATCAAGCTTTTTATTATATTGATAAACATATTTTCTCTCAAGAGGATTATATTCTCCCATATTTATTTGATAGATATATTCCTTACCAATAGCGTTAAACCTAGCATGAAAATTATCTGAAACATGTTCAATATTTTTAATATAAATATCATCAGGTAACATAGAATTCATACTCTTCATTACATCAGCAGGCTCCATTTCTTCTTTTAAATCAAAATGTGCCTTTTGTGAGATAGCATGAACACCAGCATCAGTTCTTCCAGATGCTGTAACGCTAACTTCCTTATCTCCATTTATTTTTTTTAAAACTTTTTCAAGCTCACCCTGTACAGTTCTGCAACGAGGTTGTTTCTGATACCCCTTAAAATCACTTCCATCATAAGAAAAAGTCATAAAATACCTCATACTACTTACCTCTTTCTAATAAATAAAAGCTATAAACATAACTAGCAAATTTATTACTAACAATATTGTATCAGTTTTTTTCCATTTATTCAACCTATAATTATACTTATAACTATCTATATTATATTTCTTTACACTCAAACGATTCTTATTACTATCAATTTTTCTAACCACATTACAAAATAAATTTCTAAATTCTTTAATTAAATAATCAATTCTATCTATAAAACTAAAATTATATCTCTTTCCATTAACCATCATCCAAAATCTATATCTTTCTCTCTCTTCATATAAATAATTAAAAAAGCTTAAAAATGATGCCACTTTAAAAGAAATAGAACTAACATCTAAAAAGTGCCCAAATCTATTTAAAATATCTCTAACGCCACAAGAAAGTTCATAATAGCTACTAGTAATAGAAATAACAGACACATACATAATAATATCTATTAATTTAACTATAATGAAAATTCCCTTATATAAACTCAAACTAAACATAGTAATAAAAAAGAAAACTACAAACAAAAAAATACTAAACATATTTAAATTTTTTAAATAAACTCTAAATCTAATATTACTAAATAGCATAATAATAAACAAAAAGAAACTTACAATAAATAAACCAACAGATTGTTTTACAAACACAACAGAGATTATAAAAAGAAAAACAGATATAACTTTATATGACCAATTTAATTGATGAACAATACTACTCTTATTATTCACAACATATCACCTCTACTAAATCATCTATACTATTAATATCTTTTTTATTAATCTTTTTATATTTACTCATAATATCAATAAATTTATATTTTGCTGGCATATTTATTCCATATTTATTTAACCTTTTCTGTTCAAAAACAAAATCCTTAAACATACCACTTTCCTTTACCAAGCCCTTATCTACTATCAAATAATTATCTACAATACAAGATAAAAATTGAATATCATTAGAAATAATAATAATAGTCTTATTATACCTATCTTTTAATTTCTTAAATAGACTTAAAAATTTCTGTTTCATTTCATAATCCATATAAATTGTAACATTATCTAAAAGCAACACCTTAGGATTAAGTATCAAAGACATGGCTAGTGAAATTTTTAGTATTTCGCTGTCACTAAGAGAAAAAACTTTTCTTTCTAAAATTTCTACATCCAAATCAACCATTTTTAAAACATCATTAATAACTTTATCTACCTTATCAAGTTTATAATTAAATTTTTTTAATTTCATAATAAGTTCATCTTTAACAATAGAACACACAAATTGATTAACTGGACAAGCTGAAACATAACCTATATTTTTATAAAAGCTATGCTTATCATAATTATACAAACCATCTACTAAAACACTACCATAAAAATCCCTAACTTGTCCCATAATAATAGAAGCAATTAAGCTATTACTTGGATTATCTCCCATAATAGCAGTAACTTTTCCCTGAACAAATTTATAATTAAAATTATATAATTTATCTTTATAATATATATCTTTTAATTCTATTTCCATAACTCATCAACTAACTTTCTCTCATCAAGACAAATATTAGAAATTCTTCCCTCTTTAACAAGCCTATATGACAAATTAACAACAAAAGGTACTTCTATATCAAATTTTTTCAATACTTGCCTATCTTCAAACAAATGTCTAACACTATCATCATATACTTTTTTACCTTCATCTAAAACTATCACTTTATCACAATAAAGTACATTCTCCATTTCATGAGTAGTCATTAAAACAGTCAAATCATCTGTTTTTTTTAACTTTTTCAAATATTTCATAAGTTTATTTTTATCTTTATCTATAATTTTATCCAAACAATCATCCATAATCAAAATATTACATCCTGATAAAACCGAAGATAAAACCATTACTAAAACTTGCCTACTCTCAGAGATTTCTCCCATTTGTGTATACAATATATCGTCTAATAAAAATTTACTGCTAACATCACTTACTTTTTTATCTATCGTTTTTCTATCAAGCCCCATATGAACAAGTTCTAAAGAAAGAATATCATACACTAAAAAATTTGAAAACTCTCTACAATCATCACTAAATACTACACTAACACCTTTTCTAATAGAAGAAATATTTTCATCATCAAGAGAGTATCCATTTATATTAATATATCCTCTATATTGTAAAAGACCTGCTAGCAATTTAACAAAACTACTTTTACCAGAATTACTCTTTCCAATAATTGATACAAAACTTCCAGATGCTACTTCTAAATTCAAATTAGAAAATAACATTTTATTATTCATAGCTAAACTAACATTATCTAGACTTATAACATTAAACATAATTATCACGACCTACAAGTATTATAGTGTAAAGCTTGCTATTATGCAAGAAAAAAACTTTTACATTATATAAAAATGCATCTAAAACAAAAAAGAGAAATTCCTAACCATTGCTATAAGGGTTCTTCGAAATTCGATGGACCTGGCTTAATTTAGTTAGGTATACTTTGAAATATTGTACTTTGTATTTTTTTGTTATATAAACATTGTACTAAAGAAGTATGTCAATGTCTTTTTATTTATCAAAAAAATTAGCTCAATTATTTTGAACTAATTTTTTCTAGGTCCACCGAAATTCGAAGAACCGCTATAAGCAGAAAATTTCTCTATAATAATCTAAAAGCAAAATAATCTTTATTATTAAATAACTATTTTTCCATTCTTTTATTATTTTTTTGTTCAAAATACTTAACTCTTTTTTTTGAAGTTTTTTCTTGTTTCTTTAAATATTCTCTAGTATCCAAAAACATTTTGTTATCAGGATCAAGAATATCAACTATTTTTTTTATTTCTTTAATTTCTGAATCATTTACAATTTCTCTCATTTTACTATCTCCTTCCACCAACCCAATTATAAATTTTATTCTTTTCTCCATCACTTAAACTACTTAAATTTATACTTTGAGTTAAATTTTTATTATCAAATGGAATATTTCTTTCAATAATTTTAAAATCATCTCCATCTTCTTCTAAAATAATATAAGAAGCATCATACTGATCATTTTCCGAACCTATTCCAGCTCCTCTTACTGTTTCAACATTTCCATCACTTCTTTTAAAATGAATATGTCCTTGAAATACTTTATCATAATCATCAGTATTATATAACAACTTTCCAGTATTAAAATCTTTAATTGAATGACATAATAGTATCTTTTTATTTCCAATCAATAACTCTTTTGCCTTAGGATATAATGTTAAGTTTTTTATTTGCTCAGAAGTTAATTGTTTTCTAGTCCAATCACTATTTCTTTTAGCCGAACCATAAGCACCTACTTGTTCTAAATGTTCTCTTAAAGCTTCGACTCCTTTGGTAACATATAATTCATGATTCCCCATTATAGATTGTACATTATATTTATCCAGCAATTCTAAAACTTCTCTAGGGTTAGAGCCAGTACCAATGTTATCGCCTAAAGAATAGATTTCACTAATACCATTTCTTCTAGCATCTTCTAAAATTGCCAAAGTTGGTTCAAATAAAGCATGTGAATCTGTCATTATAGCAATTCTTCTTTTTTTACCTTTTTTACTATACTTAGCTAACTTATCTCTCAATTCTTTTAATTTATTTATATTACTTAAATCTTCTTTTTCTAATTCATTATATTCTTGTGGAATTTTCTCTGGATTATTAATAGAAGCTTGATTAGGTTGAGTAATAACAAATTTTAAATTATATTTTTTTGCTATTTCCAATTCTTCAGAAGTTGGTTCTTTACCTTTAGGTAAAATAATATACTTTGGTTTCAAACCTTCCCTAATACACAAAGTTTCTGCATTTGAATAACTAGCTCGACTAGTTTCCAAAATTCCTCTTTGATACCTATTAACTACTTCATAATGAGCATCAATATTTCCCCTCTTCAAGAAAAAATTACTACCCAAATTTTTAGGAGAACTCATAATAAATTTATCACTTGGAACATTATCATATCCGAATATAATTTTATTTTTTCTATAATCACGATATAATTGATTTCTATAACTTATTGGTGAAAAAGAAATAAAATTGGTATCTAACGTAGCTTTTCCATTTATTAAATCTTCATAAGACTCAGATTTACTACAAACATGAGCATATAAACAATACTCCTTACGAGAAAAATCATATACATCAACGCCATACTTAGAAGTCTTCTCTTTATCAATAACTGAATAATAAGAAGCTTCCCCTTTAATTATTTTTGTAGTCCCTCTTTCAGATTCTAATCCATATAAATCTCGATACTTTTCTTCTAAATTATTTTTCTGTAAAGAAAAATCTAAAATCAAATCTAAATTATTACTAATATTAGAGGCAAGTTTCTCTAAAATCCCCCTATCATCTAAACTTATTATTTCTTCAAAAAAAGATACATAAACAATCATTTTTTCTATCTCATCAACTATAACAGGATCATTTCTATCATTAAATTGCAACTTTCTTAATTCTTCAACATTACCATAAATATCAATGATTTTTTGTAAAGATTTCAAATCTCTATTAAATAATACCTTACAAATATTATCCTTTAATTCCTCATCATTTAGATGTGAAACATTAATCAAACTTTTTTTATATTTATTCTTAATATTTTCTCTAATTAAACTACATTCGTCTAAATCGTGAGGTTTATCAAAATCAACCATAACAGTATTTCTATTGAATAAAAATAATATATCATCTTTATAATTATTTTTTAACTGAGAACTATTATTCAATACATCATTACATAAATCCTTATAATCATCATAATTTTTAACTAAATTAATAAAATTTTTTACCTGATTTACTATTGAATCATTTTTTTCATAAATATTTTTAAAAAAGTAGTTTTTCACTCTAATAAAATTATCTTCATCAGTAATTAATGAAATTTTATCAAAAACAGTAACATCACCAACACAATACTTCCAAAATTCATCCGTAGAAATTCCTACCTTTTCAACAAATGTATTAACTTTCTTAAAATTTTTGATAAAACTAACCTCATCTCCCCAAGAATATTTAATTAAAAAAATAATTTTTGGTATTATTTCATCATCTATACTTAAAGAAGAAATTTTTGATACCATATAAATTTTCTTTTCTAAGTCCAATTTATCGTCCCAAAGTTTCTCTATTAATTCTGGAGAATAATCCTTATCTTTCATAAATAATAAGTCAATTATTACTACATATTGTTTTTCTGAACTACTACTAAATAACAAACTATTTATTAATTCAGAATTATTACTTTTTTGCAAATAATCAAATAATTTTTCTGTACTAGAAAGACTAAGAACAATTTTCTCTTTCAATTTACCATAAAATTTTGGTAAATTTTTTATCTTCAATTCATCTGATTTTAAACTACAGATAATTTCTGCTTTACCAGCTTTATTATAGTCATCTAAAAATTTAAGTTTTAATTCATCTGAAGCAAAACTACAGATTATTTTTAATCTTTTTAATCCAGCTGAATCATCAAAACTATCTAAATATTTTAGTTTTAAATCATCTGATTTTAAACTACAAACTATATAAACCCCATCAAGATCAAAATTTTCTAAGTATTTAACCTTTAATTCATCTGAAGCAAAACTTTTTATAACAACACTTTTCAAATAGTCAATATCCAATTCATCATAACCATTCTCTAGAGTAATAGTATTCAAATATTTTTCTTTTAAAATATCTGATTTTAAACTCTCAATAACTGATACTTTGGAATAATCATCATAAAGTTCATTAAAATATTTTAGTTTTAAATCATCTGACCCTAAACTACAAAGAATCTCTGAATCACCAAAATCATTAAAATACTTTAACTTTAATTCATCTGATTTTAAACTACAGATAATACTATTTTTGTCAAAATATTTTTCCGCATGTCTACTCGAATATGCCACATCATCATCAAAATTATCACTATAATTATCAATATAACGACATTTTAATTCATCTGATTTTAAACTACAAATAATTTCTATTTTAGACACTCCATCAAGTTCATTCAAATATTTTATTTTTAAATCATCCGACTCTAAACTACATAAAATATCTACTCTATCATAATCATTAAATTTAATATCATTAACACATTTAATTTTAAGATTATCAGATTTTACTTCACATAAAAGTTCTACCATAATCACTTTTGATTGTAAATTAGAAACAAACATAAAACCATAATAATCATTAACTTGGTCTAAAACTTCAATTTTATGCTGTTTATCCAAAGAACAAAATATATTAAAATTTTCTTCACTACTTCGATTTTCTAAATTATCTAATAAATCTTTACATACTCTATCCACTTTTTCACTCTCCTATTATCATAATTATATAACAAATATAAATTATATAAAAGGAAAAGTAATCACCTATTTAAAATTTTTATAAAAATGTAAAATAAAAAAATTACTACTCATAAAAAGTAATAATTTAAATATTCTTACAATCTTCCATCTATTAAATTTATATTATCTAGTAAAACTCCAGTACCCTCAGCTACACATGTTAGAGGACTTTCAGCTATAAAGACTGGTACTTTTAACTCTTGAGATAATAATTGACTAAATCCATCAACCATACAACCACCACCAGTAAGAACTATACCTTTATCAATAATATCAGCAGATAATTCAGGAGGAGTTTGTTCTAATATTCCTTTAGCGGCATGAACAATAGTATAAATACTTTCTCTTAAAGCTTCTTCAACCTCATCACTAGTAATAGTTATAGAATGTGGAAGACCTGTAACTAAATCTCTTCCCCTAACTTCCATCTTTTCATTTCTAGATCCAGGATAAACTGTACCTATCGTTATTTTAATATCCTCAGCAGTCCTATCACCAACAAGTAATTTATATTTATCTTTAATATACTTTACTATGTCACTATCAAAAGCATTACCAGCAACTCTAATAGAAGCACTGTTAACAATTCCACCTAAAGATAGAATTGCAATATCAGTAGTACCACCACCAATATCAATAACCATATTTCCACTAGGTTTAGAAATATCCATTCCAGCTCCTATAGCTGCTACTTTAGGTTCTTCATCAATAAAAACTTTCTTAGCTCCAGTTCTTTCAGCTGCTTCAATAATGGCATTTTTTTCTACCTGAGTGATATTAGAAGGACAACAAATAAGTATTCTAGGACGCGAAAAGAAACTTTTTCCACTAACTTTCTTAATAAAATAATTAAGCATAACCTCAGTAGTATCAAAATCAGCAATTACACCATCTTTCATAGGTCTTATAGCCTTAACTTTACCTGGTGTTCTACCTAACATTTCTCTTGCCTCTGTACCAACAGCTAAAGGTTTCTTAGTATCAGTATCAATAGCCACCACACTTGGTTCATCCAATACTATCCCTTGTCCCTTTATATATATAAGCACATTTGCAGTTCCTAAATCTATTCCAATGTCTTTGTTAAACATAATATCACCATCCTAACCATTATTTTACCACATATTAACAAGTTTGAATACTACTAATTTGCATTTTCTTCAAAAAATTTTCTCCTAGTAGATTCTCCACCTCTAATATGCCTAACATCAATATGATATTGCAAAATTTTAGAAACTTCATCATACATAGAACTATCTATTTCAAGTAATCTATCCTTAAGATCCTTATGTACTGTACTCTTACTAACTCCAAATATAGAAGCAATCTCCCTAACTGTTTTACCAGTATCAATCATACACTTACCCTCTTCTTTTACCCGATTAATTATTCTTTTATTCATAAACATCTCCTTTATAAAATATATTGGATATTCAAAAATATATGAAAAAAAGTGGAATAGTACCACCTTACTTAAGCTCACTAACAAGCTTACCATAATAATCATCAGGATTCACAACATTACCCTTATGGTATAATTCAAAATGTAAGTGATTACCTAAATCTTTACTAACATTATTTACACCACTAAGTCCTATTACAGCACCTTGAGTAACAGTATCATTAACCTTAAAATCAACAGTTCCCATACTTTGATATACACTAACTAAATCATTATTATGCTTTATTTTTATTGTCTTACCCATTACCTCATCATCTACTATTTCAGTAATAGTACCGTCTAAAACACTAACAACCTCAAATTCTTCATTAGCACTATAATCAATACCAGAATTTTGCATATAAGTATTACCATAATATAAAATTGAATTCTCTTGACTAGCATTATCAGCTTTATAATTATAATAATTCTTTACAACAGAAACTTTCTCATTTATATATGGCCTTATTATCTGTGG
The DNA here is from genome assembly GCA_934149245.1 of uncultured Bacilli bacterium. GTDB lineage: Bacteria > Bacillota_I > Bacilli_A > RF39 > UBA660 > RUG11198. The sequence goes on along the minus strand of CAKPER010000003.1, from coordinate 23,913 downwards.
TTCAGTATTAACAACTGGCATATCATTAGAAATATTAATATCTTCATCCTCATCTTTATTTACTTCTTTGATATTTTCACTCTTAAAGACAGTATTATTTATAATTCTTTCTATAAAGTAAACACTTGTAATTAACATTGCAAAAGATAAAACATAAACAACAGGAACTAAAAATGGTTTTAATTTTCTTTTTTTCACCTTTCTCACCTCTACTCTAATTATTTACTAAAGTAAAGTTTTTTATACACTAGTTTGCTAATTTTTTTAAATTTGTTCCTTTATAGTAATGTGCTAATATTTCGTTATATTTATAACCATTTTTAGCCATACCAAATGCACCATACTGACTCATTCCAACACCATGACCAAATCCTTTAGTCTTAATTTTAACTTTTTCCCCTTCCTGAATAATAGCAAAATCTGTAGATCTAATTTTTAATTTATTATATACTTCCCTTCCTGTAAATAGTTTACCATTTATTTTTAAAGAAATTATTCTTCCACTACTACTTCTATCTAATAAAACTATAGATAAATTTTTATCATAATTTAAATCCAATTTTTTATAAAAATCATCTAAACTCATTTCAACTTCATAATTAAAAGAACTAGAAATAGATTCATCCCACTTTGAATCAACACTCTTTAAATAAGGAATATCTTCAGAAAAAACTACTTGACTATCTTCAGTATAACCATTACTAGTAGAAAAAAACATTGTATTAGCAATCTCTCCATTATATTCCAAATATTCCATAGAAGTTTCATTAACTGCTTCTCTAACTTTATTTATATAACTAACATAACTATCTTTCCATTTTTCTTTCAAATCATCATCATCTAAATAAACCTGATTACTAGTTGTATCAACAACATCATAAGTACCATCCTTATTATTTTCTTGTTTTTTTAAAACATAACTTCTACTAGCAACAGCTTGTGCCTTCAAAGCCTCAATCGAAAAACTAACTGGCATCTCTCCTCCAACAGCTCCAACAACATATTCCTCTAATCTAACATTATCTATTCTATTTTTATTTACTCTCTTAACTCTCACTATTCTATTTGATACAAAATCCAATTTTATCTCAGATTCCGTATACTTTTTTAAATCCTTATTACTTATTTTAACCACAAAAAAAGGAATAATAATTAAAACTACTGTAATTAATAACATTTTTTTCATAATTAACCTCGCTTTAAAATACTCCTAAAAAATCATTCATAAAATTTACTATTAAATAAGACATCATCATCACTAAAAATATATAAAATATTCTTGCTTGATAATAATTACTACGTCCCTTTTTAAAGAACTTATTTATATCAACACTATCCAAACAATAAACAACTATTGGAATAACAATAATATAAAGAACTATTTTAATCATTTTTTTCTCTATCTTTTATCATTTTATTTCTTCTTTTATATTTATCTGCATCTAAAAATGTTGTTTCTAAAAACTTATCAACCATTTCTTTTGCCAACTCTTGATCAATATCTGCACTAAATGCAATAGCATTTGCATTATTATGTTGTCTACATAAAACAGCCTCATTTATACTACTAATTTTAGCACAATAAACGCCTTTTACTTTATTTAAGGCTATACTCATTCCAATACCAGTACCACATATAGCTATTCCAAAATTAACTTTTCTCTTACTAATAGCATCACCAAGTTTAAAAGCATAAACTGGAAAATCAACAGATTCATCACTATCAGTTCCAAAATCAATTACTTCATAACCAGAATGTTCTAAATACTCAAGTATTACACTTTTCATATAAAATCCTCTATGATCAGAACAAATACCTATCTTCATTTTTATTCCTCCTTCATATACGCTAAATTAATGATAATAAATATTAGTAAACATGTCAATATATTCACCAAATAAAAAAACTTTTTTATTATAAATCAAACAAAATTCATATTGCCAAAACATAAAAATAATGATAATATCTACTTGAGTAGAAAAATTCTACTAACCAAAAATATCTAAATAAAAAGAACTGGAGTGAATAGTATGGAAATAAAAAGAATTACAAAAAATGTATATACCGGCAAAGAAATTGACCTATGGATACCAGATATAGAACTTCCCCCAAGCTCAATATTACAGTTAAATAATCCATTAAACTATAAAAACAAAGAAGCTAATCGAAATGTTTCAATAGAGGATTTTGATCTTGATAACGAAAATATTCTAAATACATCTTCTGCTGAAGAAATTAATACAGATTTCTCTACTTATGACTTAAGCGATGAACAAGTCAAAAAAATAGCTAGATTATGTGTTCAAGAACAAGGAACAGTAGAAGGAGCTGCTGCTGAAGCATCACTGATGGCAAATCTATTTGAAGTTAATAATAATGGCAAATATGATGGTCAAACAGGTTCAGAAGGACTTTACGATTACATTAGAAACAGTGGCTGGTTTGCTAATGCTAGCTACTACATGGACAATGGATCAAGCGAAAATAAAGCTACAGATAAAGTAATTGATGCCGTAAAAAAAGTTTTAGTAGATGGAAAAAGAACACTCCCAAAATATATCAATCAGCATGATGATGTCAATGATTTAGAAGAAGTTTCCAACAACGGAAAACTTATTAATAAGAATAATAAAAAAGAATATGTACGTTATGTTTCTAAATGTAAACAAAGTTCTGATAGTTTTGGTAATGATGCCATTACTTGGACTTACTACTGTCATCCTTCAAAAGGAAGTGATCCATTCGGCTATGATAATAAAAAACTTAAAGAAAAATATGGCAATGGCCACTATGACTTTAAATCTGGAGAATACACTGACGAATAACTATCATCAAATATTTATGATTAATTCATAAATATTTTTTTATACAAAGTTGTATTAACCATAACGACTGATACTAAACATTTATAACAATATAAAATTATAACTCATAATTTCTGAAAAATAATAAACTAAAAAAATAAAAATTTAATGTTATCAGTGACAAAGTATAACAGAACTTTATACAAAAAGAAGCAACTATTTTGCTTCCTTATCAAATCCATACTTTTTATTAAACTTCTCTACTTGTCCTTTTCTTCCACCAATATTTTGTTTTCCAGTATAGAAAGGATGACACTTATTACATACCTCAACATTTATATTAGAAACAGTTGACATAGTTTTAAATGTATTTCCACAAGCACAAGTAACAGTAGCTTCTACATAATTAGGATGAATACCTTTTTTCATTTTTTCTCCTCCTTCGCCATGACTTAAAAGTCATAGATAATAAATTACGAAGACTATTATAACAATTTTCTTCTAATTTTTCAATAACTTTATTAAATTTTAATCAATAACTTGAATATCTGCCCCAACATTACTAAGTTTTCCAATCATATCATCATATCCTCTAAGAATATAATGAATATTATCAACAACTGTAATCCCATCTGCTATTAAGCCACAAATAACCATAGAAGCTCCGCCTCTCAAATCAGTAGCTCTAACATTTTTACCAACTAAAGAACTCTTTCCATATATAGTAGCCAATTTATTATCATTTCTTACATCTATAGAAGCTCCCATTTTAATAGTATCAGCAACATTTTGAAATCTATTCTCATATATTGTTTCCTCAATATGACTAATACCATTACAACTTACTAAAAAAGGCGTCATAGGTTGTTGTAAATCAGTAGGAAAGCCTGGATAAACCATAGTTTTTATATCAACTCCTGTATAACTTCCAACATCAGCAACAAATATATAATCACTACCAATCTCTAAATTAACCCCTGCTTCCTCCAACTTACTTGTCAAACTCTCAATATGCAAAGGATTAATATTACTAACCTTTAAATTTTTTCCTAATAAAGAAGCAATTATAACATAAGTTCCTGCCTCTATCATATCTGGAACAACACTATATTTAGTAGCATGTAAATAGTCAACCCCAACTATTTCAATTCTACCTGTTCCTGCTCCGCTAATTTTTGCACCCATACTATTCAAAAAATTACAAACATCTATAACATGTGGTTCTTTAGCAGCATTATTAATAACAGTTACACCTTTAGCCTTAACAGCAGCAAGCACTACATTAATAGTAGCACCAACACTAGGAAAATCTAAAAATATCTCATCTCCAACAAGCTCAGAAGCCTCAATTATAAATCTTCCATCATCTTCTCTAATAGAAGCTCCAAGCTTCTCAAAACCCTTCAAATGCAAATTTATAGGTCTCTCACCTATAGAACACCCCCCAGGAAAACACATATCAACTCTTTTATATTTACCTAAAAGTGCTCCCATAAAATAATAAGAAGCTCGCAACTTACTAGACATAGAACAAGGAATATCTCTATTTTGCATATTAGTATCATTTATAACAACACTATGTTCCCCACGTTCTAATTTAACTCCTAAAAAAGACAATATTTCCTCTAAAGCATCAATATCACTTATATTAGGAACATTACTAATCTCTACTTTTTCATCACACAAAATAGAAGCCGGTATTAACGCAACAGCACTATTCTTAGCACCTCCAACAATAATTTCTCCACTAAGTCTCATATTTCCATTTATTTTTATTTTAGGCATACTACTTCCTCCTACCATATTATATTTAAATTAAAAAAACCAGTCACTAAACAACTGATTTTATATTAAAATAAATTATAACTAAAGTCAATACTTTTATACTTAATTCACGCTTTTATACTTAACTCATAACTAACTTACTTGTTTTTTACCTCTTTAGTTGCAGTAGAAAATACACCATTATTTTTATCAGCCGTAGAATATTGAGATTTCAATTGTCCTAATTGTGTATTAAATTGATCCAACGCTCCTAAATATGACCTTATTTTAACTTGAATTTGACTTGTTAATTGTCTCAAAGAATTTTGAGTATCCTTACCTTTTATAGCTTGATTAATTTGGTTTGCAGTAGCACCAATTTTTACATCTCTTTTCATAGTCTTTTCATAATTAGTTATTGCACTTTGCATCTTAGCAATACCATTAATATCAATACCTATTGTTGTATCACTAGAACCTGCTTTAGCTTTCTTTTTAGTTGCCACATTTTCACTTCCTTTCCAAAATTTAAATTTTCTTTATATTACTTTGTATTCTATTAGCATTTGCAGACTGAGTTTTTTCAAAACTTTGACGATCAGCAGACAATGCATTAGATACAATAGTATCAAATTTTTTTATTTTTCCTTGAATACTAGCTCTCTGATCGTCAAGCAACTTCAAAAACTGATTAGCATCAGAACCACGCCAATAAGTCCTTATAGTATTTACCAATTCAGTATAAGCTTTATCACTTTTAGAAAGAGCCTTATGTGCTTTATTAATATCACTTTTTAACTCTACTTCTAATTTCCTAGCACCTGATGCATTTCTAGCATAATCAGCATTAGACATCGTTAAATTTCCCATAACAATTCCTCCTATCTTAACGTATTTGTACAAAACTACTGTACTATAATCATATATAACATAAAAATACACTAAAGTAAATAGTTACAATTATTCTTTACTAAAATTTGACATCAACCAATTATAGATAATTACATTGAAAATTAATTAACTAATCAAGAGACCAAAATAAGTCGTGTTCCATTTCTTATATCAGTATTATACAATAAAATATTTGCTTCATATTTTTTATTATTTTTTGCATTATATAATTTATTAGTTAAAGAAATCGGAAAACTACCAAACGATAATTCATTAACTGCTTTATTAAGTAAAATAACAATATTTCCCATTTTTTTAGAAATTGGTAAATAAACATCATAAACAGAATCTATTTCAGGAACAATTAATTTAACTAAAACTTTATCATCCATTAAAAAATCCTCCTAACGTATCATTGTCATTTTCTACAACCTCTCCATCGCCAATTACTTTCAAGACCTGATAACTACCACTTTCAATAACATATGCAATATCATTCATATCACTATCTACATCATCATCCAATAAGTTATCAATTGAAAATATTGTCTGCTCCTCAATGCCTTTGCCAGACCATATTCCAAAAGAAAAGTCAAAATTAGAAAACCATGCTTTAGATTCTACATTTGAAATTCTAGAAATATCATCTACAAATATAAAATAACTATTATTAAATTTATCCATTTGTAACATAATATTATCAAATTTAGTTATTTCTGCCTCACTTAAAACATTAGCATAATTACCTAAACCAATAATAAAATATAAATTAACAATTCCTATATTAGCGTCATTCACAATATCATCAAATGCTTCATTAAAATTACTCTGATACATCATAGCATTTCCTTCAAAATCTATACAATTAATAAAATCTATTATAGTAAAATTTATTTTTGCAAAATTATCAATTAAATCTATTATTCCTCCAAAAAATGTAATATTATCAGTTACACTATTTCCTAATATAAAATTACATCTATGTTTAATAAAATTATAATAATAAACTAATATATCATCTCTAGTGTATCCTATAGGTATTGCATCAATACCATTTAAATATTTATACATATCTTTATATGTTACTTTTTTAGGTAAATTCTTTATTTCTGGAACTTTATATTTATATTTATTATACAATTCAACACCAACTTTTTTTACATAAGACGTTATATCATCTTTCTTATTTATAAAACAAGTCTGAAATTCACAAACTTCCGATACAGCTGGTATCAAAGAAATTCCTCTTCCAAAGGCTTTTCTAGGTTGCATACCATGTTCTGCTCCTATTAAAAATTCATAATCAAACGGATCTTGAACTTGCATCATAATTTTATTTTCAAAACAATCCATCATACTTCCTCTAATAGAGTTAGTTGCAACTGCACTAACTAAAAACACTATTCCATATTTACTTCCTTCACGTAACAAATGGGCTAAATAACTTTCATATTCAACATCACAATTTTCAATAAAAGATTCATAAGCATTTAATACAATAACCATTAAAGGAATTCTTTTTCCACTTTCCTTAACATACGAAGAAAATGTTCCATCATAATCTGAAAATAATGTTTTTCTCTTTTTTATTTCTCTTTCTATTTTTGAAAATAAAGTTGAAATTTTATCCATATGTTCTGAAAACAAGCAATCACCAACATGAGGCATAGAATCAAAACATTTTAATACTTGAGCACCAAAATCCATAATATAAAACGAAATTGCTGTAGGTGAATAACCTATACAAGCAGAAAAAATAATAGTAGTAATTAAATTTTCTTTCCCACAACCAGGAAGTCCAAAAATAACAGTATTAGATGATATTAAATCCAAAGTATATAATCCTTGAAACTGACTAGCTGGTTGATCAAATTCTCCTAAAATAACCGAAAATTTTTCATAATTAGGCTTAAAATTGTATTTTTTTATAAGATTGCCAAGATATATTTCATCAGGCAAACTAGGCAACCACAATGAGCTAAAATTGATTTGTTCTTTATTCGCAATATCATACAAATACTTAACAATATTGGTAAGCTGCTCTCCTTGGTTATTAATTTCTTTATTAACAGCATCGTTAACTGATTTAATAATATTACCACAATTATCAACAAAATCTAAATCATCATTTACCTTCTTTTCTATTTTATCAGAAGGATTATACAAAGCACCTGCCCATCCAGACTGACCTAACTCAAAAATTTCATCGCTACCAACTTGTAAATAAAATCTTCCTGTATTCTTTAGAGTTGCAGCATCATTTCTTTTCAACATTTCAACACTATCTTCATCACTTTGAACCCTTAAACATACTCTAAATCTAGTATTAGACCATATCTGGTCATTAACAACACCACTAGGCTTTTGAGTTGCTAATATTAAATGCACTCCCAAACTTCTACCAATACGAGCAGTAGATATAAGTTCATCCATAAAATCAGGTTGTTGATCTTTTAACTCAGCAAACTCATCAGAGATAACAAACAAATGAGACATAGGTTCATCAACTTTACCTTCTCGGTAAAATCTTTGATATTTATAAATATCTACTGTACTCTCTCCTAGTTTATTTCTAGTTTCATTAAAAATTCTTTGACGTCTCTTAAGTTCACTTTTTAAAGACACTAAAGTTCTATTCATTTCACTAGTATCCAAATTAGTTATAGTACCAACAAGATGTGGAATTTTAACCCCAGTTTCTCTATTTTCAAAAGCCAATGCTAATCCTCCACCCTTATAATCAATTAAAATAAACTGCACCTCATATGGATGATAATTAACAGCCATCGATAAAATATAAGTAATAATAAATTCACTCTTACCACTACCAGTTGAACCCGCTATTAATCCATGAGGGCCATGATATTTTTCATGCAAATCTAATTCAATAATTTTATTTTTTTCCTTTTCACCTATAGGTGCTTTAAGACTAAAAGTAGGATCATTATTCTTCCAACGAGAAAGAACGTTTAACTGATCAATTTTTCCTACATTATACATATTTAAAAATGTCAAATTATTAGGAATAGCAACACTAATATCCTTACTATACAAAGGAATATTAGCCAAAACATCAATATAATCACTCATATTAATATTACTCAAACAATTCATCTTAAATTTTACTTGTTCACTTTTTTCTAACTTTCTGCCATAAACACAACATTCTTCATCATTTATATCAATAAAATTATTAAATTTACTAGGCATATTATTAATAGAATTTGCAAAAATTAACAAAGAAAATCCCAAATTGTTATCACTATCCATAAGTTTTTTAACAATAGATGTATCTTTAGCAGTTTTAAAATCATCAGTAACTATCAAATAATATTCAGGAAAATCGAGATATCCCTTATCAGCACCATTATCAGCTTTGCTATTGGAACTGCTTTCTCTTTTCTCATATACAGATTCTAAAAATATTGACACATCAGTCATCTCAGATTCAGAAACAGCAAAAAATCTTTTTGTAAATTTATCATCCCAACAATGGGGCATATATTTCAAATAATCCCATCTCTCCTCATTGTTTTTGTTAGTCAAAATAACTATTTTTAAATCCTTTCCACTGTGATAATAAAGAATTTGTAACATAATAGATTTTATAAAATCATCTTTCAGCTTAGTATTCATTAAAATTGGTAAAATTCTATTATCTATAACAGATAAATTAACTGGCACATTGCTAAGCATTGGTTTTTTAGCAAACTTACTAAATGCTAATTCCTTTAAATTATCATCAGTCATTGAAAACCCTTCAGTAGGAACTTTTACTGAAATAGCAGCTGGAAATTCTCCAACGCCAAACGTAATAGATAAAAAGTCATTATCAAATAAATTCCTACTCCACAATCTCTTAGAATGATTTTTTATATCATTAGCAATAGTATTCATATCCAAATTATTTTCTTTTAAAATCTTTTCCTGTTCAATAACATAACCCTTAATCATTTCTATATTTTTATCCAAATAGCTTTTATAACGCTCTTGACGTAACTTTTCCATCTTCTTCTGTCTATTTCGTTCCCAAACATCAGTAATTATAGGAAAAATTATTGAAGAAACAATCATTAAAAAACATATAACAAGCTCAATAATAGCACTTGTTTTATCCATATTACCTTGGATAAGCCCTTGTACAGCTGATATACCAGTTACACAAGAAACAAGTCCAAACATAACAGAAGAACCTATAGTTAAAATCATCGGCATTCCCTGTTCATTATAAGGTGGTGGAGGTAATTCAATATTAACTGTATATTCCTTTATATCACTTCTTAATATAGGCGTATGAAAAAAGATGTCATTCTCCTTAAATAATTTTACATTTCTTTCTAAATCAGAAACCTTTGTATATTCATTATTTACAGAATCATTAAAAGTAGTTAATTTCACAAAACGAGCCTGAGTCCCTATTTGATTAACTTTTATAAAATTACCCATCCATATAATTTTTAAACCATTTAAAAAAATAACATCTCCAATTTCTAACTTTTTTTCCTTAAATGTATAACCATTTAAATAAACGTATAAATTAGGATTATCATTATTTACAACATTAAAATTACTATTTCCATCTCTATAAATTACTAATTGTTCCTCAAGGGAAACCTTATCTGCACAACAAATAGTCGCATTAGCAGAATTACCAATAACAATTTTTTGAGATTCCAAAGTAGAATAATTGTAATAATTAACACTATCCCCTAAAACATAAATATAAATATTTTCTTTTATATCAGAAAAATTAATTTTATAAATAGAATATTCCTTCAATACAACTTCTTTAAGAAAAACATCTCCAAGTTTAATGATTAATGATTCATTAGTTAACAAATTCCAAACACCATTTTTAGCTTCCAAATTTAAAGTTTCAATAGTAGAAAAACTGCCACTAGAATAATAATAATTAATAGTAAAATAATCTTCTACTTTAGTTGGTAAAACAAAAGTACTAATTCTAAAAGAATCACAAATAAGTAATCTCATCTCTAACACCATCCTACTATAATAAGTATAGCAAAGATACCAACTAAAGTCTATAATTATTTGAAAATATAATAGATAGCTAATACAACTAGCATCCCTCCACCACAAAAAGTAGATAATTTACCAAATCTTTGACTAAGTTTATTACCAAACCTAAGTCCTATAAAGGTAAATAAACCACTACATATCATAAAAATACTAGATACTGAAATATAATTATTATTAATACCTCTAAACCCAATACCAGTAATTAAACTATCAATACTAACAGAAAGTCCAAACAAAAATATTCCAACTATTCCTAACGAAACATCAACAATCTTATCTTCCTTTATAGATAACAACATAGATAACCCTATTATTCCAAAAATAACAGCAATAACAATATTAAAATTAAAAATAAAATAATTATATATAAAATTACCAAATAAAAGTCCAATTAAAGGCATAAAAAAGTGAAACATTCCAACCACTATAGATAAAATAATTTCATTTTTTTTACTAATTCCCTGCATCCCATAAATAATTGACAACGAGAAAGCATCCATCGATAAACTTATTCCAACAGCAAGTGTCATAAAAAAAGAATTCATAATATTATCACCTATATAATAATATTATGAATTAATGCACTAAATAACTAAAATATTTTATCTATAACATCACTTATCAAACTTCTATATTCTACCTCTCCTGTATCAGAAGAATCAGCCTCTAATAAACATAATGGAGGAAATAAAACACACCACCAATTATCCCCACTAGCTTCTCCTATATAAACAACTAAAGATTCATAATCACCTTCTTTATATATAACCCCCTTATAATTCTTATCAGGAAAATGATTATCTCCAAAATTTATTTTAAAATTCATTTTATAATTATTATCTTTAAATATTTTTTCTATATCTTTATTCATAATGTCAATATTATCATTGATAATTTTTCTAGCTTCATCTACATCTGTAACTCCATTTAATTTTAAACTCAAATACTGGCTTACATAATCTTTTACCTTTTCTTTCATATTCTGATCAACAGTACTATTACTATTAGGAACAACCCTAACCCTAATAGCGTCATTAGGAATTATAACCTCTGCATTAACTGTAACATAAACAAATATTGAAATAATTATTATTAAAATGATAAATATAGTTTTCTTCATAAAAATAATCACCCTTTCAATAACATAATGGGTGATTATCTTAATTTTTATTCATATAATTAAATTTTTATTTTTTTTCATCGTTTATTGTACCAGAAAGCGTTGCTGTTAACGAGCTAGAAACAACACCTTGCTGTAAACCTGACTTAAAATAGCCATCACTACTATATTTTGCTAAAGATTCATTTCCATATTGACTTTCAATTTTATTAATCATTGCCTTTTGTTGTTCCTCTGTTATTCCAAATTTCTTTATGCATCTATTAACATCTTGCTTTACCTCATTAGAGCAAGCTTGCATTGCTTTTTTAAAATTTTGTATTACCTGTGGATTATCAGATTTCCCAAAAACTTCATTATTTCTAGCAAATTTAGCTACCGTTTCTCTTTGATTTTTTTCTATACTTCTGGATAACTGCTTAATTCTTCCGATAGCTTCTGTTACAGCAACCTCATCATACTTAAATTGACCATTTTTGGCCTTTTTAGCACTAAACTGATATTCTTTACTAGCCTGAAACTCTATTCTTTTCCAATGACCACCACCAGATTTAAATATAGCCTCCGCAAAATTATTTAATTTATTGATTAATCTTCTATATCTTTTTGTTATTGTTCTAAAAGTAGCATTTAAATTTACTACTAATTCTTCAACAGCCGCTTCAGAATTCTCAGACTGCCAAGCCACACAAAGAGCATCTATTCCTCTTATTTGATTTTTTTGAGCCATATGCATTATCTGATCATACTGCCTTTGAATATACATAATTGTTTGATTACACTTTTCTCTATTAACTATTATATTTGTTCCCATATATTTTCCTCCTCATATAATATATATAAATTTTTCAAAACATTTCTATAAATTAAAATTATCACTATTAAATTACACATTTTTTAAAAAATACCAAAATAAACTATTATCAATTAACGAGATACCAATTATTTAAAGAATCATTATTATTACTATCACTACCAACTATTTTTCCAGATTTGGTATAACTATCCAAATCATCATTTCCATATTCAGATTCAATAGCCCTAATCATTGTCTTTTGTTGTTTCTCTGTTATTCCAAATTTCTTTATACATCTATTAACATCTTGTTTTACCTCATTAGAACAAGCTTGCATTGCTTTTTTAAAATTTTGTATTACTTGTGGATTATCAGACTTTCCAAAAACTTCATTATTCCTAGCAAATTTAGCTATTGTTTCTCTTTGATTTTTTTCTATACTTCTGGATAACTGTCTAATTCTTCCAATAGCCTCTGTTACAGCAGTCTCATTATACTTAAATTGACCATTTTTGGCATTTCTTGCACTAAATTGATACTCTTTACTAGCCTGAAATTCTATTCTTTTCCAATGACCACCACCAGATTTAAATATAGCTTCCGCAAAATTATTTAATTTATTAATTAGTCTTCTATATCTTTTTGTTATTGTTTTAAAAGTAGCATTTAAATTTACTACTAATTCTTTAACAGCCGCTTCAGAATTCTCAGACTGCCAAGCTACGCAAAGAGCATCTATTCCTCTCTCTTGATTTTTTTTAGCCATATACATTATCTGATCATATTGTCTTTGAATGTACATAATTGTTTGATTACACTTTTCTCTATTAACTATTATATTTGTTCCCATATTTACCTTCCTTTTTCATTAATTAACAACACTCCAATCTTTACCATCAAAATCACTTTTATTATATTTCTTGTTTATACTATCCAAAATATATTTTTGATTATTAACACTTAAATCAATTTTCTTTATACAGCTATTCAATTCCCCGTCAATTTCATCAATAAAAATCTTCATGTCTCTTTGAAATTTGTTAATTACACAAAAATTATTATTTTCAATACCAAAACACTCATTATTATTTTTAAATTTACGTATAGTTTCATATTGAATTTTTATTATATCAGATACTAATTTCTTTAATTCAATCATTGAACTTGTAGTTTTATCTTCATCATATACAAAATCATCATTTTCAATACTTCTACAACTAAACTTCCAATAAATGGGTTTAAATTCGATATTAACCCAATAATTATTACCAGAATTACAAATTTCCTTAGCATAACTATTTAAAGAATTAATTAAAATTTTATAATGATTAGTTATTTTTTTCATTTTATTATTAAGACTCCCAATTAATTCATTAATAACTTTTTTAGAATTATCTGTCTGCCAAGCTAATTCCAAAACATCTATTCCGTTTTTTTGAGTTCTTTTTGCAAAAGCAAATATTTGATCATATTGTTTCTGAATATAAATAATTGTATTTCTCACCTTAGATACATTCACAACAATACGACTCTTCATATACCAAATACCTCTTTCCATTATAATTAAAACATAAAACATTTTAAAATTCAATAATAATAAAGAAAAATGCAACAATTTAATATCATTTTGTAAAGTTATAAATTAAAATTATATAACAACATTAACTCTGTTGCATTTCTAATATCAGTATTAATAACTATTTCTTTATTATTATACACCCTAGAATTTATTTTATTTATTAAAACATAAGAAACATTCAACATATTAGTATCTATGTCATTCAAAGATTCCAATATTAATTTTTTTATCTTGTATATAGTCTCATTAACCGGAATAAATAAATCGTAAGATTTATCTAAAGAAGGTACTATTAATTTTATCAATACTTTATTATTCATCTATTTATAATCACCACTCTTACTAAAAAAATCTAATAACTTTATACTATCTATTCCACCATCCTCAATTTTAAAACCTATTTCATTAGGAATTTTTCCTTGAAAATCTTGATTAAAATCATCTGTTTTCAATACACCTTGATCACTAACTCCTCCACCAATCCATACACCATTTTCTGATGGAAAAATATGTGTATACCAATCTTCATATTGTACATCTCTAATTTTATGAGCATCATCTATTCCTATTACCCCAATATGACCATCAGCATATACCATTTGCATGAATTTAATAAAGTTTTTATTTCCTGATAATATTCCAACATTTTCATCAGAATAATCTTCATCATCCTCGTCATCTTCATCATCCTCGTCATCTTCATCATATTCATCATCTTCATCTAAAGTATTATTATTGCTAATATCACTACCAGACGACAACGCTATATCATTAACACAATTTGGAAAATTACTTAAACCATACAAAACTAATATTCCTTCTTTTTTATCTCTATTTTTAATCAAGTTTTCTATAAATTCTGTCAATTTCAATAATACATTTCCAAAATCATCCATAAAATAATTAGGATAATACTTTGGATTTAATCTAAGTTTTTTTAATGGATCTAAAATAATCAAATTAATATTGGGAATATTTCTCAAAATCTCTAACAAACTTCTAACAAAAATATCCATATTTGAAAGTTTATTAGATGATATAATTGTTCCAACATTTTCTAAGAAGTCAAAACACGATACTTCTAAATCGCTCCTAGTCATACCAATTGGAATATTTTTTAAAGTATTTATATACGTTTTTACATACTCATATCTAACAAAATCTGGAAGCATAGGTATAGAAATTGCCCTATAATTAGTAATTTTATTCTCATATTCAGAAAATTTAATCAAATAATCATTTAATTCACTATTATTTTGAACTATTGATGCTACTTGAAATTCGTGTATACCATCATTATTTATTAAACCTCTTCCTGATATATTTCTTGGAACAATCCCATTAGAACTAGTATTAAAAACATCTATATAATCTCCAATTTCCTTAAGCTTAAAAGCATATATATTACTAAAATTTTGTGAAATTTTAGTTGGAATAGAACCACTAGCACTACATGTAAATATAAATACAATACCATATCTAAAAGAATCTCTAATTAGTTCTGGAAATTCATCATACACCTCTTCATGAATTTCATAAAAAGTATCAAAATTATTAATAATAATAGTATAAATAGGTAACTTTGTCATACTATTCTTTATATAATTTTTATAATCACTACCATAATTAACAAATAATCTTTTTCGATAAACTAACTCTTTCTTTATAAATCTTATCAAACTTTTATATCTATCCTCTTCACCATTAAAAACTATTCCACCAACATGAGGAAGATTTACAAATTTTCTTAATGATTCTGAGCCATAATCTATAATATAAAAGTTAATTTCACTGGCAGAATGATACTTAGATGAAGAATATATCAACGAATCCAAAAACATTTCAGATTCACTACCAACTTGACTATAAACAATAGTATTTCCTTTATCTAAATAATCATAAATAACAATTCCTTGTTCTTGCTTTTCCGGAGCATCATATTCTCCAATTATTGCTTTAACATCATATTCAACAGACTTTAAAGCGTATTTTTTATATATATTATCAACTAAAATAATGCTAGGAATATTATCTAACCATAAACGTCTAGCCTTTTTATTAACCGAATTAGCAACACTTATAATATTTTTCATAACTGCCGCTAACTGTTCACCTTGTGCTATAAGTTTTACATTATCTTCTTCTTTAACAGACTTAATCAAACTCCCACAATCATCTATAAAATCAACATTTTTATCAATTTTCTTAATTATCTTATCAGAAGGATAATATTTAGCTCCACTATACCCAGATTGTCCTAACACAAATATCTCATCATATCCAATTTGTAAATAAAATCTACCAGCTTGTGTTATATGTGCAGCCTCTGGACGTTTCAACATCTCATTACTATCTGCTTCATCTTGTACCTTCAAACACACTCTAAACCTAGTATTGGACCATATTTGATCATTTACTACACCACTAGGTTTCTGAGTAGCCAAAATTAAATGTACTCCTAAACTTCTACCAATTCTAGCAACACTTATAAGATTATCCATAAAATCAGGTTGTTGACTCTTTAATTCAGCAAACTCATCACATATTATAAATAAATGTGGAATAGGTTTTTGAAGTTTACCTATTTTGTAATTAGTTTGATACTTATAAATATCCATAGTACTTTCCCCTAAAACATCTCTAGCTTCATTAAACATTCTTTGCCTTCTTTTAATTTCACTATCAATACTAACAAGTGTTCTATCCATTTCTGCTTTATCCAAATTAGTAATAGTTCCAGCTAAATGTGGCAAACAAATACCAGTTACTTTATTTTCAAAAGCAAGAGCCAATCCTCCACCTTTATAATCAATTAAAATAAATGAAACATCATCAGGACTATAATTTACACACATAGATAATATATAAGTAATAATAAATTCACTTTTTCCACTACCAGTTGTTCCAGCTATCAACCCATGAGGACCATGATATTTTTCATGTAAATCTAAATATATTACCTTCTTTTGATTATTCAATCCAACTTCAGCTCTTAAACTACTAGTTGCATCATTAGTATTCCATCGATTTAATATATTTAATTGTTCAACCTTACCAACATGATCCATTTCCATAAAACTAATAGTATCTGGCAATGACCCAACTTTCTCTTCAAATTCTATTGGAATATTAGAAATAATTCTAGCAACTTGCATATAATCAACATTATAATTAACTTCATCAACAAAAGTTATTTGTTCCTGTCTATCATATCTATTCTTTAAAATACCTGACTTTCCATTCTGAATGGTAATATAATTGTTACATTTACTAGGAAGTTTACTCAACTTTTCTTCAATAATTAGCATACCAACTCCAAAATTATTATCGTTCTCTGTTAATATATTTACAAATTCATAATCACGAACAATATTATAATCATCAACAATAATTAAATAGTATGGTCTATAAATATTAGACGACTTTTCACTATTTTTCTCTTGATTTTTTCTAGTAACCATACAATTATATAAAAAATCTGCTAAAACATCAGCACTATCATTATTTGTTGAAAAAAATCTAATTTTTTTATCATTACTAAAATTATGATTCAAATACCTTATATAATCCCAATTATTTTCATTATATTTATTAGTAAATACAACAATTTTTAAATCTTCATAACTATAAAAAGTAAACAACTGTAATAATATATTATTTACAAATGTTATACTTTTTAATCTATTACTTCCCATTACTGCTGTAAGTTTATTTTCATACAACGAATATCCAATTGGAACATTTTCTATATATTTAAATTGCGTTACCAACTGATCAGCCTGTTCTTTTAATTCATCTTCATCCATCGTAAATCCTTCTTCAGGATATTCTATATTAACTTTGAAAAAATCATTTCCAACTCCAACTCTTACAGTTAAAAAATCACTTTGATCAATTCTTTTATTCCAAAAATTCATGTTTCTATTTTTTATAACATTTAAGCACTCATCAACAGTTACTAAATTATCTATTAATATACGTTTTTGATTATTAAGCTCCGTTATTAATTCTTCTCTCTTTTCATTTAAGTATTTGGAATATTTAACAACTAATTTTTTTCTTTTTTTCTTTTGCATTCTTTTATTATAAAAATCAGTAATTAATGGCCAAAATAACATTGATAATAACATCGTACCAGATATAACTAAAGAAGACCAAGAATCCTTCCAACTAACTTCACCATTTTTTAATTTTATATAAACTTCCAACATCATTACACCAGAAGTTATTCCCATAGTAATCATTGGACCAATTGTTAGAATAGAGGGCAAATCATCATTATTATTCTCTCTAGGTGGTGGACTTAATTTTAAATTAAATTCATTAATGATAGTTCTAATTCTAGGAGACTTAGAAAAATAATCCTTTTTATTATAAAGTTCAATATCTCTAACTATCAGATTATTTGGAACTTCCTTATCATATGGAAGGACATATTTTACCAAATTAGAAGTAGATAAAACTGATACATTACCAGTAGGATTATTAATAACAACTATCTTACTCAAAAAAACTAATCTCAATGCATAAATATTTACTTCATCTCCAATATTAACAATATTAGTATTTCCCATAACAGCTAGCTTATTAATATAAATTCCATCTTTTTTATCACATTCTAAAATAATTTTTTCATTCTTAATAGTAATTTTAATATTCTCATTAACAAGATAAGAACAAGGATACAATACAGTAGCACTACTAGTATTACCAACATTTATATTCATATTCTCTACATATGAATACAAAGATATTTTATCTAAGGATAAATCACTAACATATATTAAATAATTAATATCTCTTCTTCTCAAAATATAAAAACTATTATTAATCAATTGCTGAAATTCTAAAATATTATTTTCTCCACTAAGAACACTAACATCAATAGTAGAATATATTACCCATCCACCATTTTTAGCCTCAATATTAATTAATTTTATATCTTCCTCTTCATCAACATCAAAACTAAAACTACCAACTATCTCTTTAGGTAAAGCAAAATCTACTATTTTATCATTTAAAAACAAATATACCCTCATAAACAGTCCTCCATATTCTTAATATCTATTTTAACATACTATCAAGATAATACAAATAAAAAATAAAAAAAAGATATCAACAATATGAAAAATGTTAATATCAAGTAACATTATAAAATTATAACTACATCATTCAAATTTTTTAAAGTCAAACTTCATCATTCAAATAAGGTAATACACTATAATCAATTTCATTAAGAATAGCTTTAATATCCGTCTCAAAATTTAAAATTACATCCTCAGAAACAACAGCATCATCAATATTTAAAAAATTATTATTAATTTCTAATAATTTCTCAATATTTATCTTTGTTAATTTATCTTTTATACTAATAATCTTATCATAATTAATATTATACATCAGTACCCTCCAATTTATCTACATTATCATAAACATTTGAAGAAAAGCCATCTAAAATATTTTTAACATCTTGTCTTGTTTGAATAATATTAGTAATTTCTTTGACAAGCATTTGATAATTCAACATTTTATTTTTTCTAATATTATTCATAGCCAAAATAATCTCACATTCCATTCTTTCAACTCTATCTATATTATCACTTTTATAATAATCACTCATTTCAATAAAGATATCATTCAAATCATTAATTAATTTCTGCTCTTCACTCAGATGAAATTCCAATTTACTACATATGGTTTTTATTTTCCCTTCATCTACAACAATTTCATCATATTTTTCTTTATTATTAAAGATATAATCTTTAAAATCACTAACTGAAATAGTTATTACATCCAATTTAGAAAACTTTTCTCTAAGATCATTTTCCACAAAAACAATTTCATTCATTGTATTTCTATTTGCATCACAATATTCTTCTAAAAATTTTAAACCATTCAATAAAATATCTTTTTCTTTTGTTATTAAATTTAAAATAGATGAATTAATTTTTTTAATATTTAGATTATTATAAATATTTAAGATATCATTTAATGAATCAATTATACTAATTTTTTTTTGTAAATAACTATCTTCTAAACTAAAATCATATCTAATTATATTACCTATAGAATCATACTTATTTATTAAATATTTAAATATATCAAGAAAATCATCAATATTATTTAATAAACTAAAATAATACTTTTTTTCACTATTAACAACATTAAAATAACCATCACTTTTATTACTCTTCCAACATTCCTTAACATTATTTAAATTACCATAATAATTAATGCAGATATCTTCATAATTATCTCTTATTTTTTTCATTTTGAGAGTCAAAAATTTTATCTTTTCAACATTTATTAGCATAACTAACCTCCATTAAATCAATTATAAACTATTCTTTCAAGAACAATAATCAAGTAATTCTTCAACTTCAAGCCCCTCAAAAAGTTTCAAGATAAAATTATAAAAACCACATCTATTTTTTAGATGTGATTTACAAGGCTCTACATTCTCAAAGAACAAAAACCAAAAATTAACTAGTTTTAATTTTGTAATTTTTAGCATTAACATCTTCATTAGAAGCACTTTTAACCGCATTACTATCATATTTTTCCATGATATTGCTTACATTTTCAATCATTTTAGTAATATCAGCAATTGCAGCGCCAGAAATTTGTTCACCTAAACCACTACTTTTAATAGTTTCCATAGCTGATTTACAATTCTCACATTTCTCTTTAATCTGAGCCATAGGAGCTGTAAAATGTGAACTAGTTTGTGCTGCAGCTTCTCCTTCTAAAGGTAAATTATAACCATCTTCTTTACCTGCCCAACCAATTGAAATATCTGAGATATTATTCAAAGAAATACTTCCAACAGTAGTTCCACCTTCAGCAGAAGCTATATTATTAGCCGCTTTTTGAATACATTCGTTAGCCTCTCTAAAAGCACTATTCATAGTTTTTATAGTACTATTTAGGCTTTCAGCCATACTTGAAAAATACTTATGAGCAGTTAAAGTATTCCAGTATTTGTCAATTCCATTAAAATAATCTTTATTAATTTTTAACATTAACTTCCCAACCATGTCATAAGAAGCTGAAAATTTACTTAATGCACTCTTTGTTGCACCTATATTAATTTTTGCCATTATTTTCCTCCTATCAATAATTTATTAATACTTCAATAGTAAAGACGCCCTCATATCTTTACTTAATACAAGTTAATCATATTTTTTTAAAAAAGTAAATATAAAACAAGATTATTTACATCTAATTATACAATTTACTTCAAAAAATTAATTGTTAGATAATTTTTGCGTTTCATCGTTCAATATGACACCCAAAATTTTAACAAAACTAATCAAATAGTCTTCTGTAACTTCACCATAATCAATATGAATAAATACATTATCTTTTAATAACCATTCTCCAATTAAATACATAGAATCAGGTTCAACTTCCAATGTAAAATACCTAGGACTATCCTTTGAAAAAGCAATTGCTATTATTTCAGCCTGATTACAAACGAATGATGATTTAGGAAACTCAATAAACAAAACATTAATATTACCAATATTCCTAACACTAAAATCAAAATCTTTTATAGATACTTTAGTCTCTAAATCACTTATAGAAAAATTATCACTATAATCTTTAATCTTAATAGAGTTAAAAAGATTACATAAATGCTGTTTTAATTCATCTCCACCTTTCAATAAATAATAATTAAATATTCTCCAATTAAAATATATTTCATCCCTTAATTTTAAATGAGACATAATATATACTTTATTAACCTTTTTCATATCACATTAATTAAAGATTCACCTCACTAACAAAAACATAATTTCATCTAACTTTATTCTTTTCTATCCATTGATAAGTTTGTTCTAAATCAAGTTTATCTCCATGTTCAGTAGATAATTTCAATCTTTCCTCAATAGAATAATATTCTGACAAATCACCATTTGAAAATTCCTCTGCAAACTTAGGAGTTTTCCTAATTTCCTTTAATGTTTTTGAAACAAGCTTTAAATAATCAAGTATTTGTTTTTTCGTATAAAGTACTGCTCCTGTTTCAGTAACCAAATAATTCATTTTTTCATATTTTTTCATTTTTTACCTCCTTACATAACTACAGTAGCTTTTATCTTAGTTATAATTTTATTTCCCTCTTTTTCCTGATAAACCTTATCAATTCTATACTTAGTATTTCTATCCAAAAGATACTCATATTCAATATCTTCTTTAAAATATTCTGATAAATCATTAATATACATACCTTTAGTACCTACAGGAGCATAAATTTCCCATTTCACTTCTCCACCAAAAGAACCATCTTTAGTTACGCCAGTGCTAAGATACGTTTCACATTTGACTGTCTTTCCAACATATTTGCATAAATCATCAAAATTTTTTACTGGCATATCTTTCCATAGAGCAAGATAGTTAAACTTATCCCCCCTATATAATATCATATTTTTATTTAATTTACCATATTTATACATAGCCGAATCAATTCCCGTAACTATTTCTTTCAGAATTTTTTTATCTTTAATACGTGGACCATGTTTTTCAATTTCTCCACCTTTTTCCACCTTTCCAGTTATATAACTTAAAATAGAACCACTTCCACAAGTATATTGATAAATTCCAAAAACTTCTTTAACTGTTAATTTTTTTATAAATTTTCCTTGTACACTATTATCAAAATAATCTTTCAATGTCGCCTTTTCAGAATCACTAAATTTAGATTTATAAAATAAATAATCAACATAATTTAAATCCTTAATCTTATTAAAATTATTAAAATCTATAACCAATGGTGATTCTTGAATAGAAAGTTTTTTTACTGGATTAATAAAATTATCATACATAATACTATTCATCGTACCAAAATAATTAAATATATCATCTTTAGTTTTTAAAGAAATAACATTATTTTCAAAAGTGAATTGATTTTTTAATTGTTTTAATGTTAATGGTATACTCAATAAATTTTCATTTCTAAAATATTCTAAATTATTTTTTTTGCAATAATCAACATATTTTATATATTCATAATAATTATAAGCACCATTACCTTTATTCATATAATCTATAATATTATTATAATTATCTATAGCTTTTTTAGGTGTCAAATCATTTTTTATTTCAAATAATGGATGTAAATTTTTTTCTGATGAAAATACATTTAGTGCCTTAGATAATTGATCATGCGTTAATGATTTAATATAACTACGACAATTATTATCTTTAGTAATAAGTAATTCGTTACCAGTCATTAAATATTTTTCCAAATTAACAATACCTGCACCTGTACCATATTTTTCATTCATAGTATCAATAACATTTTTAACATAAGAGTTGATTTCTAACTGTTTTAAATTATTCTCTATCAAATCAACTTTTTGGATAATTGATTTATTTTCAATTCCTTCACTTGAAATTTTTTTATCTTTTGAAGAAAATATATTATCAAACTTAGACATTAATTTATTAATACTATGTTTATAGTTTTTAAAGTTTTCTTCTATAACAGCATCGAGAGCATTTTTCTTTTGAATAGTATTTTGTTTTTCCTTTTCTATCCCATCTAAATTCTTTTCTTCTTGATTATTAAAATAATTTTCAGAGTTATTACTATCAAAAGCTGATTTTATTTTCTCTAATACATCTATTCCTTTTAAAGAACCAAGCTTATTTTTTATTTGTTTAATCATTCCTGATAGTTTTTTACTATTAACTTCGGTATCAACATCAGGATTATCTTCCTTTTTAATATCATTTTGCTCTTTTATTTCTAATTCATCTAAATTAATTTTATCTTGATCACTAAAAGATTCTTCAGAATTATTACTCCCAAAGGCTGATTTTATTTTCTCTAATGCATCTATTCCTTTTAAAGAACCAAGCTTATTTTTTATTTGTTTAATCATTCCTGATAGTTTTTTACTATTAACTTCG
>CAKPER010000002.1 GCA_934149245.1 uncultured Bacilli bacterium | reverse complement strand
TATTGAAAAGTTTTATAAAAATTTTATTCATAAGAAAACCCTTAGAAAAAATCTAGGGTTTGTCTACACTCTGAGAAACTAGTTCTATGAACTAATTTCTAAAACATCATTTTTTCAGTTGAAACTATCTCTAATTTTAAAAAGTATATCCACCATCAACACCTATGTTTTGGCAGTTTATATATCGTGCTTCTTCCGTACATAAGAAAGCTACCATATTTGCAATATCAATAGGTTCTTGTGGTTTTCCATTAGGAGTTGCCATATTACACTTATCAAAAACATCATTACGAACTTCTTCATTATTATTAGAATTTGTCATTTGATCTAATATATCTTCCCACATATTAGTTCTAATAATTCCAGGACAAATACAATTTACTGTTACATTATCCATAGCAGCTTCACGACCTAAAGATGCTGTTAGGGCTAAAACAGCTGCTTTAGTAGCACTATAAACACTAAAACCTTTTGAGCAAGCTTTAGCAGCTATTGAAGACATATTAACAATTTTTCCATATTTTTGTTCTCTCATAATAGCTAGAGCTTCACGACATGAATATAGAGTTCCTTTAATATTTACATCTACGCACAAATTAATATCATGTAAACTTTGTTTAGTAAGCTCTGAAGTTAAACAAACTCCAGCACTATTTACTACGTAGTCTATTTCTCCCCACTCGTCTAATACTTTTTTATACATACCATGAACATCATCATAATTAGTAACATCACACTTATAAGCTATAGCCTTTACACCTATTTTTCTAATCTCATTAGCAACTTCTTCACATCTTTCCATTACCAAATCAGCAATTACAACATCTACTCCATTTTTAGCAAATAATAATGCACATTCTCTACCTAATCCACTTCCACCTCCTGTAACTAATGCTCTTTTACCTTTAAAATTAAATTCCATTACTTATTCCCTTCTTTCTATTATCAAAATTATTGTAACATTTATCATAATAATTGTAAAATAATTTAACTATAAAGTTAAGATACCTCTTTTTTTACATTAGACTTATTATACTCATCAAACATTCTACTCATAGTAGGATTATTATTTGTTAATTTTTTAATAGTAAGATTTTCTGCCTTATTATTTGCAAGTCTTAAATTGTTCTCACTAGATAGAAGAGCATCTTTTGTCTTTTGCAAATGATCAATAGTTTTATCTATTTCATCTATTGCTTTTTTAAATTTTTCACTAGCAATTCTATAATTTCTACCAAAGCCATCTTTAAAGGTATTTAGATTATCTTCAAAATGTGATATATCTATATTTTGATTTTGAATTGTAATTAATTCTTTTTTATATTGTAAGGAGTTAACACCTACTCCTCTTATTAAAGTAATTATTGGAATAAAAAACTGCGGTCTTATAACATACATTTTTTTATATCTATGTGAAACATCAACAATTCCCTCGTTATAGTAATCACTATCCATCTCTAACATACTAACCAAAACAGCATACTCACAATTTTTTTCATTTCTATCTTTATCTAATTCCTTAAAAAAATCTTCATTTTTATGTTTAGTTGCCGTTTCATCAGCTTCATTTTTCATTTCAAACATTATAGAGGTTATTTCTGTTCCATCTTCATCATAGTCTCTAAATATGAAATCTCCTTTAGATCCACTTCTGGCATCATTATCTTTTTCAAAGTAAACATTAGGAAATAAAGGCCTTAATTTATTAAATTCATAATTACAATGTTGTTCTAAGGATTCACCAATCATTTTAGTTGATTGTCTAGCTTTAAAGTCTTTGTAATAGGCTATTATTTCATCTTTAGATTTAAGTTTGTTTTCATATCCATCTTTTAGAAGCTGTTTTTTTAATTCAAATTCTCTTTTATTAACCTCAATTTTATTTGTTAATTCCCCTATATCTTTATCTTTAGTCATCCTTAATTCTTCTACTTTTAAGTTATTTTCTGTATCTTTTATTTTTAGTTCATTTTCTAAATTAGTTATTTGAAGTTTTAAGGTGTTAATTGTATCATTTAGTTTTTTTTCTACATCCATAGAAGCTTGTTTAATAGCATTATCTTGATTGAGTTTATCATTATCTATTTTATTTTTTAAATTCACTATTTCTAAATCTTTTGCTACTAATTGTTCATTAAATTTCTTTTCTACATCATTAGTAACTATTTTAATAGTAGCTTCTTTATCTTTATGATATTGTTTCTCCCTATTTTCTATTTCTTTATTAAATTCACTATCTCTTACTTGTTTTACTATTGAATCATAATTTTCTTCATCTATTTTGAAAACAGATCCACATTTTGGACATTTTATTTCACTCATGTTATACCTTCTTTCTAAATAAAAGAAACTATTTATATAGTTCGTTCTATAATTTCAATTATTTTTATATACGAAAAAACTAATTAACACTGATAATGCTAATTAGTTCCAGTTTTTAGAAAAGATTGATGTAGGAATCACTAATAATATATAATATTATTTTTATAATACATATACTATTTATCCTCAATAGATATTATCAGTATCTATCTCAACTTCTTATCTTTTTGAGTTTCCTTTCTCATAAACATATGTTCTGCTTAGCGGCGATAAGAATTAAGTCATTATTGAATAACTTTTCTACCATTTTTATAGCTTTACAAAAATATTCTTTTAAATATTATTTTAGTCCTTTAATACTACTACACATTATTTTAATAAACAACAATATGTATGATTAAACGAGTAATATGTAAAGTTGTTATCTTACCTAAGCAAATTTATTATAGCACTATTTTAATGCTTTGGCAATACTTTTTTTGCATTTTTTTTACTTTTTTATCTAAAAAGTTAAAATTTCTTGTAAATTAAGGCTTTCTTTACCAATTTTTTTTAACTTTATAAGTACAAATAATACAATCTATATCTTTTTTCTAAATATTTTCTTTATCATTTTTTACAATGTAAGGAATAGTTTCAAATATAAAAGATTTTAATACTTTAATATCAAAGTAATTATCAAAATACCATTTAGGAACATTTAAAGTAGTATCTTTGAATTTCTCAATCCATCTAATAGAAAGGCCCAAAGCATATGCATAAGGTAATATATCATAGAAGTATGTAGGATTATTTTGTGTTATTTCTGCTAACTTCTCTTTAGTAGCATTTTTTATAAAATATTTCAATGTATTTATATCTTCAAACATCATGCTAGAGTCTTGTGTTTCTTTGGGCATTATAATATAAAAGAATAAGGTTCCTAATAATACCATAAAACTAACTATAAGATAAAATATGTATAAAAAGTTTGAAGCAACTATATTTTTTATAAAGAAGCTTATGTCAAATGATGGTGATAGGTCTGATAATAAAAGATAAAAAATTAATATGACTGACAAGAAAATTGCTTCTTTTAGTCTTGGAAGAATTGAAATAAATAACGAACAGACAGATATAAGAACACTAATGCAAAGTACAAAAAAAGGAATACAGGCAGGAATTATATATCTTCCATAATAATCGATTATAGGGATTGTTAATAAACTAATTAACTCTATCATTAATAGTATAAATATGACAAATCTTCCTCGTAATGATGATTTTTCATATACTTTGTTTTGATTTTCTTTTTTATATTGTTTGCTATTAATTGCTGATTCTATTTTTCGAACTAAATAATAAAATCTATTATGTAAAATATCACTAGTAACATATCTTAATCCACTTTCACTATCGGTAAAACTAAGTCTAAATAAGCCACTCATAAACATTTGTTCAAATATATTATCACCATCATATTCTTTAGCTTCTATAATTTTATATTCTGCTTCAGAAAGTAAATTTTTTTCACTAATCTTTTCTATGATTAAATAGCCTTTATTAGCTAAATATAATAATAACGACATAACATCAGACTCATCAACATAACCTTTATCCATATATCCAATATCTAAACTATTAATTTTTTCTGGAGGAAAATAATTCATTTTTTCAGGTTTATAAAATTTTTTGCCATATTTATTCCAAAGTATAAAGGATAACAGAAAGCAAGAAAACGATATTATACCACCTAATATTATAGGTAAGCTAATAGTAATAGTAGTTTTGAAATATTCGTTTGGTAATTTTATTTTGGCTATAATTTCTTCGTTCTCATTTAAAGTTCTATTTAATGATCCAGTAATAACATTTCCATTTATCTTGTATGAAATGGTATTATCTCTTATCTTTTTTTGTGTCTTATCTAAAAATTCTAAATCATTTTCATTAAATTCTTTAGGCATAGTAATTTTAAAGGAAAGATTTTCTATTTTAGTATCCCAATCTATACCAGATATAATAAAACAAAATTCATCTTGTTTTTTATCTTTATCTTTTCCTAATTCATACAAATAACTAATTATATATTTTTGATGTCCTATAACAGATTTTTTATTATCACCAATATCTATTAATTCATTGCTTTCATCACTATAAACAGTATATTTGTTATTTACTTTCAAGTTTTTTACTTTAGCAAATCTATTATTAGAAGTTGTATTATTTTTATCTATCATAGTTTTTAAAGGAATTGTTTTTAATATTCCTTTTTGAGCTATAGCAAAAAATACTGATATTTTTTCTGTTACTTCAAATGTATTGTTTTCTCCTACATTTATATCAATATTATAGTCCTCTATACCATAATCTTTATCAAAGCGACTGTAAAATGGTTTCTCATCATTTTCTAAGGCTCTTACTCCTATAAAGGGTAGAAAAAAAAGAAAAATTAAACAAAATATTTTTTTCATATTACCTCCTCAATTTTTATCTTATCGCTTTATGCTGTTACACTAACTAGCTTTACTTTTATATTAGCAATATATTACTATTTCATCAAGATTTTTTCTTACATTGTGAAGAGGATTTTTAGGACAATCATCACTTCTATATCCTATTGGTAATAAGCATATTGGTTCAATATTATCATTTAAATTAAATACTTGTTTTAATTTCTTTTTATCAAACATTTCTATCCAAATATTGTCAATTCCTAGATTAGTAGCTTCTAACATCATATGAGTTGCTACTATACAAGCATCTATTTCATATGTTGAATAATTATTCATTTTAAAAGCTATATCTTTATTACTACAAACAACTAATACAGTTTGAGCATTATATCTACAAGGACTAATGGTATCAATTTTATTAAGTCCTTCGTCACTAGTTACAACTATTATTTTTTGAGGTTGCTTATTCTTAGCTGTTGGTGCTAAACGACCTGCTTCTAATATTTTAATTATTTTTTCTTTTTCTACTTTTTTATTTTTGAAACTTCTAGTTGCTGTTCTTTCTCTAATTACATCTTCAAACATCATAATATATCAATCTCCTTCTACTTTCTAGATAATTATACCAATTATTAATTGGCTCTTCAAGTATTCTTAGACAAAATGATTATATAAAATATAGTAGAAACTTAAATATACTTATAGAAAATAAAAAAATTTAAATCATAAACATTATAGTATATATTTATAATTTAATATTTTAATATGACAAAATCACACTTCAAATTTTGAAATGTGATCTTTTTAAATACTATTCCTTAATATATTTTTTCTATATTAATTAACGTCTTAATTTATAATGCCTTTTTAATTTAGAAGTTGCCTCTTCCCATTCTTTAGAAAAAATTGCAAATTTTTCTGGAGTTAAAATTTGGCTTATTCTTTGATTTTTATCATCTATAGTGGTATTTTCTGCAGAATTTTGAAATAAAGCTTCTTGGGAATTTAAAACTGATACGCTTTTTTGATTATTAGATAAATTTTCGTGAACATCTTCTTCACATAAAAATGGTTTTAAATTTCTTGCATATGAAGGGTTTCTTAATTTTCTTAAAGCTCTAATTTCTATTTGTCTAACTCTCTCAACTCTTAAATTAAGTATTATACCTACCTGCTCTAATGTTTTTTCTTCACCATCAACAAAGCCACATCTTAGTGAGATAACTTTCTTTTCTGTCTCGCTTAATGCACTATTTATAATTTTATTTATATTTTCAGCTAATTGGTCATTGAAAATTTTTGATTCATTTGCTAAAGCACTATCATAATCTATTAAATTATCTATTTTAATATCTTCTTCATCATATAAATCCTCTACTTTTTCACTGAAAAATGTAGTTATTCTTACTAAATTGTAATTTTTTT
The DNA here is from genome assembly GCA_934149245.1 of uncultured Bacilli bacterium. Classification (GTDB taxonomy): domain Bacteria; phylum Bacillota_I; class Bacilli_A; order RF39; family UBA660; genus RUG11198. Next base: position 74,053 of record CAKPER010000002.1, on the reverse strand, counting down.
GCCATTCTGAGAATGAATTATTTTTTGCTGGGTTAAATGGAATTTCTTGTCCTTTGGCAAGTCTTTCTTCAAATTCAATAAACATTAATTCATTAATTTCAACAGCTAAATCAGGATTTTCACTCAAAGTTTGAAAATTTTCTTGTTCAACTATACTTTTACATTTATAAAATAGTGTTGCCCATATTCCACGCTTAATACCATCTATTTCACCTCTTCTGCTTAATATATATCCTCTAATATATGGAACGGCATAGCTAGAAAATGCATGTCCCTTTGTATAGTCAAACCTATCTATAGATTGCATAAGTCCTTCACAGCCATAACTCTCAATTTCATCAATATTATCATTATAATATTTAGAGTATTGCCATGCTATATAATCAACTAATCTTAAATTACCTAATATTAGTTTTTCTTTTATTGCTTTATCTTTAGTAGCACTATATTCTTTAAATAATTCTAAATTTTCTTCTTTTGATAAAGGTTTGGGTAAAGGAAAATTTTTATAAGTATTATAATATTCTATTTCTTCGAATTCCATACTAATAACTGGATCTTTTCCTCTAATAATAAAATTAGCCTTTGATAAATAATTAATAACGTGTGCTATTTCTTTATCGCTAAGTTTTAATGCTAAAATTTGCTTTAATTGAATAGTAGGATATAATTCTCTTGCATATTGTCTCATATTCCTACCATCTTTTCTAGTTTTTATACCAATTAAATCTTTATTCTTATCACGTTTTTTGCATGTCATAATTACATTATTTGGAATAAAATCTTTTTCAATGTATCTGTCTAATTCACTGTAATCTTCTTGTATAACTGTACCAGTATCAGAATATTCGATTTTAGCAAATCTTGGAACATCTCTATCACTTAGTCCAAGTGCTTCTTTTTCTCCATAATTAAATTCTGAAACTTTAGTACTTCTATCTTTTTTCTCCACTAATTCTTTTTTCATTTCAATCTTATTACTTTTCATTATAGATAGAAAAAGTCTTTTTTCATCATTATTTAATGACAAGTCATTAAAATCTTTTTCTTTAATGTATTTTCTGCCCTCTTCATCTATACTAACAATTCTTTCTAAATAATTTTCTAAGATATATTTTTCTAATTCAACCATATTTTCTCTCTCCTTCTCATTTTTATTATAATTTAATTAGTTTTTACACCTTTTTACTCTTCTATATGAAATTCCCTGAGTATCTCCTAATCTTGGAACAACTACTTTTAATTTAGGAAATTTTTCTAATAGTGACTCTATGAATTCATTATTTGGAGTACTATTATTATTATATCTTGTTTTAGAATACATATTGCTTACTATTTTATTAACTTTATTAGATAAAACCATATATTCAGTAGAACTCATATTATAAGATTCCATTATATAATTATTAAACTTATTTTCTAATTCTATAAACTGATTTACAAAAGACTTATCATATGTTGCAATAACATCACTATCATTACCAATCTTTAAATTTCCATTTATATCAGTCTCATAAGTACAAGCATAATCACAAACTTGATATAAAATAATTTTTTCCAATGTAACAATTTCTTCTTTAGATAATTTCTTTTTATTTTCTAGATTATAATTAATTAAATTTCTTAAAGAAAGCCTTAATAAATCTAATTTCCAATTACGCCCTATAGCATTTATAGCTCTAGGTAATACAAAATTTGATTCTTTAACTATATCACTATCTATATATATAGCTAGATTATTTCTAAGATTTATAGCATCATATTGTTTTAAGATATTTAAGAAAGCTTTAATATCATTATCATCTTTTAAATCAAAATAATTAATAAGTCCTTCAATATCACTATTAAATATACTTGCATAATAATCATCTAGTTTTTTATCATTATCTGTAATAGATAGCAAAAACAACTCATTTTCAAAGCTTCTTTCTTGAGTATAGGTATTACTATTATAATAATTATTAGAATCATACTCAGGATTAAAATCCATACCACCTTCTGTATATATTGATGACTCTGCAGAGCTTTCCAATAAAGAAGTTATAACATCGTTATCATAAGAAATTGTATCATTTAATTGTCCATTTATTTTTTTTCTATCATCGCAAATATTTTGACGTATATGATTAATTTCATGCAAAACACTTACTTTTAGCATTTCATAATTTTCTAAAGGAATAGAATCATTTTCTTCCATGCTATATACTTCATCACTATTTTTAGAACTATATCCATGTAAAAAACCATCCAAATAAATAATAATACTATTTATCTCTTCATCATATCTAGCTAAAGTAGTACCACCACTTTTATTATATACTTGAGTACCAGTATCTAATAAAACTTTTAAATTTCGCATCTTACATAAATCTTCATCATTATCTCCAGCTAAACTTCCAGAAACCATTTTTTCAACTTCATCATATATAACACCATATATAAACGAAGTTATTTTTTCATAATTATAATATGTTGTGCTATCAACAAAAGAATCTGATAACTTACTTACATCAAGGGCATTTACATAACCATAATCACTATTTTCCTTTATAAAGTTATTAGTATTTTTCTTAAGCATATTCATAATTTTAGGAGGATTATCATAATTTATATAATCACATTCTTTTTTACTACTCATAATTTCTTTTAAATCTTCTACATTAGTATCACTTGCTAAATACTCAGGATGAAGATATTTTACTTTATATTTATCAAAAAATTTATAATACTCTAATCCTAACTTTTTTAATTTAGTTTGCATACTTTGAGTAGTCTCAGTACTTTTAGTATTAATATTATTACTCTTGATACTTCCACATCCACTAACTGCCATACATCCCGCTAGTATAGAAGTAAATATTTGTATTTTTCTCTTTTTATTCATCCTAACCACCTACTTTTTATAAATTTTCTTTATATGTTTATAATGCAATCCTAAAAAATCATTTACTCTTGGAGCAAGAACTTTTAATTTAGGAAACTTATTTACTAGATTTCTAACTAAATTATCATCAAATTTAAACTTTTTCGACATGCTAGTGTTATCTGCTGTCAAACAAAGATATTTTACATAAGGATCCACTTTATTAGAAACAGCCGCTAAATCCAATTCATTAATGTTGTAGTTTTGCATTATATAGCCATTAAATTTATTTTCTAATTCTAGCAATTGAGAAACAAAATTTTTATCATAAGTAGTAATTAAAGTTCCATCATTTTGTTTTAATAAATTGCCATTACTATCCAGCTTACAACTATTTGATTGATTACAAGCTTGATATAACATTATTTTTTCTAATAAAACTATTTCTTCTAATTCTAGTTCGCTATTATTTTTTATATTATAGTCGATTAAATTTCTCAAAGAAAGTCTTAATAAATCTATTTTGTAATCATTACCAACGACTGATGCTGCTTTAAAGTAACAATCTTTGCTATCTTTTTTTACTTCTCCAATATCATAAGCAACATTATTTCTAAGCATTTTAGCATCATATCTACTTAAAATATTTAAAAACGATCTAATATCATGATTACTTTTTAAATTAAAATAATCTATAAACGCTTGGGAATCGCTATTAAATACACTAGCATAAAAATCATCAATAGTAGTAGTATTATCTGTTACAGTCATTAATAACAAATCGTTTACAAAGCTTCTCTCAGCTAAATAGACTCTATCTTTCTTACGAATTTCTGATTTTGGTAGTAGTAAAGAACTGTTTTCATCATATAAGGCAGACTCAGCTGTTGCTTCTATTAAAGATAAGCCTGTATTCATATATGTGATATCACTATTATTTCTGTCTTTGCAAGCAGATTGTCGCATATGGTTTATTTCATGAAAAACCACTTTTTTTAAATTATTAGATACCTTAATATCCATTATCTTACGTTTATTAATATCAGCCTTAATTGTCTTTCCATTTCTAGCTTGTTTATATAAAAAGCTATCTAAATAAATAATAATAACGTTATCATTTTTTAAGTATTGTCCAAGTGTAATACTTCCATCTTTATTATATTTATTAGTATTTAAATCTAATAAAACTTTTAAATCTTTCATTTTACATAAATCTTCATTATTATTTCCTAATAGTTGATTATTCATTAATCTGGTTATTTCACTTTGAACAGCTGTATAAATAGTACTAACTACAGCACCATAATTTTCTTGTTTAATACTACCTTTAAAATTTCTATCCAAGTCTACAGCATTTAAATATTTTGTTTTAGATTTAGTTTTCAGATATTCGGCTGTATTGCTTCTTATGGTATTTATCAAATTTATAATAGTACCATTATATTTATAATTACAATTTTTAGTATTGCTAGCTTTTTTTCTATATTGATAAACATCCAAATTTGTTTTTAAATACTCAGGATTAGAATATTTAACTAAATATTTATCATAAAATTCATAATACTTTTTTCCTAGTTCTTTTAATTTATCATTTGCATCTACTTCTAAATGATTATTATCATTAATATAATATTTGCCTGTTTTAAAATTTCCTGTATTTGAAAAAGTTATAACAAAAGCTAACAAAGCTGTAACTAGCTTACTTTTATTTTTCTTCATCATCACAATTTCCCCCTCAAATTATCATCTATGATAGCACTTAATTAACTACTTGTCAATCTCTATTTTTAAAAAATTTATATATAATTATAGTCATTTACAAAACTTCTTACCATAACATTACTATTATCTCATAAAAAAAACGAGATAAAATTTTCTTTTATCGTTAAAATAAGAAACTTTTTATCTCAATTAATATTAATTAACCACATTTTTTTATTTTTAATGACTGATAGTAACAAAAATATTTAACATTTACAAAACAACATATATTAGTATTAACTAATTTAAATTCCATTATAAAAATTTAGGATATAACACTATTTAGTAAAAAAGTTTTTATTATTTGTTTTTTGTTAATACTTTTATATATTTATATTCTTTATTTTCTTTTATAATTCCCTTATCATATGCTTCTATTAATAAAAGCAAATTATTAATCTGCTGCTTTATTTCTTTTCCTTTATCAACATCTGCGATCGTAATTCTTTTACTCATACTTTTTTGAATATCTATTGAAGAATGAATATCTTCATTATTTTTAATAGCCATTGCAAGTGATGAAAATGGTTCATGAGCAATAATTCTCATGCCAGTAGAACCAGACACTAAAGTATATCCTGCTATTCCTGTAGTTTTCTGATATGCTTTAGAAAATCCACCATCTATAACAATTACAGCATCATCAGCTTTTAAAGGTGATTCACCATTAATTTTCTCAACAGGAATATGACCATTAATTATATGAGCATTACTAACATCTTTTATACCAAAATTTATCATTATATTCTCCATTACTTTACGATTTTCCTGATAAGTATAATAATAGTTTCTTCTTTCCTTATGAGAATCTTTATCTTTAATCAGTACTCTTTCGAATGTCGTCATCTTATCTTTTCCAAAAAAAGGAGAATCTGCACCACACCATAAATACCACATTAAATCCAAATCATACTGACTATTATTTTGTTTATTATAATAAAGTTTCCTAACCATAGCATCTATATAATCAAAAAGTCTTTTACCCGATAGCGAAACATTACCTATATTAACTTTCTTTAAACTACCATCACTACATAATGGAACTAAAGCATGATACATCAAATTATTATTTTCTATCTTATACATGGATCCCTTATTAATAAATACCGCTATATGTCTCTGTAAAGCCTCACTATTTAAAAATGATTTTGTTAAATTACTGATTATTTTCTCCTCTTCATCTGTTAAAGCATAAGGATTATTTTTATCAATCGTTGGAAACTTAATATCCTCCAGCTTATAGATATTACCATCAATATTTATTGTACTATTTTGATAATTAATCTTATCTAACAGCCTTCGATGGCTCATATCATACTCTGGATGTATTAAAGCTAAATTTCCTTCCAATTTATACATAATAACAGAGATAGCCTTATGAATTCTAGCTGCCTGTCTTACTGCTAAATCATTATGATAATCTTCATAACTAGTTTTTCTTGGTCTCCATATTAAAGCATCATCATAAGTATTTTCAGCAAAATTTGCGAGTTGCCTCAAATTTATACCATAAGTATCTTCTAATATAGATAAATTATTATGTCTAACGCTATTAGTAATTACTCCAGAAACGCATATATCGCTTCCAAGAGTTGCACCAATCCATAATATATCATGATTTCCCCATTCTATATCAACAGTATGATATTTTTCCAATAAATCCATAATTTTATGTGGTTCTGGTCCCCTATCATAAATATCCCCTACTATATGTAACTCATCTACTGCCAATTGCTTTATAACAGAAGAAAGTTCTATTATCAACTTATCAGCATAGCCTAGTTTAATTATCGTATCTATAATAGCATTATAGTACTTATTTTTATTTTCTTCTTCTATTTTATTATTTAAAACTTCATCTATTATATAAGATAATTTACTATCAATATAAATCTTTCTCACTTTACTTCTAGTATATCGTGATGAAAATTTCTTTGCGACTTCAATAATTCTAAGTAAATTTTCTCTATACCAATTATCCTTGTTATAAACACTATTTAATACTAAATTCATTTTTTCTCTAGGGTAATATATAAGAGTTGCTAACTCATCTTCCTCTTCTTTAGTAAGAACATTATCAAATAATTGTCCTATTCTAAATCTAATTCCACCTGATGCATTATTTAGAATATGATTAAACGCATCTGCTTGCCCATGTAAATCACTCATAAAATGTTCAATACTTCTAGGCAATGCCAAAATTGAACTTAAATTGATTATCTCAGTTGCTGCATCATCTCTAGTAGGAAATCTATTCGACATTTCCTCTAAAAATTCTAACTTACTTTCAATTAATCTTTTATCATTCACAACTTATTCCTCCAAATTATTACTCCCTTACTTTTCCTTTTACTAATTATAACAAATAAAATATAATAAAAGCAATAGTTTGTTAGAATAAATTACATGAGAATTTTTTCATTTTTATCTTATCATATTATTAAGAAATAAAGTTGATTGATACAAATAAATAGTGTTAGTATATTTTATAATTACAAAGTCATCAAAAAATGTTAAAGCTAAAGGTTTATTTAAATATTTAAGAAACATTTGTATTCAATCTTTAACTACTTTCAAATTAAATTTTTTAGAAATAAATATCACTATATAATAAACAATTGTTGTATATGTAATGGTCATAATAATATTAGACATGATTATTTTTAATAAAGTTAAAAAACCATAAGAATCAAACTTAAAAACAGTTAAAAAAATAAAAGTTATAACATGATACACAATCATTGATATTAGTGCAAACATGTTTACTGTAAATAAATTATATGGAAAAATAAAATTCAAAAATTTATTTAAATAAAATATTATAATAAATATACATGTACTTAAAACAAAAGTATTAGTATATGTTATGTCAAACAATATACCAAAAACTAACAACATTATAATAAATTTTTTATCGTTTTCAAAATACGGTTGCAATACAACTAGTGCTAACAACAAATATATAGCACTAAATATAGACAAATGTATTATCGTATAATTATGAATATTTGAAATTAATCCTTGAAATAAAAACGATATTAAAAAAACAAATACACTTAAAATAATCATTTTGTATCAGCTCTTTTCAATACTGTTACATAATTTATATCTTCAAAATTAGCTGATGGTTCAACATTTATTATTTTTGATAAATCATATACATCTGTAGTAATGCTTTTTACTTTTCCTATTAATATTCCACTAGGAAATACTCCTCCTAATCCTGATGTATATACTTGATCTCCTACTGATACTGTATCTGTATTACTTATACCCTCTATTTCTAAATTTTTGGTTTTGTAATCATATCCATTTATTAAACCTGTTAACTTTTTACCATTACTTTGAATTGTTACAGATATTTTATTGTTAGTATCTGTTGTTGTTATTAGTTTTACATCTGATGAGAATGTAGAAACATTAGTGGTTTTACCTATTACCCCTGTTGAATTTATGACTACCATCCCCTCTTTTATTCCATTATGACTTCCCTTATCAATTGTCAAATTATTATACCATGTGGAAGCATTCCTACTAACAACTGTTGCATTTAAATAATCATAATCGCTTAAAACATGTTCTATATTCAATTCATTCTTCATATCATTTATTTCTTGCTTTAATTCATTATTCTCTGCCTCAAGTGATTCAATTTTATCAACATTAGATTTTAAAATTTTATTTTCTTCTAGTACTTTTTTTAAACTTTTATAATCAGATATTACAGTATTAAAATTTTTAACCGGCATGTATGTTATTTTTTGAATTTCTACTACAACATCTTTTACAATTGATTCGAATGTACTTAACTGTTTATTTGTTTTTAAAGAATATGATAGTATTGCTACTAAAATTATAAATATTACTGTTACAATTAAAATTATGTATCTAAGCTCCAATTTTTTTCTCTTTTTATTCATTTATATCACCTTTTCACATAATAATTATATACTAAAAGAGTTAAAAAAAAAAGAATATTTTACTAGTATTTAAATCTTTTTTTAAATTGGACAAATTTTTAACAAATTTTTAACAAATTTTTTTATATTTCATATTCTATTATAGGTGGTTATCATGAGAAATAATTTTAATAGATTTATGAGAAGTTGCATTGGTCTTAAACTATATGCTGCTATTGGTTTTTGTATTATTCTTCCTATTATAACTTTTTATCAATTAATAATTAGTCTATTTATTCCTTGCTTTTATAATATTATGATTTTACTGGTTGAATATTTAATTTTTCTATTTTTATTATTTTGGACTTTATTTTTTTAGCTAATTGGCATCACTAATTAAATATTGGTATTTGTCGATAAAATTTTTTGTTTTTAAATATAATCCAGAATATCTATCATAGTAATCATTTATAAAGAGAGATAATTCTCTTTTTATATTATCGCTAATTTCTAATTTTGTTACCTTTTCCAAGTCTAAATAATAAAACATTTTTACTAATTTCAAAGTTTTTATATTAAAGATTTTTTCTCCATTTGCACAATTTTTACATAAATATCCGCCTTTATAACTAGATAGTGTTACTATATTATCCTTTTTTCCACAATTTACACATCTATCTATTACTGGTTTTATACCTAAATCATCTAATAATTTTAATTCCACTATATCGCAAACAACCTCACCATCAAGACCAGCATCTATTTTTTTTAAAGCTGTTATTAATAATGGATAAATACTATTATTTGAACTATGTTTATATACTTTAGAGGCTAATTCTGTTACATAAAGAGCATAACTTATTTTCGAAAAATTTTGTTTTAGATTTTCAAAGTTTTCAATAATATCAACTTCCATTAAGTTTGATAACTTTTCATTTTTTTCATTAAAATGAAATATTCCATATGTTAGAACATTTGATGTTGCTGCTATAAGACTTTTTGGTCTTTTGCATCCTTTGGCATATAGTCCAATAATACCATCTTCTTTTGTTAGCACATTTAAAATTTTGCTATTTTCTCCATAATCAACTGTACTTACTATTATTCCTTCAATTTTTTTTATCATTTTTTATTATTTCTTTTAAACTTTCTTTATATTTTAAGTAATATTCTATTTTACCTGTTTTTTGAAATAAAAGCCATAAATCATAATTATTCATAAGTATCACCATTTTAAGAATGTGACATTTTGGATGTTTTTATTCAATAAAATCAGAAAATCCTAATTCTTGTGCTAAAAAGCTATTTTTATCTTTCCAATTTTTAACTACCTTTACTTTTAAATCTAAGTAAACTTTTTTTCCTAATAAGTTTTCTATATCTTTTCTAGCTAAAATCCCTACATTTTTTATCATTGTGCCTTTAGCTCCAATTAGTATTTTTTTTAAACTTTCTCTATCCACTATAATAAAAGCATTTATACTTACACTTCTTTTATCTTCCTCAATCAAATCAACCATACAACTTACAGAATGTGGCACTTCCTCATGAGTCAAGTTCAATACTTTTTCACGAATTATTTCCGAAATACTAAATTTCTCTCCATGATTTGTAATAGTATCTTCATCATAATATTTTATATCATCTGTTAAATAGTTCTTTATTGTTTGTATTAAATCATCAATATTTGTTTTTTTTATTGCTGAAATAGGTATAATTTCTTTAAAATCAAATACATCATTTAGTTGTTTAATTTTTGGTAATATTGTGTCATATTTTACTTTATCTATTTTGTTTATAACTAATAATACAGGAATATTAGATTCTTTTAGTTTGTTTAAAACAAATTCATCTCCTTTACCAAAATCTTGTGTTACATCAATCAAGAATAAAACAAGATCAACACCATCCATTGAATAATAAGCTTGTTCGTTTAAAATTTTTCCTAATTTGTTATGAGGTTTATGAATTCCAGGAGTATCAACAAAAACAATTTGAGAATTATCATCATTATATATTCCTTGAATTATATTTCTTGTAGTTTGCGCTGTATTAGAAGTAATAGCTATTTTTTTATTTATGATAGAATTTAATAATGTACTCTTGCCAACATTTGGACGACCAACTATACTTACAAATCCACTTTTCATCTTAAATTCACCTTAACTATTTAATGTTGTATCATTAAATGGAAATGGGCAAAGTTCTGATACATTAAATTCTTTTTTTTCACCCTTAGGACTAATACATACTACCTTTTTTTCTAGCTCAAACATTTCACTTATAACTTGTCTACATATAAAACAAGGTGTACCTATCTCATCGCAATCACACATTACATACAATTTTTCAAAATCATATCTTTTATAGCCATTACTTATTGCCGAAAATATTGCACTCCTCTCAGCACAATTACAAACTCCATAACTAGCATTTTCTACATTTACTCCTACAAATTCCTTTCCGTCTTTCATAACAGCTATAGCTGCTACTTTAAACTTGGAATAAGGGCTATATGAATTTTCTAATAATTCTAATAACTTTTCTTTCATTTATCAAACACCTAATTAGTGTAGATTTTTTTATTTACTACACTTATCCTTTCTATAAAATCATCTTTTTTTACAATTTAATTATCGCTATTATTTTAGGTAAAAATATTATTATACCTATAATTGCTACAAATATACTTGAAACGAGCACCGCACCAGCTGCTGCATCTTTTGCAACTTTAGCTAACTCTTCATAATCCTTTGTAACTAAATCTACGGTTCTTTCTATAGCAGTATTTATTAATTCTGCACTTAATACAATTCCCATTGCCAATATTATAATCAGCCATTCTATCAATGATATTTTTAAAATAAATCCTAAAATACTTGCAATTATAGCAAAAAATATTTCAATTTTAATATTTCGCTCATGATTAATTGTATAATCAACACCATCAATAGCATGACCTAAACTTTTACTAAATTTTTCTTTTCCTTGAGTTTTTAAAAATATATTTTTTTTACCGAATAATCTCATAAGATTCCAATAGCTCCTTTTGTTTTGTAAACATTATTTTTTCTTCTTCTTCTTCCATATGATCATACCCTAACAAATGTAATATTCCATGAGTTGCTAAAAAGCAAATTTCTCTAATATTAGAATGTCCATATATTTCAGCTTGATTATACGCTACATTAATTGCTATATAAATATCTCCTAATATTCTCATACCAGGTTCTTTTACATCATTTGCATCTTCTAGAGCAAAACTTATTACATCAGTTACTTTATCTACGCCTCTATAATTGAAGTTTATCTCGTGAATTTTTTCATTTGATACAAATATTATATTAAATACACAATTCTCTAATTTTTCTTTTTTTACAACATAAGATATATAATTATTTAAATAATCTAATTCCCCTATTTTTTCCTCTGTTTCATTAATTATTTCAAACATAAAAAACTCCTAACTATAATTAAACCACCCTAACACATTTATATTAAATAAATATATTATTAGTAATATAATTGTTATTATAACTATAAAATTTATAAAGCCTTCTGTTTTAAGAACTTTAGGTAGTTTATTGCTTACACTTTCTGATAATGAATAAATAAAACCACCTATTGTTCCACCACAAGTGTTTAGAATTATATCATCAACATCAAAAGTTCTTCCTATTTTTAATTGTACTGTTTCTATTGTAAATGATACTATTATAGTTAATAAAGCTGTTGGCCATAATTTTTTGTTATTTAAGTAATATGAAGTAAAATAACCATATGGTAAAAACAATAAAATATTTCCTACAATATTTTTGATAAATAATCTCGAACCAATTTGATATCTGAATATTTCTTTAAAAGGAATAAAATTAGATAATCCATAATTATTATCCTGTAATGTTACAACTTCAAATAGACACATAACATAAAGAATAAATACTAATGTGAACAGTTCTTTGTAAAAACAAAAATCAGCCTTATTCTTTATTAAATATCCTATTCTAAGAGAGCAAGATATTACAGTAATTATAATTATAACTGGCCATACATCTGGCAAAACCCCAGTAATCATATTCCTTATAGTATCAAGCACAATATCACCCACTTAAACATTCTTGATATTTTTTTTATTAAAACTAATAAATATAATTCCCAATAACATTATATCATAAATTAGAAATATTAGTATAGAATTTTTTAAATTCAAATATTGGTATTTTGGTAAAGTTCCAAATAAATAATTATTAAAATTCCAGTTAAGAGTTATAAAATATTTCATAAATTTTATATTATAATTAATAGCCATAGTATTTATAACTTCTGAGAATGTATATAATAACATTGATATTGAAAAAGGAGCGATAACACTATTTAATAAAATATTTAACGCAAAACTTACATTTAATATAATTATAATCATTGGTAATTTAAATAAAATTCTAATAAGCATATATATAAATATATTTAATATTATTATTTTAGAAGTTGCTAAATCATAAACTACCATATTCTGCTTTAAGCTTTGAACACCTAAAAACATTCCACCTATCAATAGTTGAATAATTACCAAAGAAAGAATTGAACTTAAAATAATTATTAATGATGCTAAATATTTTGATAAAATGATTTTACTTCTCTTATATGGCTTTATTAACATTAATTTTATAGTTTGCTTATTCAAATCTTCTCCAATAGTGATACTAGCTACTAATATAGTTATTATTACTATAAATAGTTCATAATCGTCTAATATGGTTCTTAATTGGTAATTAATAGTGTTTTCCTGTTTTAGATTTTTCTTATTATCAATTATGTATTTGTTGATATTTATATTTTGTTTCAAATTTGATAATTCCAATTTTTCTTCATAATCTAATTTCTTTTTTTGATATTTTTTTACTGCTTCTTTTTGCATACTATATTCTTCTAAAGCCCTATTCAGATAATTATCATCATAAGTAATATTTTTATCTAATCTATAATTTAATATTAATAAATTATTTTCTAATTCTTTTTTCTGATTTTGCAAACTATTTAAAGTTTGTTTTTCTGTAGTATTATCAATCTTTTCGTTGACCTCAGAAATGTTATTTTTAATAATTATTTTATCTTTTCTTACAAAATATTTCCAATTATTATCGTTATAATTATTTATTGCCTCATCATATTTTTTTATATTATCATCAAGCTTTTCCTGATTTTTATCAACTAATTTATATAGATTAATATTATATAAAAGATTATATAAATAGTCCTGAGCTTTTATATATCGCCAATCAGAATATTTATACTTTCTTTTTATTTTAGCAAGTTCTATTTTTGTTTTAGTAGTAATATACATATATTTATCACTATCTTGCTCTAAATTATATTTCTTTAAATTTTTTTCTTCTCTTGCTATTGTTTGCTCTATGTTTTCATGTTTTTTATATTTATACTCACCTGTTTTTGTATAATCATTTTTATATATAATATTGTTTAATATACAAAAAATTGTCATTATTAGTAATATTACAAATATACTCTTATGCTTAAATACTTTTTTTATTTCTATAGATATTAATTTATTCATTTGATTCACCCCTTATTGTATTTAAGAAGATACTTTCAAGAGATAAATTTTCTGCTTTTATTTCGTATATTTGGATATTATTTTCTAATAATTTTTTTATGAGGTTATTTATATTATTTTTTGTAGTTTTTATTTTAATATGCTTACTATCAACTTTTTCGTACTTTAATTTATTCTTTATTTTTTCAATATCACTAATTTCAAATATATACTCGCTAATTTGCTGCTCTTTTTTTAATTTGTCAATAGTTTTTTTATATATAATTTTTCCTTCATTTACTATACAAAATTTATTGCATATTGTTTCGAGTTCACTTAATATATGACTAGAAATTATAATAGACATACCACCTTTGGATAATTCTAAAAGTAGATTATTTAATTCTATTATTCCACTCGGATCTAATCCATTAGTGGGCTCGTCCAAAATTAATATTTTGGGATTATGTAAAATTGATTGAGCTATTCCTAGTCTTTGTTTCATTCCTAATGAGTATTTTGAAACTTTTAGATTAATTTTATTTTCTAATCCCACTAATTTTATTATTTGATTTACTCTTTCTTTTTTTATGTCATATATTTTGGCAGCAATCATTAAATTTTCATAACCCGTCATATAACTATATAAATCTGGATTTTCTATTATAGCACCAACATTAGATATAGCTTTAACAAAATCTTTTTCTAAATCATAGCCATTTATTTCTATTTTACCTGAATCAATTTTATATAATCCTAAAATTGATTTAATAATTGTCGTTTTTCCAGCACCATTTGGACCTATAAATCCCAATATATCTCTTTCGTTAAGTGAAAAGGATACATTAGATATTTTTGCAGTTTTACTTAATTTTTTATTTAAATTTTGACATTTTAGCACAACTTTAGACATTTAAATTCCTCCTAAGTTGCATTGTCCTAAATAATATTTGTACAGTTTTATTTATTTGCTTTCAAAAATTTTTCATAACGAGCATTAATTTTCCTAAAATCTATTATTTTAAAGAAATTATCGATATATTTCCCTCTATCTGCTCTATATTCTAAAAAATATGCATGTTCCCATAAATCAAGACATATCACTGGAAACATTCTATATGAGTATGGACTATCTTCATTAGATATATTTATTATAGATAATTTATTCTGATTATATACTAAAAATGTATAACCACTTCCCTTTAAATTATTAGCGCTTTTCTTAAACTCAGTCATAAAATTTGCAAAACTTCCAAAAGATTTGTCTATATCAGTCTTCAAAATACCAACTGGATATAAATTATTAGCATTAGAAATGTTATAAAAATACAAATTATGATTTAGAAAAGCCGATAAGTTATATAATATTTCTCCTCTAATTGATAGTGGAAAAATATCTACATTATTTATTAAAATGCTTGGATTATAATCATAATAATTATTAGTTTTTAACAAAAGATTATTCAAAACTTCAATATATTTTAAGTATATATCATTATAATGAACATTTAACACATCATAAGTTAAATAAGGATACAAAGAATTTAAAGTATAATCTAGTTTTATTGCTTCATACATATTATCACCTATCAATATATATGATTTTATTAAAACTTTTATTAATCAATTAAAATATATCAAATTTTTGTTAATTTTGTATCTAAAAGTGAATATAAATATAAATTTACTAATTTATTAGTCCTTTTTATTACATAATTTTTATATCCATGTAATTGACTTAAGTAATTTAAATCGCTAATATTTTTTAATTTATAGTCTATAATATCTATATGATCTTCATATTCTAAAATCAAATCTATTATTCCATGATATATTGTATCTTTATCTTTATATATAAATTCATTTTCTTTATATATTTTTGCTTTATTAATATTTGAAAGTTCAGGTTTACTTAAAAATGATTTTAAAATTTTTTCTGATAATTTATCTGGCATTTTTGAATAATCAGGACTTTTTAAATCTACTAACTCTAAAATCTCATGTAATTTAGTTCCTAAATTCATACTTTCATATTCAGCTTTTGTAATTAATTTATTAACTTTTTTGGAAAATGACTTATCACTTATGTTTTCGTTTGAAATATTTATTTCATTAATATTTAATAAACTAGTATTTGATGATATCTTTTCTTTATAATTTTCTTGTTTTATTAAATTATAATTGTGTGTTAACCCTGTTTTTTCTAAATCTATCTTGCTTTCGTATTTTTTTATTATAAAATCAATAGAAGATAACATATCAAGAAATGATCTATAATTTTGCTTTATAGTATTTGGCAATATTGTATATCTATAATTATTATCTTGGATATCATAGTTTGGATGAACTAAGATTATTTTTTCCCTAGCACGAGTTAGTGCTACATAGAAAAGCCTTATTTTTTCACTTATCTCTTCTTCTAAATATTTGTTTTTCAGTAATTGTTTATAAATTGTTTCTCCTATTCCATTGTTAAAGTATGGAACAATAATTCCATATTTCTTATCAAAAATAAACTTTTCATTTAAATCACTTATATTGAAAGTTTTATATAAACCTGAAAAATAACATATTGGATACTCTAATCCTTTTGACTTGTGAATGGTCATAATTTTTACAGAATCAGTACTATTTCTAGATGACTTGTAATCCATAGTATATCCTTCTTTTATTATATTTTCTAAATACTCAACAAAATCCTCTATTGTATATCCCATCTCTTCTAAACTCTGAGCTATGGATTTTATTTTTTCCATTTTTATTATACAGTTATTAATATCCCCGATTGTTACCAATTTCTTATAATAATCAAATTCTTTTTCAATCAAATTCAATAATTCATTTATTGTTAAGTAATCTATTTTTTTACTGATAGTGTAACAAGTTTGATATATAATACTTTCTTTAAAATTATTTTTTTCAAAATAGTTAAATATTACATCATCTGGTAAATTATACAAAAAACTTCTAGCAACACTTGTAAATAAGTATTTAAAATTTTTATCAAATACATTTTCTTTTATGCTTATTATTAATTTTATAACATTTTTAATTACATTTAAATCAGCTGAATCATTCATTTTTTCATCTTTTAATAATTCTAATGGAATTCCAAGGTAAGAAAAGATTTTTTTATACAATCCAAAACTAGTTGCTCTATCAATTATTATAGCAAAATCTTGATATGAAGCTTTTCTTAACAATCCTGAATCCTTATCAAATACTTGATAGTTATTTTCTTTTTTGTTTAGAATATCCTTTGCTATTATAAATGCTTCTATTTCTTCTTTACTATATCCTATTTCTTTTTCATAATCATAGCTATATATATTCATATCATTTGAATGATTTATTTTTTCTTTCAAATAAGCTCCATTTCCAAAAATCATTTGATGTTCCTTTATATAATCTGCTCCTCCTATTTCTTGATCCATTATTAAGTTAAACATAATATTTATATTATCTAAAACTTCTTCACGTGATCTAAAATTTTTATTTAAATCTATTTTTATATCTTTATCACTTATACTATAATTTTCATATTTATTTTTAAAAATTAATGGATTAGCATTTCTAAATCTATATATAGATTGTTTGATGTCTCCAACCATATAAACATTATTTTTACTTATCATAGAAATAAATTCTTCTTGCAAATCATTAGTATCTTGATATTCATCTATCATTATTTCGTTAAATGTTTCTAATAATTCTTCTCTAATATTAGGATTTCTTTTCAAAATATTAATTGACATTATTGCTATATCATTAAACTCATAGACATTGTTAGCTTTTTTATAATTCATTATTCTTTTAGAAAATTCCAATATTATCTTTATAATAACTTCAACTGTATCTTTAGTTGAGATAATTGTGTTATAAATTTCTTTACTATCTGAATATCCTGTTAGTAGTTTTATTTCTTTTACTGTATTTGTAATAGTTTGTTTTAAATTTTTTAATTCTAAATCGCACCCTCTAGGTACTGCAGGTAACTTTAT
Source organism: uncultured Bacilli bacterium (assembly GCA_934149245.1). Lineage (GTDB taxonomy): Bacteria > Bacillota_I > Bacilli_A > RF39 > UBA660 > RUG11198. The sequence continues at coordinate 55,975 of CAKPER010000002.1, read as the reverse complement.
GTTCGTTCTCTCTTTTATTTCATCATATGAACTAGCATTAAATATTTCTTCTAAACATGAATTTAATTTAGAAGCATACTCGTTATCTATGTAACTTATTTCTTTTATTTTTAATTGAATAAGAGTTAATTTTGATTTTAGTAGCTCTAAGTATTCAGCAATATTTTTATTAATAATTATTTCCGAAAAATTATTATTTAGATAATTTGTTAGATACTCTTCCTTGTTAGACAATAAATCTAATTTGCTATTAATATTTAATATATATTCCCTAATATTAGAATCATCCTTTAAACAAAAATCTTGAATTAACTTTAAAAATTTTTGATCGCCTGATGCATACTTTTCTAAAAATAAATTTTCCAAAATATCTTTTTTCTTCATTAAAATGACATTAGAATCTATTATTTTTATATTATTACTAATGTTTAGTAAATAATGATATTTTTTTACTATTGACAAAGCAAAACTATCAAATGTAGTTATATATGCAGCATCTATTAAATTTAATTCAGCTTGTAATTCTGGAATTTTATTAATTTTTTTTCTGATTCTATCTGCCATTTCTGCTGAAGCAGCTTTAGTAAATGTTAATATTAATAATTCATTTATGTGAACACCATCTTTTAATTTTCTAATAACTCTTTCTGTTAATACAGCAGTTTTTCCTGAACCTGCACCTGCTGAAACTATTATATTTTTTTTATCTTCGTATATCGCTTGCCATTGTTCATCAGTCCATGTTACATTTTGTGGTTTAGTTGGTATCATAAAAACAACTCCTTAACTTTATTTTAATTAATACATTAAACATATTTTGTGCATTAATTGTAACATTTTTTTTTATTAAAAGCAATTTTTATACTACTAGCTAATTATGATAATATTTGGTTTAACACCTAGAATATTTCTAGGTGTTAAACTGCTTTTTTAAACTATACTTAACAATAATTTCTAGAACCAGCTCTTCTAATTGCTGAGCCTACAGCTTGTCCAATTGAAAATAGAGTTGATACTGTCCTTATAACTGCATTTAATGCAGCACTGCTAAAACTAGCTCCTCCTTGTATAGAATTTAGTTGTTCATTATTTAATTTTTTCATATTTCTTTCCTCCTTTTTATCCATTACATTTTTTTGGGTTCATCCATCCATCTATTACCCCTATTACAAATGAGGCAAAGGCTCCGAAGCCCGCTATTACTCCCCACTTTACTGCACCACCATTTACATCTAGCATTTGTTTTTCATTTAACTTCATTTTTTGACCTCCTTTATAATTCTTGTTTTTTGCTTTTATAGTAATATTTGATAAAGAAAAATTTATATAATACCAATTAGTAAAATAGCATTTACCCTTTTTTATAAAAGAATTTAAAGTTAGGTACGGAGTATAGATTAAGCTTACATATTAAGTAAGTTATTATTAATAATAAAATTATTATAGAAAAGGCATATATTTTCATAATTCTTTTAGAGTTTCTATTAAGTATTATATAAACACTATACATAATAATCACCCTCTTTAGGTAAATTAGCTATTTTATCTATTTTTCCATCTTTTAAATTTATTACTTTTTTATACAAATCCATGTTTTCTAATCGATGGGATACTATAATTATAGTTTTATCTTGATATTTTTCAAAAATTGTTTTTAATATCTTTCTTTCTAAATTGATATCTATAGCATTTAATCCTTCATCAATTAACAATATATTACTATTTTTTAGTAAAGCTCGTGCTAAAATAATTCTTTGTCTTTGACCCCCTGAAATGTTTTGACCATTTTCTTCAAGTTTAGTATTATAGCCCATAGGACTATTCTTTACAAATTCATCAATACATAATTCCCTACAAATTTTTATAAATTTATTATCACTTATTTTTCTATTTAAAATTATATTATTTTTGATAGTATCATTAAAAATAATTTCTTCCTGAGATATAGTAGTTATATTATCTTTTAAATTACTGATAGAAATATCATTAATGTCTGTACCATCAATATATATACTATCTCTTCTAGGTGTATAATACTTTGATAATATTTTTATTATTGTACTTTTTCCTGAACCAGAATTACCTAATATTAAAATTTTGTCCCCTTTAGCTATATTTATGTTTATACCTTTTAGTACTTTATCGTAATTGTTATAACTAAAACTTAAATTTTTTATATTAATATTTCCATTCAATGTAAAGGTTGTTTTAGTATTCAAGTCATCAGATTTTATTTCTAATAAATTATTGGCTCTTTTAAGTGAATTAATAGCATAAAAATATTCCTTGCTTAAATCTATAACACTTCTAATTGGCGACATAAAATAAGGTGCTAAACTTGTAAAAATTATTATTTCTCCAATAGTTAAAGTATTATGCAACACAAAGTAGAAACCAATAAACTCTGTTAGAAGTAGTGTTAAATAGGTAATTAGTTCTTTTATAATAAATTCATAATTATTAATATTGTCATATATATACACATCATGTAAAGATTTAGTATACAATTCAGAAAAATTTTGATACATAATATTTTCTAAACTTAAATTTTTTATAGTCTCAAAACCATTTATTAATTCAACCATTTGAGAATTTATTTTAGCATTATTTTCCTGATTTATATTAGTATACTTTTTTATCAGTGGTCTAAAAATTAAGAATATCAAAATATAAATCAGAATAGTTACTACTAAAATCAAGAACATCTTTATATTTATTTTCATCATGACAATAGCACATGTTAGTGAAACAATTACATCCAAAAATACAGTGAGTATAATTTTACTAAGCATGTTTTTGATATTGGCAAGATCATTTAATTTTGAAATAATTTCTCCAGTTGTTCTATTTTTGTAATAACTATAAGGAAGTAAAATAATCTTTCTAATAGAATTTAAGAAAATAGTACAATCTAATTTTTGATTTAAATATATTAGCAGCTTGTTTCGTGAGAAATCTGAAATGCTTTTTATAATTAATGTAGTAATAAATATTTCAGTTATTATTATTAATTGACTAGTATTTGTACTCGTTATTGTATCTATTATGAATCCACTGTACATGGCATATATAGAAGATATTATTGTAAATATTATTGATAATATTACAATATTTAAGACAATGCCTTTGTTTTTTATTAATAGTTCAATGATAAGTTTATTCAAATATTTTTCATCAGATAAATATGGAAGTTGCGTAGTTTTGACAAAAGTCATTATATATCCTGTCCAAATTTGAAAAAATTCATCATTCTTTATTGTTCTATATCCTCTAGCCGGATCCATTATCAATATTTTTTCTTTTTTTACTTTATATATTACTATAAAGTGTTCATAATTATTTTCAACTATTTGACAGATTGAGGGCATATTTATTTTCTGTAAACTTTCTTTTTTATTAGTATCTTCTATTTTAAATCCAGTTGCATCTAAACCAAGCTTTGAAGATGCATCTTTTAAATTAAAGAAAGTTGTTCCTTTTTTACTAGTATTTGTTAAATCTAGCAATTTATTTATTGAAATATTACCACCATAATACCTTATTATTGATAACAAACAGGCTGCTCCACATTCCTTGTAACCATCTTGTTTTACGACTAATTTCTTGTTCATATTTTACCTCCTCTAACTTTAATTATTGGCTGTTTATCTTCGATTTCCTTTTAATTTGGAAAATTTTTTTATTTTTTTTTAATAAATTACCTATAAGATTATTTTAAAGAAAGATTTTATTTTAATTTAGGTCAAGCTTTTATAAATATTTTATTGTAAATATCACTAGTTGCAAAAAAGATTATTAGAGTTCGAGATGAACTGAAACCAATATCCAAAAATTTAGAAGTTATCTTTATAATTTTACATCACACCTTACAAACTCTGGGTTATGTCAATTTTGTTAAGGAATAACTAAGTTTCAAAAAAATTGAAAAATAAAAACTACACCTAAAATTATAGATGTAGTCTCAAATCTATTTTTCTATTAAATTTGTCTTTTAAAAATTTTATTATCTAATTGATTACATAATAGATGACAATCCTAATCAATACCAATACTAATATTAATTATTTTATTTTTTTACTATTGTTTACCAACTTTAGGCGATAAAACTGTAAAGTAGCAAAATATTTAATTATTTATCACTCATATAGTGTATAATCGGTAACAATCCACTTGTCATTTATTTTTTCAATAGTAAAATTAGTGTCTTTGTTTTCTGTATCTGACTTATCACAGCTCCAAAAATTATCATATCTACTGCACTTATCCTCATTTTTAGTATAGTAGGAAGTTATTGTATATGATATTTTATTACTCTCTTTACTATTTACCTTTATATCATATTTTCCTAAATAAGAGAACAACCAACCTTTACCAGCGTCTTGCCTGCAATATAACTTATTATTATAAATTATATAATCGGCTATCTCTTCTTGGTTTTCTAAAACATTCTTAGGCACCTTTGAATTAACAATATCCTGTGATAAATATTTTAATAAATATTCTCTTAATTCATCTATATTATTAAACATTGATTCATAATATGAATATCCTGACTGCCCTCCAATATTTACTCCTTCATGATTATATAGCTCATTAGAACCATAACCACAATAAGGTGTCAGTACCCAAGTAGAATATATCTCAGTCGCTTTATCATATAAATCTTTACCTAATGTAAGAGCTTCTGTATCTGAAACTACTTCAAGTTCAATCTGTTTATCTTTATTTTCAACCAAATTATTCTGCTTACTCTTATCATCACCTTTTACTTTAATAGAATTTAATTCTAGGGTATTTGTTGCAAATAATATACAGAATACACTTAATATTATTATTATTACTATTAACCCGCCAATTATTCTACCATTATTATTTTTCATATTTTATTTCAATCCCTTCTTTATTTCTTTTCCAAAAATCATCTAACTTTCCTATAAGTTCAAGACAATAACATAATCAAAAATTTATTTAGAAAATGATTTACTTAACAACAATATTTACAATTCTATTTGGAACAATAATTATTCTTACGATAGTTTTTTCTTGAATATTTTTCTTTATTTTATCATCTGCTAGAGCAATTTCTTCTATTTTTTCTTTGTTTTCGTCTTTATTTATTTTTATAGTAGAACGCAATTTTCCATTTATTTGTACTCCTATTTCTAAAACATTATCTATAGTTTTTTTAGGATCATACTCTGGCCAAGAACTATTAGTAAATTCTTTCCCTAAATTACATATCTCATTTAATTCTTCAGTTATATGTGGTGCAAAAGGATTTAAAAGTTGAAGAATAATTCTATAATCTTTCTTAGTTATATTTGGCATTTTATCCATGGCATTAAGTAAAATCATTAATGATGATACAGCAGTATTATAAGATAAATTTTCAATATCATCAGTTACTTTTTTAATAGTTTTATGAATTAAAGCTTCAATATCTTTTGAATAATTATCCCCATCAATAACTTTTTCTTGAAGATTCCAAATTCTATTTAAAAACTTATGACAGCCTTTTAGTCCTTGTTCATTCCAAGCAGCATCTTTTGAGTAATCACCAATAAACATTTCATAAACTCTTAAGCTATCAGCTCCATAATCTCTTACCATATCATTTGGATTGACAACATTTCCTTTACTTTTACTCATCTTTTCACCAGTTGGACCTAAAATCATTCCGTGACTGATTCTTCTTGTAAATGGTTCACTATTTGGAACTAATCCTTGTTCATGTAAGAAAATATTCCAAAATCTTGCATATAACAAATGACGTGTAGCATGTTCCATTCCACCATCATATAAATCGACTTTTCCCCAATATTTCATAGCTTCCATACTGGCAAATTCCTTAGTATTATGAGGATCCATATAACGTAACCAATACCATGATGAACCAGCCCAGTTTGGCATTGTATCTGTTTCTCTTTTAGCATTCATACCACATTTTGGACATTTAACATTTACCCATTCATCTATTCGAGATAATGGACTTTCACCATCATCAGTTGGTTCATAAGCTTGAACATTTGGTAATAATACTGGTAAATCTTCATCAGGAACTGGTACCCAACCACAATGTGGACAATTAATCATAGGAATTGGCTCCCCCCAAAATCTTTGACGAGAGAAAATCCAATCTTGAAGACGATAATTTACTTCTTTTTTACCTAAATCATTTTTTGTTAAATATTCTAACATTTTTTCTATAGCTGAATTTTTATCTAGACCATTTATAAAATCAGAATTAATATGAAGGCCATCACCAATATATGCCTCTTTATTAATATCTCCTCCATCAATTACTGGAATAATTTTAATACCAAACTTTTTAGCAAAAGCATAATCTCTTTCATCATGAGCAGGAACTGCCATTATAGCACCTGTACCATAATTTGCAAGTACATAATCACTAATCCATACTTCAATTTCTTCTCCTGTTATTGGATGAATTGCAGTTAGACCTTCTAATTTAACTCCTGTTTTTTCCTTAGTATTATCAGTTCTTTCAATTTCACTTTTGTGTTTAGCTTCTTCTTGATATTCAAGAACATCTTTTATATTTTTTATTTTATCTTTATACTTTTCAATATATTTATGTTCAGGGCTTATAACCATAAATGTTACTCCATATAAAGTATCACATCTAGTAGTAAAGACTTTTAAATAATCATCTTCACCTTTTATTTTAAATTTAACTGATGCTCCTATTGATTTCCCTATCCAATTTATTTGAGCTGTCTTAACTTTCTCTAAAAATTCAGTATTTTTTAAGCCATCTAGTAATTTATCAGCATAATCACTCATACGAAGTAACCATTGATTTTTTAATTTTTTAGTAGTTTGGGAACCACATCTTTCGCACACTCCGCCTTGAGCATCTTCATTTGATAAGCCCATTTTACACTTAGGGCACCAATTTATTTCTTTTTCATCTTTATAGGCTAAGCCTTTTTTATAAAATTGTAGAAATTGCCATTGTGTCCATTTGTAATATTCTGGATCTGTTGTTGCAAATTCCCTAGACCAATCTGTTGCTAGGCCAAGAGATTTCAATTGACCTTTAAAAACTTTTATATTTTCTACTACTGCTTCTTTAGGATGAATATGATTTTTTATTGCATATTGTTCAGCAGGTGCCCCAAAAGCATCCCAGCCCATTGGAAACAAAACATTGTAACCTAAGGCTTTCTTGTATCTTGTTTGAACATCAGATGCTGTATATACCCTAGCATGACCAACATGTAAACCTGCTCCAGATGGATAAGGAAACTCTACTAACATATAAAATTTTTCCTTATTCTTATCTATTTTTGTTATATATGTATTATTTTCTTCCCAATGTTTTTGCCATTTTTGCTCTACTTTTTTATAATTATACATCTTATCTTCCTTCTTTCCATATATAGTATCTTCCAAGTAACCCATAGCATATTATAGTCATAAGTACTAGCAGTATTAATCCTATTACAAATTTTAAGATTAAGTTTTCTATTAAATATATTATTATTATATAAATAGTTGTAATAATTAAAGTATTTATTAAAGAGGTAATATATAGAAAATGTAAATAATCTTCTTTTTTTATTTTAATTTTATATATTTTCTTTAAATAAATTAACTCTGGTAATAGCTTTTTACTATTATATTTTTTATTAGGGTTAACAATCATAATATAATCTATTATATATACAACAATAAAAACTATTATATATTCTAACAAGATTCTCATTACTTTACCACCACTTTCCTTATTTCATTTTTAAAAGAAAAAGCCCCTAAAACTTTAGGAGCGTAATTACGCGGTACCATCCTACCTTATAACTTTCTTTGATAACGGATAACATCCGGCAGATACTGCAACAAGAAAAGCAAGTTCATAGAATTTTGTCACTAAGTTCGCACCAACCACTTATTCTCTTGGGTGACTATTTTCTATTACTACTCTTTTCCTTTTGTTTTCTTTATTATACTAAACTGTTTTAATATATTCAAGTAAATTTAAAAACATTTTTATAAATTTTGGCTCTAAACCTTTCCTTTTTAGCTTTCTTATTTCAATTCTTTTCTTCCTAATTGGTAGATCACCAAATAATATTTTGTCTATTTTTTCTTTTAAAATCGTTTCTATTTCCAAATCTTCTAATATTCCTTTGATATCATCATTTATTAATCTTATAGTTGAGTTTTCTAGCTCATTTCCAGTACAAGTTATTATTATTTTGCTAGAACTAGCAACACTTGGAATATTTATAATTAAATCATTTTTTTCTAAAGAAGCTGTTGCTTTAATATTTTTAACGCCATCACTAACTGTAATTGAAGCACTATTAGTATTTCTAAATTTTATTTTATAGCTCCTAATTGGTGGAACTAAACCTTGATATGCTTTTGGTTCAATTATTAATTCATAAGTATTTTTGCTATAGTTATAAGTATATTCTGTTATAGCAGCAGCCCCATTTTTAAAACTATCTGTAATGCCATCATCTTCATATAAAGTATAGTTGCCATTACTTCCTGGAAAAATATCTACTTCTAAATTAGCAGGATTATCGGTATTTTTATCTAAAGACATAACAATAATTGATCCTTCCCTACAAAAAACAGGATAATCTTCATCACGATAAAAACTCATATAATATTTGTTTCCTAAATATTTTTTACCACTTTCTAACTCATACCAAGTTCCATTAGGAATAAATAGTCTTTGAACTACTCGATTCATTATCATATTTTTCTTCTTAGTAATAGGACATACTAGCATTTGACTTCCAAAGAAATATTGATTTATGTATAAAGGTTCATCATATATTTTAGGGTATTCATAATATAAAGGCTGAATTATAGGACTACCACTAGTATGATAAAGATAGGCTTCTGTATAAAGGTATGGAATTAACTTATTTCTAAGATTTAAATATTTCTTTATAATTTCTCTTTGAGATATATCCCAACGCCAAGGCTCTCTTCTATAGTATTCTCCATCATCACTAGCTAATATTAACATAGGACTAAAGACCCCTAACTGAATATATCTTATAAAAAGCTCAAAATCTTCAATTCCTTTATAATAACCGCCAATAGCATTTGCAACATAACTAATTCCCATATTAGAAGCACTATAGTTATATCTTGGAAGTATTGCCAAAGTTTCCCAATCTACTATAGTTTTTCCCGTTACAACTATTCCATAGCGATGAATTGCTACATTGTGATTTCTAGTTAAAACAATACTTCTTTTATTTAAAGTTGTCACTTCAGTAACATAATGATACTGATTAAACAAGCTAGAAGTTAGCTTATCTCCTTTATTGTTATAACCAATATTAAATATATCTACACCACCATTTATTAATTTATTTATAACATTAGATGTATACAAATTTAATTTGTTATTATTAACTGGTAAAAAATTAAGTTGATTATCTTGAGATAATGATGGTGCTATAGCATTATATGTCTCTGTATTTTGGTAAATATTACTACTAGGATTAATGGTTAATCCTAATTTAATTTGCTTACTATCTAAGAATTTTTTTAATTTAAGGGGGTCAATTATTTTATCATTAAATGTATAATAATCATTTTCTTTATGCCACTTATTTCCTAGCAAGAATACTGATAGGGGAATTTCTTCTTCAGCAAATTTTTTAACTAATTTGTAAATATCTTGATTAGTATAAGTACTATCTTTATACCACCAATTTCCCAGCGCATACCTTGGAATCATTAAAGGATAGCCTGTTAACTTATAATAATCTTGAAGACATAATCCTAAATCTTTTTTATACATAAAAACATAGAGATCAAGTACTTTATCAGCTCTATTTTGAAACATTCCCTTTTCATTTAATACAAGTGAGTCAGAATCATCTATACAAGCAAAACCATCTGTTGAATATAGCCCTTTATCTAGTTTTAATTTACCTCTAAAATTATCAAGAGAATATGTTATAGTTCCATAATTTCTTGCCTCCGGATGATTATAATTCCACGTTCTATCTGTACCATTTAAAGTTATCTTTAAATTAGTACTTGGAGCAATCTTACTTCCAACAAAAGTATGCTCCTTAACATAGTCTAAGGTAAAATATGAGGTAATTACTTGTAGTAATGTTTCACTTTGAGTAGCAGTGTAATTAACTTTAGGAAAGTTTCTATATATAACTCTTTGGGTTGGTCTATCCTCAAAAACCCCTTTAGGATTATATTCTAATCTTACAAGTCTTTCTGTTAAAATACTAATTCTATATTTATTTCCAATAATCATACTATCTTTTTTACATTTACAATTTGCTAAATTTTCTACAAAATAACCACCTATAGTATTCATATAATCACCATCTTTATTCTTTTATTTACTAAAATAATTATACAAATTTTTTATTTTTCTGTCAATTTAATTATGGCAATCGCTTAAAAATAACTAAAGTTAACTGATACTTGGAATTATTTCAAATATCAGTTTTTCTATGTTTTTAAAATCTAACATATACCTAGTTAATTTTCTTTGTAATGGTACTTTGCCAAAAGAATTATCCAAACTTGCTAAATTAAATATTATCTTACGCATTATTGATAAATTACTTATTGAATTTTCAATTCTATTTCTAGAATGATCTTCGTCTAAAATAACATCTAATTTCCAATGTAATCCACATTCTATATTCCAATGATCCCTTATCGTTTCTATCAATTTTTCTATACTAATTTGATAATCTATTATGTAATAATTTTCTGTTACAATAGTTTCATCATCAGAAATTCTAGATACTTTTGTATAGGCAATTGCTTTAACTGTTTTCCACTTGATTTTATCTTTTATTTTTGATACATCATAACATAAAAAATATTCTCTTTCTTCTATTCGACCATGATCTTTTTCTAATGTTTTTTTATTTAAAATATCTTTATTTCCATATAAATTGTTATAACCATCAAACTGAGATTTTATTTGCTTTTTTAACTCTTTCTGATTATCTTTAACTGGTAATACATAATGACCTTTTTTATTTACAATTTTATTGATTATTTCTTCTTGGGTTCCAATTGCATCTATTGTAATTGTTGCACCTTCGATTTCCAACAAATCAAGCAAGTTTGGTATTGCTACTATTTCATTTGATTTATCATCTACTTTCACTTGCCCAATTGATAGTCCTATTTCTCCAATAAATGCTGATACAATATAGGGAATACTACCATTATTTATTTTATCAGTAGCACTTTTGATAGCTTTTCCATCAATACTAATATTCTTTCCAGTTTTGTTTTTTACTATTTCTTTTGTCCATTCAATAAATATTTCCATAAATTTTTTTGAATCAATAGCTGCAAAGACATCAGAAAGACAATCATGTGACGGCGTACCGTTTTCTAAATTTAATAATTTAGTGAAATAATCTTCTTTTAGTTTCATAAAATCTGCGATATTCGTAAAGTCTTTTAAACCACATAATAAGCCATATATTGTCATAATTAATATATCTATTAATTTATATTTTTTTCCTCTTATATCTCTAGGATCTTCTAAAACTTCAAATTTTTCAAATAAATTCATAATTAAATCAACTCACTTTTATCTTGATTTAATTATACTATATTTTTGTAAAAATTTTTAAGCGATTGCCATACAATTTAATGGAGAAGAAAACAAATTTTTTTTATAAAGTATTAACTTAATAGACAAAAAGTGTTATTCCTTTTCATTAGACATAACACTTTCATATACTTCTTTTAATTGTTCGCCAATAACTTCTATTCTTCTATCATATGCAACTTTATAAGCTTTTTCTGTTAAATCTGGCAACTCATTTTTAATTATTTTTCTAATCTTTTCCTCAAACTCATCTAAAGTACTTGCTTTATAAACATTTTTTCCTTCTATTAACCAATCTTCAAAGACTGGTATATCTCTGATTAATGCTCTACATTTGCAAGCACAAGCTTCTATTATAGGAATTCCTTCTGTTTCTTCTAAGGTTGGAAAAAGATATAAATCACAACCACTCATAGCACCTATTATTTCGTTTGATTCTACATAACCTGCAAAGAGAAGATTAGGCAGTTTTGTAGTTACTGCCTCCTTAACAGGCTTAGTTGCTACCGATAGTGGGCTATAACCAAACCAAATAAATTTATATTCTGGCATTCTTTTAGCAAGTTCTACAAAGTCTATTATTCCTTTTCTTTCTATATATAAACCTATACCTATAACTATTTTATCTTCCTTAGTATAGCCATACTTTTCTCTAAATTTTTGAGCCAAAATATCATCATGTTTAAACTTTTCTAATTCTATTCCATTACTAATAGCATGAATTTTTTTTGTTATACCATAACTTTCCAATATTTTTTTAGAATATGGAGTTGGTGTTATGATTTCATCTCCTAAGTTATAACATTTTATAAGCCATTTTTTAAAAATAGTTGCTGTTTGTTTTGCAAAAATAAATCCATCCTTATAATCTTCTTCTGTAGAATGAGCATGATATACTATTTTCTTCCCGTTTTTCTTGGCCTTTTTAGCAAACTCATAAGATGCTGGAAAATATGTATTTATATGTAATATATCATAATCATCCTTAGGATCCAGAGTATATTCAACTTTAGCTTTTTCAAGGGCTAATTGTTGATGCTTTATAGCTTTTCCTAGCCCAGATTTGCCTATTATTTTTTCACTTTCCGTATACAATAATACTTTCATAATTCCTCCCTATTTACTATCTTTTATTGTTACTAATTTAGTATTTATATCTTCTTTAAAAAATTTATAAGTTGCTATTATAATTATAGCAATCGGTAGCGAGATAACAATCCCCCAAAATCCTGCCAATATTCCACCAGCAAATACAGCAAAGATATTAACTAAAGGATGTAGTTTATTTGTTTTTCCATATACTTTAGGACTTATTATATATCCATCAATATTAGGACAAATCAAACATACTATTAATGTTAAAATAAATAATTTAGTACTAATTACCGAAGAGATAACAAGAGCTAGAATATTTACTACTAAGCCTCCAAAATATGGTATTATAGTTGTTACAGAAGCTAGAATACCTAATATTAAATAATTAGGATGACCTATTAAAAAGAAGACTATAGTATATTCGAAAAATTGAATAACTATATTTTTAAGAAGACCTACTAAGTAGTTACTAACTTCTTTATCTAATCTTTTAACATAAGCATACGAACGCTTTTTTCTATGTTTCAACTTTTTCTTTATATCTTTTCTAATATCACTCATATCATATAAGAAATACACTGATACAATCATTACTATTATAAAATTAGTAACTACACTTATTGAAGTATTTACTATAGTTATTGCTCCTGATGAAATATGAGTTCCTAAATCTTTAATAACATCACTAGATATATCTGATACTGAAGTTTGAATTATTCCTAAATCTAATTCATATTTTGATGAAATATCCGTTATAACTGCAGATATATTGCTTAAGAATAGTACTATTTGATCATAAAACATTGGTACTACTATTACACCAATCAAAACAAGAAAGCCAATTAAAACAAAATAAATAATTCCAACCGACAACCACTTTGGAAAGCCACAATTTACTAATCTTTTTTGAATAGGATATAATGCATAAGCAAGCGTAAATGCCAAAATAAATGGTAGTAAAATAGCAATAACTTTTTCGAATATTCCTACCCACAAGCCACTTATCCAATATAGTAGACTTATTATTAGAATAACTATCAAAATATTTACTAATTTATAATTTATTTTATTTTTCTCCATTTTTATTCTCCTTTTCCAGTATAATAGAAACTGGACCATCATTGATAAGAGAAACTTGCATATCAGCCCCAAAAATTCCTGTTTCTATTTTTACATGTAATTTTCTAAACTCGTCATTAAACTTTTCATAAAGTTTTTTTGCTTCATTACTTTCTAGAGCTTTTTTATATGATGGTCTATTTCCTTTTTTAGAATCAGCATATAAAGTAAATTGACTTACAGATAAAATACTGCCATTTATATCAATTAAACTTTTATTCATAACTTTTTCTTCATCATCAAATATTCTTAAATTTATTATTTTATTCACCATATATTTTATTTCATCCATGGTATCTTCTTTAGTAAAGGCAACAAGTACTAGTAAACCTTGGTCAATCTTCCCTACTACCTTTTCTTCTACTTTCACACTAGAATTTAATACTCTTTGTAAAACAACTCTCATAGACGCACCTCATTCATTATAATTATATACTAAAATATCAATTTTTAAAAGATAATTAATTAAATATCTTTATAATTAATCTATTTTATGCTAGAATAGTTATGCATATAGAAAGTGGTGATATTATTAAAAATGTATCCAAGTTTAAGGTTGAAAATTCTGTATTAATTCCTCTTATACTATTTAGTATAGTATCCGTAGTCTCTATATATTGCACAAGAAGTCTTATGGGAGTAGATTTTCAAAATTACTGGATGAAGCAAATTGTTTGGTATGTTATTGGTTTTGGACTTGCCTATTTTATGATGTTTTTAGGAAATAAATTTTTATACAATAATGCCTGGTGGTTTTATATAGTGGGAGTTATTTCCTTATTGCTGGTTCTATTTATTGGTAAGGAAGTTAACAGTGCTAAATGCTGGTTTCAAATAAAATATATTGGTAGTATACAACCTAGTGAATTTATGAAAGTTTTTTTGATTATTATCTTATCTAGGTTAATTAGAGATTTCAATGACCAATACTCAAATCCATCTGTTAGTGACGAATTTAAATTTTTATTAAAAGTATTTGCTATAGTTGCTATTCCATCAGTTTTAACATTTATTGAACCAGATACTGGAGCAGTAATGATTTACTTTATTATTACCTTTGTAATGTTATTCGTTGGTGGAATTAGAAAACGTTGGTTTTTATTTGTTTTAGTAATATTAGGTTCTATTATTAGTTGCTGTGGAATATTATATTTTATTAATAGTGATTTATTTATTGATATCTTCGGAACTAGTTTGCTTTATCGTATTGATAGAATTGTTAATTGGTCTAGTAGTAGTGGTATGCAGTTAACTAATTCTCTTACGGCTATTGGTTCTGCTGGAATTTTAGGTCATGGAAAAACTCCTATATATTTTCCTGAAATGCAAACCGATTTTATTTTTAGTGTATTTGCTTCTAATTTTGGTTTAATTGGTGCTTCATTACTTATATTACTTATTATGTTTTTTGATATAACACTTATACATATGGTATCAAAAACTACAGATATTACAGATAAGTATACTATTGGTGGAATTATTGCTGTATTATTATTTCAACAGATTCAAAATATTTCAATGACAATCGGAGTTCTACCTATAATGGGTATTACACTTCCCTTTATTAGTTATGGTGGTTCTTCTTTATTATCATACATGTTACTAGTTGGAATGATATTTAATATTTCAAATGAAAGCTTAAGATTTACTAATTAAAGACGAGAAACTCATATTGATATGTGAGTTTTTTTAATATAATATTTTATTTTCTTGATTATATTTATTATTTTAATATGTAGATTATAAATAAATTTTAGAAATCAAAAAAATTGTAAACTATACTAATTTCTAGTCTACAATTTTTTATTTTAAACAAACATATATTTATTTTTTCTACCTTTATTGGTAGTCTTTTTATCTAAATCATATTTTAATACTACTTCTTTTTTTAAAAGACTTATTGGAACATCTATTATTCTTTGATTTTTTGAACCCTTAAATTTCAAATCAAAACTCTTTTCTTCCTTTATAAATTTTCCATCTACTAATACATCAATTTGCTTTAAAAAGCTCATAATGTCAGGATTATTTTCGGACATTTCCAATAATTTTTCATAGGTATATCCTGTATAACACCACACACTTAAACCAAGTAGATGACAAAATTTTGCAATTTCGCTACAAGGCAATGGTTGGAGCATAGGATCACCACCTGAAAAGGTAACTCCATCTTGTCCTTCTAATATTTCTATATTTTTCTTAACTTTTTCTATATCAATTAAATAACCAGCATTAAAATCATGAGTTTCTGGATTATGACAACCTGCACAATTATGAGGACAACCCTGGGTCCAAATTACAGTACGTATTCCTTCTCCATCTACAATACTATCTTTTGACAGCTTTGTAGTTGCTAATCTTATTTTCATTTTTATTTATCTATAATTCCTGCTGTTCCATGTTTTACTCTATCATGCTCTTCTGCTTTTTTTCCATTGTTAAATTTTTCGACAGTTCCTACTAAGTATCCTGTAATTCTTCTTATTCTCTCAAAACCAATTCCCTCTCCTACTGTCTTTACTTCTTTAATTTCATCTTTTTTCATCTTAATTTACCTCTTTCCTTTTATTAATTACAGCATGAGTTTTTCTTGAAGTCATTTACTTTATCAACACTGACCCCCTCGTATGCTTTCCTACCACATCCTGGACAAACATCTCCAATTATACCAACATAACCACATACTGGATCTCTATCGACTGGATGATTAATCGCAGCATACCCCATGTTATTTTCTTTCATTAAACGAACTATTTTTTCAAATGCTTCTAAGTTTTTAGTAGTATCACCATCTAATTCTATATAACTTATATGGCCAGCATTTGTTAGAGCATGATATGGTGCCTCTTTCTTTATCTTGTTTATAATAGAAATATTATAATAAACTGGAACATGGAAAGAATTAGTATAATAATCTCTATCTGTTACTCCTTTTATTTTTCCATATATCGCTCTATCTATGTTTACAAATCTACCTGACAACCCTTCGGCTGGTGTTGCTAGACAAGTAAAATTCAAATTATATTTTTCAGAGTATTCATCACATTTTTTTCTCATAAATCCAATAATTTTTAATCCTAGTTTTTGAGCTTCTTCTGATTCACCATGATGTTTTCCAATTAGTGCTTTTAAGCATTCAGCAAGTCCTATAAATCCAATACTTAAAGTACCATGCTTTAATACCTTTCTTAATCTATCAGTAGGTTTTAGTTTTTCTGAATCAATCCAAACTCCTTGTTCTAACAAAAATGGAAAATTGTATGATCTTTTATTGCACTGAACTTCAAATCTTTCAAGTAATTGATCTTTAACAGTATCCATAAGCTCACCTAATTCATTAAAGAAACCATCTAAATCTGTTTTTTCATTTTTTACAATTCCATGATTGATACCTAACCTTGGTAAATTGATAGAAGTAAATGATAAATTTCCTCTTCCAGGTGTTACAGCCTTGTTAGGATCAACTACATTTCCCATAACTCTTGTTCTACAACCCATATAACACACTTCTGTATTATAATCGCCTTTATAATATTGCTTGTTAAATGGTGAATCTAGAAAAGAAAAATTTGGAAATAATCTTTTTGCTGATACTTTACATGATAGCTTAAACAAATCATAGTTTGGATCCCCTGGGTTAAAATTAACACCTTCTTTTATTTTAAATATTGAAATAGGGAAAATTGGTGTCTCATTTTTTCCAAGTCCAGCATCAATTGATAACAAATAATTTTTCATAACCATTCTACCTTCTGGTGAAGTATCAGTACCAAAATTTATAGAAGAAAATGGTACTTGAGCTCCTGCTCTTGAATGCATTGTATTTAGATTATGTACAAAAGCTTCCATAGCTTGATAAGTTGCTCTATCTGTTTTTGCTAAAGCTATGTCATAGGCTTTTTCAAAAATTCTTCTAACTTCTTTACTTTCTTTATAAAAATTACTAAATATACCTAAATCAACTTCTATTGAATTCAACTTATCTACTTCTTTAGATAACTTGTCCATATTTACAAAACTTATAAAATCCGTAAATTCAAGCAACTCATATAAAGCTTGTTTATATTCTTTTTTGAAAGTTTTTAAAACACCTGGTGCCATATAAAAATCAAATGCAGGAATACTTTGACCACCGTGCTGATCATTTTGATTTGATTGGATTGCTATGGCAGCTAGAGCTCCATATGAATTAATTGATTGTGGTTCTCTCAAATGTCCATGACCCGTAGAAAATCCACCTTTAAATAACTTATTTAAATCAATTTGCATACAAGTGGTTGTTCCCATTACAAAGAAATCCATATCGTGAATGTGAATATCTCCCTCATCATGTAATGAGGCAAATTTTGGCTTCATTAAATATGCTTTAGCAAATTCTTTACTTACTGTTGAACCATATTGTAGCATTGTACCCATAGCAGAATTTCCATCTATATTAGCATTTTCTCTTTTAGCATCTTCTTCTTTGGCATTTTTAAGTCCTAATCCCTCTAAAGATTTTAAAAACTTATGCATTTTTTTCTCATCAGAAAATAACTTTCTTGATTGAGCTCTTCTATCTCTATATTCAGAAAATGACTTATAGACATCTTCATAGCCAAGCTTTTGTAGCGTCTCTTCAATCATATCTTGAATATTTTCTATTTTTATTTTTTCTTCCTCTTTATATTCTTTTAAAATTCTTTTAATTACACTTTGATATACTTTTTGAATATCTTTTGTTGTATATCTTTCTTCTTCATCTTCAGCTTTATTAGCACCATCAAAGCCTTTCTTTATTGCAATAGCAACTTTAGCTGTGTCAAAATCAACTTTTTTGCCATTTCTTTTAACTACTTTTAAATTTTCTAATAATTTTTCATTTATTACACTCATCTAACTACTCCCTCTACTTTGAATTACACCCTAATTATAAACTCTATTTTTTAGAATTGTCAAGTAGATTTTTACAAAAAATACGAACATTCAATTAACTGAAAGTTTTTTTAAAAAATAAACTCTTTTAATATCTAGGTTTTTTCTATTTTTAATTTTTTTGTTTTTTTCAAAAAAATATGTCAAATACCTATTTTTAACATTTTTCCCTTATTTTATAAGGTTTGTTCACATTTTTCTATTCTATTTATCATTTAAACATTTTATAAAAAAATCCATATTTTTAATAATTATTATTTTTTTATTTTTAACTTTTTGACATTTTTATTTTTTTGTATTTTTACTATTGTTCGTATTATTTTTGGTTCTCTTAAGTTAATTTTTATAAATTATTCTTATAGTGTATAGTCTATATTATATTTACTTATAATTATTTTAGTGTTTGCTATTTTTAAAGATAAAAAAAAGTAAAAAAAGCATGAATATATCTATTTTTTTTAGTTAATAATATTAGTGGGTGATGAAAAATGGGAAAAAAGAAAAATTCTAATAAGAATTTATGCAACAAGAATAATAATTCAAAGTCTAAGAACTCTAATATGAGTGGTTCTAAATGTAACGATTCAAGTAGTAATAGTAGTTCTAATACTAATGAATTTAATTCATCTAAAAACAGTCTAAATTAAGGCTGTTTTTTCTTTTTTATAAAATTATAATAGTATTTTTACTACAACAAAAGAAATAATTATAGCCATAAAATCTGCTAGTAAACCCACTATTAGAGAATATTTAATTTTTTTGATACCAACCGCTGAAAAGTATAGACTAATTATATAAATAGTAGTATCTGTACTTCCTTGAAGAACTGAAGCAACATTACCAATAAAACTATCTGGCCCTTTAGTTTTTAAGATATTATCCAAGATAATTAAAGAAGATGAACCTGATAACGGACGCATTATAGCTAAAGGAATTAATTCTTTAGGATACCCAAACAAATAAGGCGATATTAACCTAGATAAATCATTAATAATATTGCTTTTTAAAATTACATTTATACATATTGTCATAGCAAACATAGTTGGAAAAATATTGAAAGCTAATGATAAACCTTCTTTAACACCTTCTAAAAATTTGTCATAGATAGAGACATTTTTAATAACACCATAAAAGATTATAGTAAGTACTATTAGGGGTATAATAATATTAGCCATACTTACCACTCCAAATATGATAAAATATTCTATCAAAAATTAGAGCTAAAAAACAAGATAAGATAGTTGTTATAATGCTTGCTGGTACTATTATTGTAGGACTTGTTGAACCGGCTAGGATACGCATACTAATTACTGTTGTCGGAATTATAGTAACAGATGCTGTATTTATAACAAGAAAAGTTATCATACTTCTACTAGCAGTATCTTTTTTATCATTTTCTTGTTGCATACTTTCCATAGCTTTTAATCCAAAAGGAGTTGCTCCACTACCTAATCCTAGCATATTCATCGCAATATTAGTAGCTATATAACTTATTGAAGAAGTATTTTTTTTAAGTTCTGGAAATAATGGATGAATTATTTTAGAAAGAAAGCCTGATATTTTATCAACTAAATTAGAGGCTTCTGCTATTTTCATAACGCCCAACCATAAGCATAATAAAGGAATCATTTTAAAAATCATACTAATAGCATCTTCTCCAGAGGATATTAAACTATTATTTAAAACATCAACATTACCTGTAAAAAAGCTATAAACTATACCAATTATAATAAAGATACCAAAGATATAATTAATCATGTAAAATTCTCCTTAATCTTATCAAAAAGATAACTCTTTTTCTTAGAATTACTCTTAGTCTTTCTTTTTAAATAAATATCTTCTTTATAAATCATAACTTTATCTAAATATATTTGATACTCCCCTACTTTAGAATTATTCTTTTTTTTAGAAGTTGATAATAATTTTATTTTAGAACTCATATTATTAAGTTCAGCTTCTTTTACTGGTATTACCACATCTTTTTTTAGATACAATTTACCTTTATACTTATTTTTATCTTTGATATTTAACTTATTTTTATCTTGAAATTTATATAATTTATATTCACTATAGGCTTTTTCATACAATGATTTATGTGTATTCCAATCATCACTATCTTTTAGAGTTACAACTATCAAATCAATATTGTTTTTACTAGCAGTTGAGACTAATGTTCTTCTTGCTTTATCTGTATATCCTGTCTTACCACCAGTTATGTAATCATAATTTAATAATTTATTTTTATTTTTCCAAATATAAGTCTTTTTATTGGTTTGTAATTTGTAGCTTTTAGTTTTTGTAATTTCACGATAATCTTTATTTGCCATAGCATATCTTGTTAATATGGCCATGTCATATGCAGTTGAATAGTTGCCACCATCTTCATTATCTAAGCCACTAGGATTGACAAATTTGGTATTAATCATCCCTAATTCATTGGCCTTTTTATTCATTTGCTCAACAAATTTAGAAACGCTACCAGATGTATATTTAGCAATCATTAATGCTGCATCATTTCCACTTCTTAACATTAAGCCATATAATAAGTCCCTTAAAGTCATTTTTTCACCAATTTCGATATAAACACCTGAGCCATATGCCTTTAAGATAGTATCATCAACAGTAAGTTCTTTATCTAATTTTCCAGATTCTATTGCTATTACAGCTGTCATTATTTTGGTAATAGAGGCAATTAATAAGGGTGTATTATAGTTCTTGCCTTCTAAAATCCTACCTGTTTTCTGCTCTAACAAAATATATTCACTAGCACTACTCACACTTGCATTAGCACTTGATATAAAGATAAAAAATAACATTATACTTACTAATATTTTCTTCATACAATTCACCTATAAAAATAATATGAAAAGATAATGAAATTTAGTCCATATATCAATAATTTAATCTAGAGATAAAAATCTAAAATATAATTAATGATTTATATATTTTAAATAGAGCTTTTATTTTAGATAATTTTATGGCATAATATATTTAAAGTAAGGTGGATTATTATGAAGATGGAAGAATTTAATTATTTATCAGCAAATGAAAAAACTAATATTCATGCTGTTAAATGGACAACTGATAAGAAAATTTTAGGGGTAATACAAGTAGCACACGGAGTAACAGAATATATACTAAGATATAAGGAATTTGCTGAATTTTTTACTAACTTGGGATTTATCGTTGTAGGTAACGATCATTTAGGTCATGGAAAATCGTTAATAGATAATAGTGAGAAAATGTATTGTGGTCCAACAGGAAGTTGGAAGTATATTGTTGAGGATATTCATACACTTACACAAAAGACAAAAGAAGAATATCCTAATGTACCTTATATATTGTTAGGATTTTCACTTGGTTCTTTTGCCGTTAGAGATTATTTACAAAAATATCATAAAGAAATTGATGGAACTATTTTAGTTGGAACGGGATATAATAATCCTTTAATTTTGAAATTACTTTTAAAATTAGTTAATAATGAAGCCAAAAAAAATAATGAAAAAGAATCAACTCCTTTAATACATAAATTAACATTTGAAACATATAATCAAAAATTTAAACCTAATAGGACTGAATATGACTGGCTATGTGCTAATAATATCGAATTGGATAAGTATATAAACGATCCAAATAGAGGAAGTGATTTCTCAATCGGATTATTTAGAGAATTACTTTGTAGTATGATTTCCACTTGTAATAAATCTTCAATAAATAATATTGAAAAAGATATTCCTATTTTACTAATTTCTGGTGGTAGTGATCCAGTTGGAAATAATGGAAACGGAGTAAAAAAAGTTTATAAATTATATAAAAAAGCTAATATTAATGATGTTACTTTAAAAATTTATCCTAATTTAAGACATGATATATTAAGAGAAACTAATTCTAAAGACATTATGGGATATATTTATAATTGGATAAAAGAAAAATTTAAACTACAAGATATATAATTATTTAATAAATTTAAAATTATTTCTAGTTTTTGAAAGTATCAAAAAAGCCTCTATTTTTTTAGAGGCCTTTTTCATGTTTTACAATATAAATAATTTCTATATTTTTTTATTTTTTCATACTATCTACAAAACTATCAAATATTTTAATAGAAGCATCATCCATTATATATTCTGGATGCCACTGTATTCCTAAAACAAAATTTAGATTTGGAATTTCTACAGCTTCTATTATATTATCGCTAGAATAAGCTGATACTACTAATTTGTTAAACTCTGTATTTATATAAGATTTATGAATACTATTAACTTTTATAACATCTTCTTTTAAGATATTCTTTAGCTTAGTATTATCTAATATATTAATATCATGAATATATGAATAACTATCTCCATAATGACTATTGTCTTTACATGAACTAGTCATATCAAATTTATTTCTATCTTTAGAATATTTACTACATAGTGCTTGAAAACCTAAACAAATACAAAGTAGAGGTTTATTTTTGTTAATAGCATATTCAATTACATATTCATCAAAATTATACCAATAGCTACCACCTGGTACTATAAAACCATCGCAAAGTTCTAGAATATAATTTAATTTATTTAATGAAATATTATCTAATTTATCTTCACCCATCTTAGATGTAACATAATAAATATCATTTGGTGGTAATATTTCTATCATAGTAACATCATCATATTTACAAAAAGCCCTTCTAATATCTTCATTTACTTGCATAATTTTTTGATCATCTTTATTATAATACGCCCTACCTACTACACCTATAATTTTCAAAGTAAATCACCCCATTCTTTTTATTAATTTCTTAATATCACTTTTATCTTTCTTTAGATATTGAGTTAAAAAGTACTCTTTATCTATATTGTTATCAAATATTAAATCAACAAACTCTAAAGCTTTAGGAATATTAATATCAAGACTAAAATCTTCTTGTTCAATATTTTTATAAAATAATTTATCTATCATATCCCAATCTTTAGAATCATCTAGACATATTAGCATTAATTTGGTATATAAATTAACATAATTTTGCCAAATAACAGGATTTAGTGTTCCATTCCCAGCTCTAAATTCTATAGTTTTATAATGTTCCCAATCAACATCAGAACCATACTTTTTTAAAATATTTTGTTTATCTACTCCATAAAAGCTAACAGCTTCATTTTTAAATCTAGAATAACAACTAATAAATTCATCAAAACTTCTAATTACTTTATCATTCTTGTAAAACAAATCTATATGTTTAAATAAATTAGTGCAAGTTCCTGAAAAATTATAAAAACTTCTTCTAGGAGTACTATATTCTCCAAAACAAAATCTTGTAATAATCTCTTCATATATTGTCCAAAGTTTCATAAATCTTGCATAATATTTTAAATTACTAGCAAATATATTTTCGCCAATATGAACATGAGCACCACAATTTTGATTTATTTTTCCTCTATATTTCTTTATAGAATCACAAACATAAGAGATACCATTCCAATCACTCTTAGAATCAATTAAAATATCACTAACTGCTTCTCCTCCATAGATAGAATAGCAAACACCACTTTCATATAGTGTTTTTTCATTTTCAACTTTCCAATTTTTATTTAAAATATTATTTTTAAATCCAGTTTCTATTTCATCCTCAACATAAAGCTTACTAGCCTTAGCAAATTCTATTTCCACGCCAAAAGTAACATCAGATGGCAAATTAATTGTATTACGTTTTTCTAACTCATCATACCACATATTAAATCCCCCTTGATAGAAAAATATTATAGCACTTAATCAGTTTTTGTCAACTACAAGTTTAATATTTTTGCTTTTTTCGACACCTTACAAATCTAGCTCTCTTAACCGAAGGTACTTCTATATTTTTTTGAATTTCTTTTTCAAAAGTAACAATTCCCCCTATTTTAATATCTTTTTTATCTAAAATATCATCTTTAGAAAATAAATATTCATTTTGATTATTATCTTTAATAGAGCCAAAGCTTCCATCATAATCAATTACTTTTCCAGAACCTATTTCTCTTTTCAATACCATATTAATTACCTCCTTACCTTTTTCTTATCTTGTTTTTAGCTAATATATTATTAATTTCTTCTAGAGCTAATTCCTTATTATTAGAATTAGACATAATATATTTCTGAATGTTACCATCTATATCTTTAGTTAAATACCAATCCTCACCTATATAACATTTAACAATTCCATTTGGAACAATATAATCACAATCTTCAAAAGGAATATCTTCTAATACTTGATCAATAATTTGAATACTTGCTATTTTATCAGAAAAATCATCTTGAACACCAGCATCATATTCATGAACCTTCTTTCGATTAACTAAATATTTAGAACAATTATTAGTTCCTAATTCTATTGGAACTAACTTTTTATTATTACTACTTGCTAATACAATACCACTATTTTCTACATCAGCATAAAAATAATCATAACCATCTCTACTATCATTAATTTCTAAATTTTCTATTAAGTCTACATATTTATTCATAGCAAAATCAGATGATATAATAACATTAGCAATAGGAAACTTACTATCTTTAGTTCTTTCAATTAACATATCTGCAACTACTTTAATGGCACTAACTATATCATAATCATCATAAGTTGCTAGAACACTATTTCTAAGTTGATTTAAAAAGACCGTGTTACCATTTCTGAATCCACTTACTCGACTAATAAAGTTCATACTATTTTTATCACGCAAACAAATATGAAAACCATTATCATTTTTCAGACAAAAATCAAACAAAGTTGCCCCTGTTCCCCCTATTCTCATACAAGAGCCTGTTCTTTAGCCATAAGTTAAATTAATCATATCAGTAAAATTTCCTAAATTAATATTTATGTTTTTACCATTTATAGATATATCTTCATCAATTGGTGGTACAGTTATGTACTTTCTTTTATACATAATATTAATATAATAAATAGCATTTTCTAGTCTGAGATTTTTAGACATAGAAGCACTATTAGCTGGTAGATTATGGACTAATAGTTTGCTATTTTCCCTACCAAATAATATTTCATATTTATAAGAGCTACTATCATAAACACCAGCAACCTCCATAAGAGTTGTGAATGATGGAATTATATTATAATCCTTAATATACTTTGTTATTCTATCATAATTACTAATAAAACTAGCAACAGTACTACTACTATAATCTAAATCAGCATTTTTTACTATATTAGTGTATATATCTAGACTTCCTATAAACTTATATTTATCTAAATCCTGGAGCAACTGATTATACAAAGCAGAGTTATTAAAAATATTCTCTATCATTTTTTCAACATTAAAAAAACTAGTAACACTAACTAAAGTATCAGCACTAACATTATCTATAATATAGACATATTTGCACTCTTCATCTTTAACAGAAGTTTTTAGAAGATCCATATCATATAAATTAGTTAGAATTTCATTAAAGATTTTTAAATAAGGAAAGATAGCCTTTTTATTTTGACACCTGCTAGGATCTTTTTTAAAGTTAATTATTTCGCTTAAAACTTTCTCATTCTTTATAAGCTCTAGAGCTTGACTTGATAATCTATTTTTATTACACTTGGATATAAGAGTTAGAATATCATTAGTAGATGTAGTTGTAATAACTTTATTGGTTATAAATTTTTTATCATATTTTTGAGTAAGATTTAGCTCTTTTTTTAAATGTTTTTGTCTTTCTCTTACATATTCATTTCTCTTTAACATTATATATTTATTAGTAATATCATGTAAAATATTTTTATTTTTTCCTTCTAAAATACTATTTAAAAAGTCTTGTCTTGATAAACCTAGAGGCTTTATAAATAAATCTATATCAACATAATTACTTATTTCATTAATTATTTTTATAATATTATCTTTATTTTTGGTTGATATTGCTGCTTCTAGGATACCATATACTGAATAAATATCATGTCTTTTTAATCTAAATTCTCTTTGAAGTATTGAATTAGTAGCATTATTAATATCATTATTATTTAAAAATAGATTTATTTCTTTAAATAGTTCCATATATTTATAAAAATCTGTCTTGTTTAGCCTTAGAGCATCTTTGATGTTGTCGTTATCTATCATCCATAGTATTTTGTAGCCAAATTTAGAGATAAAACTATTAAGTCTAGACAACTTGACTTTATAATAATTAGCATATTTTTCAATTAATTTATTTGGAATAATAATTGTATCTAAATATTCAGCATGATCTATTATATTTCTTATATACTTGATATTTTTAATATTTACTAAACAATTTATTCTAAGTTGCTTATCTTTAATACTTCTAATAATATTAATTTTAGATAAATCATCTTTTAAAACTCTTATAAAATTTGCTTTAAGATTATCATCATGAAAACTTGTAATAATAGTAGCCCTAATATAGTCATCAGATAATATTTCCAAATACTTACACTTTTCTTCATCACTTATAAAACTTTTGATAATATCAGCTTTTAATTTAGGAGAAGAAATTAATTCTAAACACCTAGATTTTTCTTTATCACTGTCTATTTTTTTTATTACTTCAACTCTTTCTATTTCACTTTTGATACTTAAAAGATATTCTCTCATTAAATCACCTCCTAAAAAATACATTTTATATATAACACATTCAATCATAATTTACAATAATCTAAAACTAACTTTACAGACAAATAGCATATTTAATATCATTTATAAATAATATTTTATAGAAGATTATGAGAAGAAAACTAATGTTAAATTAATAGATTTAAGATATATTTATTAAGAAAGTTAGCATTACTTTAGGAGGTAGCATGAAAAATATAGATTTAATTCTTTTATTTGCTATTATAATTATATCACTATTTGGTGTTACTATGATATATTCATCATCTTATGTTTGGGCTGAATACAAATTTAATAATCCTTATAAATTTGTTATTACCCAGAGTATATTTTTAGTAATTGGTTATATTATTATGTATATGATGTTAAAAGTTCCTTATACTAAATATTTAAATAGAGCCAATTTAATATTTTTTAGTTGTATTTTATTATTAGTATTAGTTTTAATTCCAGGAATTGGTTCTGTAAGAAATGGTTCTAGAAGTTGGTTTGGAATAGGCGGATTTGGTATTCAACCTAGTGAGTTTACAAAACTAGGAATGATTATTTTTACATCAAAATATTTAACGCAAAATGAAAAAATATTAAAAAATGTTAAAACAGGAGTATTACCTATTTTAATAGTTTTAATGCTAGTATTTGCTCTTATTATGTTACAACCTGATTTCGGAACGGGAGTAATAATTGTTGTAACTATAGTAGGATTATTATTTATAAGTGGTGTTAATATGTCATTTTTTATAAAAATGGGATTACTTGGTTTAGTTGGTATAGTTTTGTTGATAATAGTGGCACCTTATAGATTAAAAAGAATAGTATCTTTTTTAAATCCCTGGACCGATCCACTTGGTAGTGGTTTTCAAATAATTCAGAGCCTGTATGCAATAGGACCAGCTGGTTTAATGGGAGTTGGTTTTAAAAATAGTATTCAAAAACATTTTTATCTACCAGAGCCACAGACCGATTTTATCTTTTCTATAATTAGTGAAGAATTTGGTTTTTTAGGTATTTTAATAGTAGCTTCTTTATTTATAATTATTATTTATAGAGGTTTTAGAATAAGTAAACATTGTGAAAATAAATTTGGAAAATATTTGGCTTTTGGAATTACTTTTGGATTAGCATTTCAAACTTTACTTAATTTAATGGTGGTTGTAGGATTAATTCCTGTAACAGGGTAAGTCCTACTATATAACTGATAACTACAGTCAAAATAAGCCTTTATTTTCAAAGGCTTTTAAAGATTTGATAAAAAAATAAAAATAATAAGAATGATAAAATATTAAAAAAATACAGATAAACACAAAATTTTGCAGATAAAAATAAGGGGTAATTTTCCCATTACTGAAAAAATTTATTCTACTATTATAGCTTTAATATATTTTTAGTAATAATCGTATACAAAAATACTTTGTATTAATATATATACACATTGTATTGACAAATACACACAACAATTATATACTTAGTTTAGAAAAGAGGGATAATATGGAATCATTAACTTTAAATGTCAGAATAGATGCAAATGATAAAAAGAATTTTGAAAAGTTTTGTAATAATGTTGGAATGAATGTTTCAACAGCTGTGAATATGTTTATAAAAGCTGTTTTGAGAGAACAAAAAATACCATTTGAAGTAAAAGCTAGTACAGCTGATGAAATGATTTATGAAAAATTGAAAGAAGCTGAAGCAGAAATAAATAGTACTTCTAAAAGATATACCATAAATGATATAGAAAATAGTATGAATAATATTATTAATAAAGGGTAGTATGTATAAATTAGAATTTTTACCAATTGCCAAAAAAGATATAGATGATATTATATATTATATCTCTAATACCTTACAAAATACCACTGCTGCAATTAATTTAGCTAAGTGTTTCATAGAAAGTGCAAATAATATTTTAAGTTTTCCTTATAGCTTTTCTGAATATATAACAACTTCAAATTTAGAGAACAGTTATAGAAGTATTAAAGTTAAAAATTTTCTTATGTTTTATACTATAAATGAAAATGATAAAATAATTACTATTGTAAGAGTTTTATATCAGAAAATGGATATTAATAGTATTTTAAATTAAATATTATCTTTAAATAATGTATACGAAAATAATAATGTCGGAATGTTATAGACATTATTTTCTTTTTTTACAATATATTTTAAAGAAAGGTAAATACTTATGAAGCGAATAGATAAAAATGGAGTCAAAAGAAAATTAAATATAACTTTTATTTATAAAAAGAATGGTACAAAACTTGAAGAAATACTAAAGGAGGGATATTTGTGTTATTTAAAAAATTTAAAAGTAAAGTAGCCTATTTCTTTAATAAATCAATGATAATAAAAAAGCATAAAATATTGGTACTATCTAAGTTAAAATTAAATTTATTTATTATGCAATATAAAAATAATAATATTATAAATTTACTTAATAAGGAGCAATTTTATTAATGGAATATATTTGTGGTGCTTATGATAGATTATCTGATGCCGACAATAAAATTGATGAATCATCATCTATTCAAAGTCAAAAAATCATAATTGATTCTTTTGCAAAATTTAATAACCTAAAAATATATAAGCATTATGTTGATGATGGTTATTCTGGTGGTAACTTTGATAGACCAGCTTTTCAAGAAATGATTGAAGATATTGAAGCATGTAAAATTAATTGTGTTATTACAAAAGATTTATCAAGACTTGGTCGTGAAATGTATAAAACTGGTAAATATATAGAAGAATACTTTTTAGAGCGTGGTGTTAGATATATTGCAATTAATGATTCCTATGATTCTAATATTGGGGACTCAATGCTTGGAATTAGATTAAGTGTTAACGATTTATATTTAAGAGATGTTTCTAAGAAAGTTAAAAGTTCATTAAGGGCTAAACAAAATAAAGGTGATTATATTGGCTCATTCCCTTTATATGGATATAAGAAAGATCCAAATGATAGACATAAATTAATTGTTGATGAAGAAGTAAGACATATTATTGAGTTAATTTATGACTTGGCTTTAGATGGAAAAAGTCCAAATAAAATAGCAGAATACTTAACTTTAAAAAAGATACCTATACCTATTGTTCATAAGGGCGAGCCTAGAGGAAAAAAGATACACGAAAATGATGGCTTTGGTATATGGAAAAGGCAAACAGTTAAAGGAATATTAACAAGCCAAATGTATATAGGAAATATGGTACAAAATACTCATAATAAAATTAGTTATAATTCAAAAAAACTAAGGAAAACATCACAAGACGAAATAATTATTGTTAAAGGAACTCATGAGGGAATAATATCAAAAGATACATTTGATAAGGTTCAAGAAATATTAGATAGTAAATCAACAACTTGGGTTACAGATCGTCAGTTAGATTATTTATTAGGTGGTATGCTTTATTGTCATGAGTGTGGACGCAATATAAGAATAAGTGAAGATGTTTTAAAATCTGGTGTAAGGCATTATACTCAATGTAATTTATATACTAGAAAAGGAAAATATGGAATTTGTTCCTCACACAGAATAAATTATGATTGGCTTGAAGAAGATATTATAGAATATCTACAGAATATCTGTGAAAGATTTTGCAAATATTATGATTTTAACGGAATAGAAGAAACTGAAGAAAATATTGTTATTAAAAATATAAAAGAAATAAATAAAAAAATTGAAAGATTAAATAATCTATTAAATTCGAAATATACTACCATAGATAATCTATATATGGACAAGATTAAAGGCTTAGTCGATAAAGAAATGTATAAAAGAATTTACGACAAAACAAATAAAGAAATAACTAGAATTAATATGAAATTAGAAGAATTAAATAAGAAAAAAGAAGTTAATGAAAAACAAACTACAAATAATTCTAAATTTAGTGGATGTAAAAATTCTGTATTAGATTATATGTCTTTAAAGAATCCTACTAAAGATCAAATAAAAAGGCTTGTAGATAGGATTGAAATTGACAAAGATAAAAAAGTGTATGTTTATTTAAAATTTCCAGAGCTATTAGAAGAACTATAATATTTCAGTTATTTTGAAATATTACTATCATTTTTCAGTTATTTTGTAAATGTTTCCTACATAAAATAAGTTGTATTTGCAATACTTAGGGTGTTACTCTTCCGTTTCTGTCTTATGGAGGAAGTAGTCTTCTAATAACTATGTTATCAATGAGTATTCTTTTAAATATTAGTAAGTATAATTATGATTAGATTATACTTACTTATTTTTTAGCTAAAAAAGTAAAAAACATAATTAAAGTATATCTTACCTTAATCATGTTTTATATTTCTTACTTTTCTTTTAGAGGCTTTTTTATTATTAAGACTAGCCTTTTCTAGTAATTCATCTAGGCTATATTCATTCAAAAATGCTCTATCACTACTTCTTGTAATATAGCCATCATAACATACAAGATCTTTATTTCCACCACTTTCTAAATAATCATTAATTATTTTTTTCAAATAGGGATTATTAGTATCCATTCCATATATCATAGGAACACTTCTATCTCTTGCAAACTCACTAGCAAACATATAAGCTCTTATACCAGCGTAATAATCACTACCTCTTTCAATTATCTTATACATAACACTATCTAAAATACCATTATAACATTTTTGTTCAAGCTTATATCTATTGATAATTCTTGTTATTTTATCTATATCATAATCAGAAATTATAAAATTATCACATTTTAATACCTCTAATAGTTTTTCTAAGTTAATAGAATTAAAACTTAGTTTTTGACCATACTTATCTTCTAGAACTATATTACTAGAATCATTCTTTTCTCTAACTTCACCATTACTAGTTAATTTAAAATCTTTAATACTTGAATTTAAATTAATACTTAATGATTCTGGATATTTTACTTTAGCAAGAAATTCTTTTTCACTTTTAGGAAGAGCTCTTATAAAAGCATTTAAATTATATAGTTTAGGCCAAGCTAGACTTTCTAAAAATTCCATACCATTATATGCTTCTTTATAACCATTACTATCCCCTTTTAATAATTTTTCTTCTAATTTGTTTCTTATATATTCGTTTTTGTAATTTAAAGGACTTTTCTTAGAAGGTGTATCATAGCCATCTAACTTTCTATCAATTTCATAATCAGGATATCTTAATTCATACCAAACAGCCATTTTATCTATAAAATTTTTTAATTCTTTAGAATAAGAATATTTCCCATATTGTAAACTTTTTAACATTTCTTTATTATACCAACTAATAAATTCTTCAATTCTATCATTTAAAGTAATAATCTTTATTTTTTCATTCATAATAATCTCACCCATTCTAATGTTTTCAGCATTCTTTATTTATATTGTACACACTTTAGAATATCTACTCCAGATACTCTCTTTTCTAACCTTTTAGTTAAAACACTAGTATTTCTTTCGTAGCCACTATCTTTAAATTCACTTTCTACTAATTCTAGTTCTTTAAACAATAATTCATTAATATCATTAATTTTTTCTAAATTACTATTAATAGCACTAGACTTAGCTTTTTCTTCTAATGCTTCAAGAACATCAATACAATATTGTAATTTTTGATTATATGTCTCTATCCAGCTAGAAGCTAATTCTCCTCTAGAATTTCCAGATATAAAAAAGGGATTAGAGGCATTATATAATCTATTTAATTTTTCTTCATATTTTTCTATTTCAGTATCTTTAATAGTTGCTTTTTCTTGATGGTTATATAGCTTTAGAGTACTAAAAGTATCTCTTTCAGCATCTAATAGTATATTTTCTTTTTTAAAATCATTGTTTTTAAAGTCAACCAAATTATACTTATGACCATCTAAAATTAAGCTTGCTTCTAAATTACCATAGTTTTTAATATCTCTTTTTATAAAAGTATCATCAATATTTTGGATAACTCTTAATATCTTATTATAAATATTATATATAACTACTTTTCTATAAATATCCAAATTACTAATAGCAATATAATCTTCTTTACTTAAAAGCTCTTTAACAGCAGATACTTCTAAGTTGACTAGTGATTCTAAATATTCATAAATACTAGGTAGTAACACTCTTTTATATTCTCCTAATTTATTATTAATATATTCTTCTACTTCTTTATCCCTATAATCTATTTCATTCATAATTATCTCCCCCGTATATAAATTGTACCATAATTTTATCTTTTTGGGCTGATTTTTATCATAATTAGACATTAATAGTCAAGGAAAATTAAAAATTTAGCATTATTATTTCTGGTTTAAAAATAAGTAAAATACCCATAATAAGCATTATTATGCCACCAATTAAATTTACATATTTATTATATTTAGTACTAATACCAAATACTTTTGATGATTTTATGGCTATTAGTAAGATAATAATATCATCTATTAAATAAAATAATATATATATAAGAAGATAGCCTATTTTTTCTAAAGCATATATTTTATTTATAGATAAGATTTCTAAAAATATAGTAGGAAAGCCTAAGGAACAAGCTAACTCTATTAAATTAACAGAGACTGCTAGTAAAAAGGTTCCACTTAAGATAAATAAAAGGCTGTTACTTTTTAAAATATTTTTTATTTTGTTAACAATACCTCTTCGGGCTTTTTTATTAGTAACATGACATCCAGTATCTTTTCTGGTTTTGTAGTAAGTATATAAATTATATATTCCTAATATTATAGCAAATATAGCAATTAGATCTCTAAGATAGAGAACTGTTCCTAAGTCTAGAACAAAGCCCATTCCAAGCATAGATAGAAAGTAGACAATTCCTGATGTTATAATAAATGTTAGACCTACTAATAACATTTTCTTTTTATCTTTAATTGATAAACACATATTTATAAGTAATAATAATATCCACATAGCACAGGGATTAAAACCATCTATAAAGCCTAGAATAATTGCTATTAGTTCTATACTAGCTCCTTTCCCATTAATACGTCCCATAAGAGGAATATCATAAGTATTAGAACTTTTTTTTGTCTTTAAATAACTATTAATAATATTTTCAAATCTAGTATTGTATTTTTCTGTATAACCTAAAATATACTTATCTCCAATTACTGTAAAAGGAACACCTAAATTACTTTCATTAACTTCATTTTTTACTTTAGTCATAATATTATAGTTTTTAGTATTAGATGTAACCTCATATCTATAGACTTTTATTTTACCATTGTATTTTCTTTTTAATTCTTTTAAATATGCTTCTTCTTTTTTACAATGAGGACAAGTAGCACTATAGAATAGATAGATATTTATAGTATTATCATCACTTATATCATAATATTTACCAACTATATCTTTATATTCTTTTTGTTTAGCATAACCATTTAAAGGAATTAATAAAATAAATATTAATAATATTTTAAATAATTTCTTCATCTGTAACACCTCTTAATACTTCTAATATTTCATCTTTACTTTTTTCCCCAATAATTCTTGTTATTTCCTTTTTATTTTTCTCTATTATAGCTACAGGTAATATATCACCAACATTATAATTTTCACTTTCTATATCTAAATCATAGTCATAATCTATATATTCTATATTGGGATATATTTTTTCTATCTCTTGCCATATTCTTTTAGAAATAAGACATCCTGGACACCACATAGCATTTATTCTAATTATTTTCATTTGTAACACTCCTTAATATTTTTATAAATTCAATTAATTCTTTTTTGGTAGTAAGATAAGATATACTAATACGAATTGAGTTAGTAGCTCTAGATATATCATTAGTAATAGCTAAGACAGAATTTGATGGACTATCAGCATTAGAACAAGCTGATTTTCTAGAAACATATATACCCTGTTTGTATAGTTTTTTTACAACTACGTTAGCATTTTTAACACTAAAATTAATTATATTAGCTACTGAACTAGTAGGCATATTTATCTTAATATTGGGGATATTTTTTAATTCAGAAATTAAATATTTGTTTAGTGAAAGTACATAATTATATCTTTTTTCCTGATTTTTTAGAGCTATTTTTAAAGTTGTAGCAAAAGCTACTATACTTGCTGTTGGTGGAGTTCCACTTCTATATATGGTAGTAGATTTGCCACCGTGAATTAGAGGCGTTAATTTGGTATTATTAAAATTAATAGCAGCCCCTATTCCATTTAAACCATAAAATTTATGAGGAGCAAAAGTTAGAAAATCTACCCCAGTATAATCAAGAGAAACTTTACCTATAGCTTGAGTTGCATCAACATGAAATAAAATATTTTTATCTTTTTTTAATAACTTACTTATATCATTTATTGGTTGAATAGCACCAATTTCTCCATCAACCGCTGTAATACTTACTAAAATAGTGTTATCCTGAATAGTGTTTTCTAATTTTTCTAAATCTATTACTCCATTCTTGTTTAGAGGAATAACATCGACTTCATAACCTAATGTAGCTAAATAATTGCAAGGAGCTATAACAGAAGAATGAGAATTAGAAGATATAATTATATGACCTTTATTTTTTAGGTGACGTGACGCTACTCCTTTTATTATAAAATTGTTAGCTTCACTACTACCACTAGTATAAATAACACAACTAGGTTCACAATTAAAATAAGAAGATATTTCTCTACTAGCTTTATCTATAAGTTTTTTAGCATAAATACCACTATCATGTAAACTATTGGCATTGCCGTAGCAAGATAAAGTTACCTCATCAAATTTAGCTAAAACTCTTTTATCTACTGGAGTATTAGCAGCATAATCTAAATATATCATATTATAATGACCTCCACTCTATTTATAATTATAAACATATATATAATTATTATAAATAACTGTATGGTTGAATTAACTAAAGAAGAAGTTGAGTACTTAAAAAAACACTATATTTTTATTATAATATAATGTTTTTAACGTAATTTTTTGCCCTTTTTATCACTTAAAAGATACTTTCTAAATCTTCCGTTGTCAATATTTTCGTAATTTAATTTTCTAGCAATAGCTGCAGTTTGAGCGTTAGCACTAGCATCTTCTATAAAAATTCCTTGTACACTACTATCTTTGGCTATTTCTTTTTCTAATAATTCAATAAACTTAGTACCATAACCTTTACCGCGATACTCTTCTTCTATTGAAACGTATTGAATATCAATAAAGTCTTCAGCTCTTTTTGATAAATTTGCTCTTCCTACAACTTCACCATTTTTAAGTAAATAATACTCAAAGGCAGGATTTTTAACTAAAAAATAATATTCTTGATCGGATAATGAACCTTGTTCTATAGGTTTTTCTCCAAAGAATAAACAACTTCTCAAATAACCTCGTTTCCAATCTAAATTATTTTTTTTACAAATCATATAATCTAATTTTTGAGCAATTTCTTTAGTTGGTTTTATTAATTTAACATCTTCCATTCTAACACCACCTATTATAATTTTAGCCTTAAATATTAAAATTGTAAATGTTTTTATTGTTTTAAATTTCTATATTTTACTAGCTAATTCATCCCACTCTAGAGTTTTATTTTCTATATCTTCATTTATACTATCTATTTCAGAAGTGATACTTTTAGCTTTAACTCCATCCATATAAATTTCTTTTTTTAAAAGTTCCTGCTCTAAAAATTTAACCCTATTTTCTAGTTTTTCTATCTCTGTTTCTAACTTTTTAATTTTATTATTAACACTTTTATCTTTCTTAACAACTTTTTTGAGATTTTTTTCTTTTTTAATAGAAGAATTAAGATTAGGTGTTTGATTAGTTTGAGGATTTCTTTTTTCTAAATAATCAAGATAACCATTATAAATAGTACCTATTTCATTTTCTAGTGCTAGAACCTTATTACAAACATTTTTGATGAGATATCTATCATGACTAACAACAATAACACTACCTTTATAGTTTTTTAATAGTTTTTCTATTGTGTCTTTACTAACAATATCTAAATGATTAGTAGGTTCATCCATTATAAGTAAATTAGGCTTTTTACTTAAAATTTTACACAAACTAACTCGAACTTTTTCTCCTCCAGATAAATCATTTATCTTTTTAAAAACATCATCACCACTAAAACCAAATGTCCCAAGTAAATTTCTAATTTCATTAGGTTTTAATTCAGGTAAAGTTTTATCTATTTCATCATAAATAGTATTAGTCCATTCTAAATTATCTAATTGTTGAGAAAAGTAACCAATTTCTAATCTATCACCTAATATACATTTACCACTAAGAGGAGGAATAGTTCCAAGAATTGTTTTAATTAAAGTACTCTTACCTGTTCCATTTTTTCCAATAACTCCAAGTTTATCTCCTCTTTCTAAATTAAAATTAAGGGTACATAGTTTTTTATCATAGCCAACAGCTAAATTTTTTAACTTTAAAATATCTTTATAACTATTAATATTTGGATCAAAATTAATTTTAAAGGTTCTATCAGATACTTTTTTTGGTTCTTCTATTATATTCATTCTCTCAATTTGTTTTAATTTAGATAGTGCCATGCGAGCTTTAGTTGGTTTATATTTAAATCTATCTACAATACTTTGAAGTCTTTTTATTTCTTTTTGTTGTTCATTATAATCTTTTTTAGCTTTTATATATTCTTCGTTATATTGTTTTAGAAAATAACTATAATTACCACTATATCTTTTTAAAACACCATATTCTATATTATAAATAATATTACATACATTATCTAGT
Organism: uncultured Bacilli bacterium; assembly: GCA_934149245.1. Lineage (GTDB taxonomy): Bacteria > Bacillota_I > Bacilli_A > RF39 > UBA660 > RUG11198. Next base: position 17,989 of record CAKPER010000002.1, on the reverse strand, counting down.
AACATTCTATCATGACTTACTATTATTATACTTTTTTTATAATTATTTAAATAGTTTTCTAACCATTCTATACTAGTCATATCTAAGTGATTAGTAGGTTCATCTAAAATTAATAAGTCTGGTTTTGAAAGAAGTATTTTAATAAGAGATAATTTGGTTAATTGTCCACCGGAAAATTCTTTTAAATATTTGTCTTTATCTTCACTTCTAAAACCAAACTTTGAAAGAGCATTCTCATACTCTCCTATATATTTGTAACCTCCTAAATAAGAATATTTGAGTAATAAATCGTTATACTTTAAAAGATCAGATTCCTGATAGTTTTCTTCCATATTTTTTTCAAGTTTTCTAAGATTTTTTTCTATATTAACTAAATTACTATAAGCGCTTTTTATATAATCAATCATTTTTATATTTAAGCTACTATCAATATTCTGGCTAGCATAGCCTATCTTGAAATCGTTAGTTTTATCTACTCTAACCTTATCATAGCCATCATTTAATTCCAACTTGCCAATGATAGCCTTTAACAAAGTACTCTTTCCACTACCATTTCTACCAATAATTCCAATTTTTTCGTTATCTTTTACACAAAAATTAATATTTTCTAATATGGTATTACCATCAATTGTAATACTGCCATTTTCTATTTTATAATACATAATAACCTCTACACTTTTATCTTTAATTATAATATTTTATAATGAATTATATTTAAAATGTTTATTCATCAAGTGATATTATACCAAACTCTTATTGTTTTTACAAATTAATCTTTGCTTGCATTCTACACTAATTAGCATAATTATTGTTAAAGTTGCTACTATGTTACTAATTTTTTCTACTAAGGTGCTGGTATGTACTAAAGTATAGGAACCATTTCTTTTAATTTTGGCTTTTAATAAACCATTATTACCACAATATAAAGAGATTTCTCTACCCTTATTATCTCGTAAATGATATCCTAAATAATATGTTCTAGGTAATTCTATCTTTATTTTTTTATCTAGATTAGATACTTTGAACTTCATACTTGGAAATTTATTTTCAGTAATTTTTATTTTTACTTTTTTGTTAGAAGAATATATTTTTTCATCTCTATTATAATTGTAGGAATATAAATCTTCTTTAGGATTATATGGTAGATACTCTTTTTGAGATCCTAAAGCAAGAACGTTTTGGATAACTAAACTTTCACTATACTTAAAATTGCTATAGTAATTGATAGAATTAAATCCACTATAAATTAAGATAATTATTATTAAAAGATAAAGAATATACTCTACTTTTTTACTAATTTTAGTATTATCTAAATAAGTTATACATAATGGAGCATATAAAGAGACTAACATTCCTAAAAATACTAATAATCTCCAAGAGAATTGAAGCATTAAAAATATACTAGGCATATATTTCCATAATGTTTTTGAGGTTAAGAGTATAATAGTTAAAATACTTAATAATATTAAAATAGAGCTATTTTTTTGATACTTAACTTTTTTACTAAAACATAACAAAAGAGTTAGAATAGTCATAATAATAGTAATAGTATTAAAATTAAAGCAAACATTATCAACATTTTCTTTTATAAATAAAGATTTTAAGGTAAGAGTTCTATTTATTAAAAAGTTTCTATTAGTAAAACTACTATCTAAAAATACCCCATGAATATTTAGAGCCTTATATTCTATTACTTTAACTAAAAATGGACTTACTAGTGCTGTAACAATTATTATACTTATAAATAATGCTTTTATTTTATCTTTTTTTAAATAATCTTTATGGAAATATAATAAAAATATGAAGACAAATATTGTTGTAAATAACATACTTACTAGATGACTATATAGTCCTATAACATACCCTAGTATAAAAAAGAGATAAAATTTGTTCTTGTTATTATCTTTTAAATGATATAAACCTAAAAATATTAAAGGATTAGCTAAGAACATAAAATTTTCGGCATAAGCATCTCTAATATACATTTCTGTTATATGATATGGAATCGTTAAATATATGATAGAAGAGATAAGTGCTACTTTTTTATTATTGAATATTTTATTTGAAAGTAAAAACATTACTATTCCTGATAAAAACATTACTATAAAATAGATTATATTCATACTTAAATATACATTTTTAAAAATTTTATATAAGTATGCACTTAGTAGATGTGGTAATTTAGGATAAAATAAATAGGTTCCATAGCCAAATCTATTAGCGGGCATTTTTAATATATCAGTCCCAAAAATATTATTTAATTCTATTGTTTTAGATAGTTCTATAATATTTGCTGCATGAAATACAGTATCATGTCCCCAAAATCTATCATGTATGAAGAGTGTTGATAACAATAGACAGGAAACAATAAAAATCACAATCACATAATCATATTTCTTAGCTTTTTCATATATGTTTTTTAACACACTACCACCTCTTACTACTAATATAAATAAATTATATCATTATAAGAAAAAAAGTACAAAACAATTTTAAAATTGCTTTAAATATGTTAAAATTATACAAAAGTTGATGTACATCAATATGTTGATATGGGAATTAAAAATGGTACAATGATACCTAAAGAAGCAGAAAAATTTGCTAGAATTGTAGCAAAACAGGGGCAAGTTGGAGAAAAGGTTATTTCATGGAGTGTTGACTCTTTAGGCCATGAAATTCAAGAAAAAGTTGCTTCTGTACAAAATGATGAAAATACTAACCAACCAGGATGGATTGTAACTAAAGTAGATGAAGATGGAAATATTATGTTAGATAATAACAACCATGTAAATCAATGGATTATCGAAGATAGTGTTTTTAGAAAAAAATATGAAATAGATCCTGAAAATCCTACTCTATTTAAACCAAAAGGTGGTCCACAAATATTTGTTCAAATAAATGATAATATTATTTTAAATCAGTGGGGAGAAAACATAAAAATCGCAGCTGGTGGGTATATCAATATTACAAATATTAATGATATGTATGGTATCTCAGAAAGAGATTTTAATGACACTTATCAATTTACTGAAGAACAAGAAAAAGGACGTAAGCGTTAAAGATAATAAAAAAAAACAGTACCAATAGATTATGTTGGTACAAGAGGATATCATTATATTTATAAGGAACAATAACACTAAATAAATATTTTTAGAAAGAAGGAACATTTCCTTCTTTTTGTCGTGTTTACATATTTTTGTTACTTACCAATTATCGTAATTATGAAATATTATTAATTGAGAAATTTCCTAATATACAAGAAAAATTTATTAAATACATTCAACACTTTTGGACATTCTTTTTTTACAAATAAAAAAATACTCCAAACGGTGAAATAATTTATTAATGGTGCCGAATGGCAGAATTGAACTGCCCTTTGAAGCTTACCATGCTTCCGTTCTACCACTAAACTAATTCGGCTTAACTAGTCTGATTATATCAAATAGAGCTTTATTTGTAAATAGTTAGCAAAACAATGTCAAAATATCCTATTTTGCGTAAACTATATTAGATATGTAAAGGAGGTAATATTATGTATTATTATGGTGGCGGTTATAGTAGCGGTTATAATAATTGTGGATGTAGTGGAACAGGAAACTATGGATATCCAGCATATGGTTATGGCTACACAGGTGGTGGCTACGGATATGGAGCTGCAATTATATTAGTTCTATTCATATTATTAGTAATAATAATCGGTACGAGAATAACTGTATAAAGTAAAGGGAGATACAAATCAAACTCCCTTTATTTTTTTTTAATTTTATGATATTATATTAATCGCAGAAGGAAGTGGTACTATGCTTAAAACTAAAGATATATTAGATGAAAAGGATAAGAGAATAAGAGCTAAGAATGCTGATTGTATATTTCCATTGAGTAAAGAGAGAAAAAAATTAATTAACGATATGTTAGAGCACTTACATTTATCTCAAATAGAAGAAGAAGCAGAAAAATATGATTTAAGACCTGGTATGGGACTTGCTGCACCTCAAGTTGGGATAAATGAAAGATTTTTTGTTGTGTGCTACGAAGAGAAAGAAAATGTTTTTAAAAATTATATTTTAATAAATCCTAAACTTATCTCTCATTCAGAAGAGATGATATATACTTCTGGTGGTGAAGGGTGTTTGAGTGTTAATCGTGATGTTGAAGGAATTGTTCCAAGATATGCTAGAACAACATTTGAAGCTTATGATGTAAATGGAAAAAAATTTAAGATTAGAGCTAGAGAAGAATTATCAATAGCGTTTCAACACGAGTTAGATCATTTAAATGGTATTTTGTTCTATGATCATATTGATCCTAAAAATCCATATAAAAATGCAGATATTATGCGAGAAATATAATTAACAAAAAAAAGGAAGACTATTCATATTTTTATGAATAATCTTCTTTTTTATTAAGGTGTTAAAGCCTCATCATCAATATCATTTTCATCAACACTATCACCATTATTTCCACCACTAGTTGTAGTAGAAGTTGTATTTTGATTATCATTACCTTGCTCACTATTATTAGTAGAGCTGTTATTCTTTTTAGCACCTGCTTTTACTATAAGTGTTTGATTTAAGCTCTTATTCTCTCCTCCATAAGATACTTTATGAACAATATTATACTCACCTGCACTTAAATCTCTAATATAGCTAATTAAATTATAATATGAGGTAAATACTTTACCATTTACAGTGAAAGAAATACTTGAACTGTCACTTACATCTTTTCCATTATAAGTAGCTGTGTAAGGATAATATACATAACTTTCACCCTCTGTAATAGTTTCCGTTGTTCTTGGAATAGAAACCTTTAATCCTTCATTATTCTTTTCACTATAATTACTAGAACTAGATGTGCTACTAGAACTACTACTACTTGATTTTGCTGCTGAACTTTGAGCTACCTTATGTACATCAGATGCATTTCCATCAAATGTTGGGTCTAGTTTTTCACCTTCTTCAACAGATTTTATTAACTTATGAGCATAATTTACACTATCTTCAATAGGTTCCATAACATATAATTTTTGAGAAGAATAAGAATAAGTATAGTTAGACGAATTTGCTCCATCTAGGCTATTAGCAGTAATAGTCCATTTATATTTCTTAGCTACCTGCATTCTTATTAAAGCTTTTAATCTATCAGTAGGCATATTTGTAACAAAACTTCCTGAAACTGAATCTAACAAGCTATTATATTTAGTTATAATAGAAGTGCTAGTACATTTTCTGAACATAGCCTCTAATAGAGCTTGCTGATCTTTTACTCTTTGCCTATCTCCCGCTTGAAAGGATTTTCTTTCTCTAGCAAAAGATAAAGCTTCTTTTCCATCAACACTATTATATCCTTTACTATATTTATATCCATCTAGAGAAGTAAAATCATAATCTGAATATACATCAACTCCTCCAATTGCATCAACAATATTTATAACACTTGTAAAATTAACTTTTACATAATAGTTTATCTCTATATCCATTAAATCTTCTATAGTTTTAATAGACATATCCACTCCATATAATCCAGCATGAGTTAATTTATCATTATAACCACTCTTCCCATGAAGATGTACATAATAATCACGAGGAATGGAAGTTAATAATATTTGTTTAGTTTTAGGATTAACTGTAACAACCATATTAACATCACTTCTTGATACTGAAGAAATACTACCATAAGTATCTATACCACTGATATATATATTAAATGGTTTTTTAGTAACATCTAGGTCTTTAGAAATATCACTAGTTTTAACTACAATACTAAATTTATAAATAACTTTTGTTTTATCACTGAATGACTTAGTATCTGTACTGCTATCACTAGAACTAGAAGAATGTGTATCACTACTACTATCATTACTAGTAGTAACACCATTTTCATTTAAAATATCTAAATAAGTATCTTCAACTAATATAGCATCCATCTTTTTATCAAAAAGATCTTGAGCTAGAGTGCTAACATCATCATAGTCACTATTATCAGTATCAACTTTTTTAGCTAATCTTGAAATAGATTTATCACATTCTTTACCCTCTGTTTCATAAAATCCTAAATTTTTACCCTTTATATCATTAATTTTTTTATATTTACTATCCTTTAAAACAACTACTGAATAATTATAAGTTTTATAATTTAAATTTAAATTACCTAAAAGCCCAGCTGTCTTAAACACAAAAAAACTAATAATAGCCATTATAATAGAAAATACTATCGAAAACAATGCTCCTGTTTTTTTCTTTCTACTATGTAACATTAACATAACAAGAAATAAATCAATTATTCCTATTATAGCAATTATTATTCCTAAATATAAGATTGGTAAACTATTAAAATATATAAGTGAAGCAACAAAGATAATGGATATTAATATAAGCAGAAAAGATAATACTTTATATATCTTCTTCGGCTTTTTCTTTACTTTTCTTGACATAACATCACCACTTTCATACTATCATTTTTTACTATTATTGTCCATAAAGCACATATTCATCCCATAATTACCCATAATTATGTAAACCTACTTTCTAACAAGACAAATAATAATAGTTAAAATACTTAATACAAAAGAAATAAAAAGTATATTTATATAACCATAGCTATATATTTTTCTATGGTTTTTTGGTGGAGAGACAATAACTTCGTCCTCATCTTCATCCATATAATTTTTACTAAGTTCAAGCCTATAATTAAGTTTATTAGATATACTCTTCAAATATAATAAATTATAATTAATAAATTCTCTACTATAATTAATTATGTATAAATTATTATTAACATATCCATAAGAGATATCTTCATTATCACATATGCCATTATCGCCTACTTCATTATTATAACTAGTGTATATTTTTAGTATTTCTGGTAAGTAAACATTATTAAATAAAGTATCATTATCTATAAAATAAGCAACTATTGTTTGCGATACTATTATTAGTTTATTAGTATTGTTATCTTTATAGATTATAAATTTAGATTTTTTATTAACAGTAGCTTCTATATCAGAAATAGAAAAATCCCTTATCTGCCATTTGGCATGATCATCAAGTATTTTCTGAATATTTTTAAAGTTTTTACTACTTTGCTTATTAGTATTAAAAGAATTATCTATATACATTCTGTTCATTATATATACTTATCCTCCCTTATTATTAATAAGTATATCATATTATCTAATAATTTACTATATTATTTGTTACTATTATTTTACTAACCTACTAAAAATATTAAAAGTATTACTAATAGCTTCGTTTATATATTTATTTAATTTTATACTAAAATTAGAAGTTTTTTTAGTTAAGTTATTTGAGTAATCTATTCTACTATCTTTTAAATAAGTATTAATATCAACTTTTTTTCCTTCTCTTACATCTTGCTCAAATTTTTTAATTTCTTTTTCCGTTAAATTCCTTTTAGTTTGTAAGTTATATTCATAATATCCTGACTTTTCTATAAAATAGGAAAATATAAAAGATATTAATATTATGTATAAAAATAATTTAGCTATTTTTTTATTTTTCATTTAGCTGCTCCTGATATATACTTATTTAAAATATCTGCTAAAACTTCTATAGTATTATAAACTTCTTCAATAGTATTTTCATTTCCTCCTACTTCTATTAAAATGCAATTAGGACTTAGGTTTTGGTTATATATGCCATTAACACCTGTTCCTGATTTGGTAATAATTCCTCTGGATATTCCTGAATAGTAAGTATTAAGTAAATCATTTAATTTATTTGAAAAATTATAATTATCTTGCCAAGTGTTATAGTCTTTTCCAACAACGAATAGTATTTTAGCATAGTTTTTATTATTTAAGGAAGCAGTTGATGCAGATTTGGGAATGCTATCTCGATGAATATCAATAAAATATTTTAAAGTTGGATATTTATTTTTTTTATCTGTTATTAAGCTAGCACTAGCTTGATAAGAATAAGCATAATTCCAATTATTACTTGCTAAAATATTACTCATATTAGCATCTTCAACTATTGTAGAAATCCCCATACTATCAAGTTTTTCTCGTAATAAATAGCTAGCCATTTGAACATTAGGAGTTATACCATATATTTCTAAATTATCATTATTATAATTTTCTAATTGATGAGTATTATATAAATAAACAAGAGGTTTTTTTATTTCTTTAGGATTAGGATCCTTTATATAATCACTAACTTTCTTTAACTCATCCATATCACTGTAATCATCATTATAAGAGATAGATATCGTAGCTTCCGTTTTCTCCTTTTTAGTGCTACCATATTTTAAAATACTATTATTTAAAATGCTTTTAGGATTAGTAAAATCTATATTAAGAAGAAATTTCATAGTACCATTTATAATATTAGTTGTTTTATATTTAGATAATATATTAGCATTACCACTAGATACTAAAATATTTATAAATTCCTCATTAGATACTGCTTTACTTCCTTTTATCATATTATAAAAAGTATAAGAAAAAGACAAGTAAATAATTACTAAACATATTATATATTTTAATTTGTATTTTGATTTTTTCTTAGTTTTAACTAAGTTCATTTTCTTCTTCCCCACATTATCACCTAATATAAGTATATATTTAATTATTCAAAACAATGTCGAGAAAAAGAACTCATCAACAAGTTCTTTAATTTTATTATCTTATATTAATCAATAAGTATACAACCAGCATACTTAGAATAACGATCTGTAGATTCCGTATTTGAAGCTATGTAGGATATTAATTTAGAATAATTTGAATATCTGATATTTTTGTAGTTTTCATAATCAAAACTTCTAGAATCTATTATTGTAACTTTATTATTATCATCTGCTCCTGCTAATAATATGTAATGAAAGCTTTTCGCCCAAGTATCGTCAACGTTTGCTTTTTTACCCAACTCTTTAGATGTATCTTGTTCATTAGATGAAAAAGTAGTTCTGCTATACCCTCTATCAAGTCCTTCATCTTTTCTTCCAACCATTAAAACAACTGGTTTATTTTGTTTTAAGTGTTCTAGTATTTTTTGATAGTTACCACTTTTATCATCTTTGGAAAAAGATTCAGATGTATAGTGACCTAAATTTTCGTAGCTATAACCATAATAATCTAATACTTTTGACATATCGTCGGTTGTTAATGGGCCACCACCATTTTTTTTAAGTTGTCTATCCATTATTTCATACCACTTTTCTGTACCTAGGCTATTTAAAAGAGTATGTCCAAAAAATGATTCTTTTGTCTCTTTGTCGTTAGACTTAGCATTTCGTAAAGCTAGGATACTATAAGCACCACAACCATGACTTACAGAGTAATCGCTACAAGCTTGCATCAATTTATTTAATTCTTCGTCAATACCATTAGAGGTCATATCAGGATTTTTCTTAGCAATTAATTTTTTTATACTTTCTTTATCTTCATCACTTAAAAACTTACTACTATTTATATCTAAACCATCTTTTCTAGAATGAACAATATCACTTGCTGCATCAACATTAAACATAAAACTATTTTCTAATCCTAAGTCTATTTCTTCAATATTTACCTCTGGTTTGTTATCAGACTCTATTTTTTTTATATTTACACTAGTATTAGTAGTAGTAGAAGTTGTATTTTTAGTTATTGTTTTAAACTTTGCTGGAATAATTTTTTCAAGAAATGACATTTTAAACACCACCTTATTTTTTTATTTATTTTAAGTACATAACATCTATATCTATATATTTATCTATACCATCTATCTTACCATCACTACATAATTGCCATACTTTATAGCTAGGTTTATGTTCTAGATTGCCATATTTAGCAATCCAGATATTATTATAATCTTCTTTAAACCAAATATTTTCTAAGTAATATTCACTAGAATAAATTAAACTATCATAGCCGTTTTTTTCAACTTCATCCATAAATGCTTTGGCAATGAAATTAAGACTATTAAAGCTAAGTTTAAATTTATTATACTCTAGCCAATTTTCCCAGTCAAAAACTATTGGAAGTTCTATATCATAATTTTTTATATTTTTTACTATATATCTTGCTTGTTTTCTAGCTTCTTCCTGACTTCTAGCATAAGAATAAAAGTAAACGCCAACAGCAATACCATGTTTTTTAGCTTCTTCAATATTTGTTTTAAATTTAGGATCAAGTTCTATTTTTCCATTTATTTGTCTTTGACCAGCTATTTTGATAAAAATAAATTCAACATTTTGCTCTTTTAGTTTATTAAAATCTATATCTTTTTGCCATTTAGATACATCTATTCCTACTAATGTATTATTGGTTTTATACTTTTTATATACATCCTCATATTTAGTAGCCTTTGACATATCATCTTCTTGGTCTGAATTAGTGTTATTATTTTGTTTATCAACGACATTTAAATTAAATTTTAGTGATGTTTTATTGTTACTTTTATCTTTTGCTGTTATTTTTAAGGGATATATTCCCACTTCATCTAAATTATAGCTACCACTTATCTTACATTCTACTTGGTCATCTGTATCATCAGCACATAAAATATCATCTTCAAGTTTGCCATCATAGCCTTTAGTAACAGTATAATCACCAGATAACATAATAGTAGGAGCAACAACATCTTTTACTTCAATTGTAAATCTTTTTGTTTTATAAAAGCCATGTTTATCTTGATATATTGCTTTTATTTCTTGAGTACCAACTTTATTAGTATCAATTTTATAATTATTTTTTAGGGTACCATCTAATTTATAAATAAAATCTTTTAAATATACTTTATCTCTAAAATCAGCTGTTAAATCACTAACTAATAGTATATCTTTGGTGTTTAAAAATAGATAAAAAGCTGATGTTATGACTAAAATTGTAAAAGATAATAGAAATACTATGATAGCTCTTCTAAAAAAAGTATTTTCCACTAAGACCCCTCCCTTTATATAATTATAACATTTATATTATTAATTGTAAAAAGTTATTTACCTAATACAACTTATTAATTAATCTATGTAAACAAATAGTGACATAAAAAAATAAGATATTTCTATCTCATTTAATATTACTAGATAAATTATTTTTTTAGTTTTTTGACAAACTCACCTTCGCTAGCCATAAACAATTGCTTATAATCTATACTTTCTAAATAGCTACTTGGATTTTTATTTTCTTCGTTTGACACTATGCAATAAAAGACGTCTACAAGTTCTTTGTTTAAACCTATACTTTCTAGATAATTTAAGTATTCATAATATTCTTCTAAACTTAAATTATTAATATAATTTTTATATAAAAAGTTTAAAATCATTATTGTATAACAATATAGGTCTGTATTTCTATCAGCATCAACATAAGCCAAACTATGCAAATATGAATTTTGTTCTTGATCTATAATATTATATTTACCACGTGTATTATTAAATAGAGCCTTTGGTGATAAAAATCTTGCCCCAAAGAAAGTATCTTTACCAATTTTAGCACTATCTAAATCAATAATACTAATATCGCCATTAACTGGATTTACCATTATGTTGCTATCATGTAAATCATTTAAATAAAAATTCTTTAGTTGTGGATTTTTTCTTAAGTAATCCATTTGTTGTAAAACTTCCCCTACTTTCTTCAAATAATATAGTTTATCTTTTAAATCAATTTTTTTATTTGCAAGAAGTAAATTTAAGTTTTCACCATCAACTTTTGGTAAAGTAAAACCAATGATTCTGCCACCAACTACTACTAAGTTATCAGGTATACAAAAAGAACTTGGTAGCATTTCTCTAGCTTCATCTAATTTCTCTACTGTATAAAGTTTGTTCGCAAATACGCCACTTTCTGTATTGTATAATTTTTTTAATACCTTAGCATTATTTTTATAACTATAATTATATATTTGTGCTTCAGTATTAAAGACACTTTTATCTAAATCTAGCAAATTAAGTTTATTAAACTTACTGTTTGAAAAAGAAATAACATTCATCATAATCCCCCCTAATTGCTAAATACTATAGCACATTATCTAGGAGTTATCAAGATTTAATTGTTAAATTAGAAAAAAAAGAAGCAAAGATACTTCTTTACCTCTTTAAATTTCTTCGATTTTCATGAAATCAGTAGTTTTAACTCCAATGTTAGGAAAACCACCAGTGATAATAATTTTATCTCCTTTATCCAACTCAATAAAATCTTTAGCTTTCTCTACAGCATCTGTAACAATCTCATCAGTAGAGTTATATTCATTAACAACTTTAGAATAAACGCCATAGTTAAGAGCTAATGATCTAGCTACTTTTTCAGTAGGTACTGTCGCTAATATTGGACACTCTGGTTTTAAATTACTAATTTTTCTAGCAGTTTTACCACTCATAGTAGCAACAACAATTACTTTTGAATCTAAATCTTTGCTAGCTGTAATAACACTTTCAGCTATTGAAGCTGTTACAGTTGATTCCCAATTGATATTAAATTTTTTATTATAATCATAATATTTTTCAGCATTCTCACAAATTGCTGCCATAATTTTAACTGTTTCAGCTGGATAGTTACCAATAGTTGTCTCATCTGATAACATAACAGCATCTGTTCCATTAAATACTGCGTTAGCAACATCTGATACTTCAGCACGAGTTGGTCTAATGCTCTTTTTCATTGAAACAAGCATTTCAGTTGCTACAATACAGAACTTACCAGCTTCACGACATTTTGTAATCATCATTCTTTGATAAATTGGTAACATTTCCATAGGAACTTCTACTCCAAGATCTCCACGTGCTACCATAATACCATCTGATGCTTCAATAATTTCATCTAAATTTTCAATACCAGTTACACTTTCAATTTTAGAAATTATTTTCATATCTTCTCTACCATTTGCTTTTAGTAATTCTCTTGCTTCTAATACATCATCTCTAGATGAAACAAATGATAATGCTAGATAATCACCATCATGGTTACAAGCATAAGTAATATCTTCTTTATCTACTTCACTAATAAATGGAATATCAAGAGAAACTCCAGGAGCAGCCATACTCTTATGGTTTCCTAAAACACCACCATTTAATATTTTAACAGTTACACCGCTGAATTGTCCGTCTGCATCATTATCAAGTGATACTACTTCAGTTTTGATTAGACCGTTAACTAATAAAACAGAATCTCCAACTTTTAAATCTCTTAAAGCTTGAGGATGATTTACTGAAAATCTTTCTGTATTTCCTACTACTTTATCAACAACAATCTTAATTTCTTTACCGGCTACTAATTTGATTTCACCATCTTCTACTTCACCACTTCTAAATTCAGGACCTTTAGTATCAAATAGTAAACCAATATTACGATTTTCTTCTTTGTTAATTCTTTTTACTAAATCCTCTACGATTTTTCTTTCTTCCATTGTAGCATGAGAGAAATTTACTCTAGCCACATTAACACCATTATGAACCATTTCCTTAAATTTTTCATAATTGTTACTAGCTGGGCCAATACTAGATATTATTTTTGTTTTTTTCATACTTCTTACCTACTTCCTTTTCAAATTTTTACCTAATATAATATACTATTATTTTGAGTAATTGTCAACAAAAAACACGTTAAATACTCTATATAAACCAAAGTAATAATCTTCTACTTTGTCTATTATTAGAATGGCAATTTAAAATTACCATTATTCATCATTTTCATCATTTTTTTCATTTCTTCAAATTGTTTTAAAAGTCTATTAACATCTGTTACTGTAGTTCCTGAACCCTTAGCAATTCTTTGTTTTCTAGATGCTTTTAATACCTCAGGATGTTTTCTTTCGTATGGAGTCATTGATAAAACAATTGCTTCTATGTGTGCCATTTGTTTTGGATCAATTTTGATATTATTTAGTCCCATTTTTTTAGCACCTGGAAGTAATTTGATTAAATTTTCTAATGGTCCTAATTTTCTTATTTGTTTTAATTGAGCTAAAAAATCTTCAAAATCAAACTTTCCCTTGGCCATTTTTTTTGCTAAGTCCTCAGCATCTTTTTCGTCTATTTCATTGGAAACTTTCTCAACTATGGATAAAATATCACCCATTCCTAAAATACGAGATGCCATACGATCGGGATGAAATTCTGATAAACCATCCATTTTTTCACTAACACCTATAAATTTAATAGGAATAGAAGTTAAATGTCTAACAGAAAGTGCTACTCCACCTCTGGTATCTCCATCCATTTTAGTTAAAATTACACCAGTTAAAGATAATTTATCATTAAATCCATTTATAACGTTAATAGCATCTTGTCCCATCATTGCATCTATTACTAATAAAACTTCATCTGGACTAGCTACAGAGATTATGTTTTCTAACTCTTCCATCAATTTTGTATCAATTTGTAATCTACCAGCTGTATCTATTAATATGTAATCGAAATTATTTTCTTTAGCATATTCTATTGCATTTTTAGTTATTTCTACAGGATTGGCTTTTCCTTCGGAATAAACTTCAATATTTAATTCTTTACCAATTGTAATTAATTGTTCTATAGCAGCAGGACGATAAACATCACATGCTACTAATAAAGGTTTCTTTTTGTGATTTTTTCTTAGGAAATTGGCAAGTTTCCCTATAGTTGTCGTTTTACCTGAACCTTGAAGTCCTACCAACATGGTTATGGTTGGATTTTTATCTACTTCAATAGGAACTGCATCTCCACCTAATAGTTCTGTTAATTCGTCTTTTACTATTTTAACAAATTCTTCTCCTGGAGATAGTTTAGAATTTACATCTGTACCTAAGGCTTTTTCTTTTACTGTATTAGTAAATTCCTTAACTACTTTATAATTGACATCTGCTTCTAATAGAGAAAGTCTAATTTCTCTCATCATATCACTTATATTATCTTCTGTAATACGACCATATCCTTTAATTTTATGAACAACATTTTGTAATCTATCACTTAAATTTTCAAACATAAATTTATCACCTGTTTAAAATTATACACTATTTTTTAATTTTTTTATATAAATTAACAAAAAAGACTTGATTTTTTTATTTGTATCTATTATAATCGTAAATGTGTGAAGGAAATATTTGATATGCAGGTGTAGTTTAATGGTAGAATAAGAGCCTTCCAAGCTCCTGACGTGAGTTCGATTCTCATCACCTGCTCCATAAGGTAAAATCGTCGCACCAATGTGACGTTAATGATTAAATCAATCAGAAATGATTGATTTTTTTGTCGTTTAAGAAAGGTGTTGATGATATTATGATAAAAATAATCAAACAAGAAATTAAAATAAGTCATGAACTTAAAAGCAAAGTTGAATGGGCTTGTAAACTTAATAGTACTAAACCAATTTTTATTAATGGCAGTTTATTAAAGTTAGAACCTACCAATATAGGCTATTTAGAGCCTCATAGAGCAATTATTAATAATAAGACATATCTTTTATTCAATGGACACGAATTTGCTTACTACAGAGATTTAAATACCAAAATTAAACTATTTGATTTAAAAGATTTCATCAAAAAACTAAAATAATGACGAAATCTGTGCTATAATGGTTATAGAAAATATTAAACCTATTGGGTGAAGTAGTATTTATAACCTAAATATTGCTTCGCCCTTTTTTGTTAAGGAGGATAAGGATATGTGAAGAAGAAATAAAGAATGCTGGTATTTACATTAGGGTTAGTACTGATGATCAAGCTCGTGCTGGATTTAGTTTACCACAGCAAAAAGAAAAACTACTTAGTTTATGTGAATTTAAAGGATATAATGTTTTTAAAGTTTATGAAGATGCTGGAATAAGTGCAAAAGATATGGAACATAGACCTAGGTTTCAAAAAATGCTTAATGATGTTAAAATAGGTAAAATAAATTATATAGTTGCTTATAAGTTAGATAGAGTCACTCGTTCCGTTCGTGATTTGGAAGAACTAATTAATATCCTAGAAAAATATAATTGCTATCTTGTATGTGATAGAGATAATGTTAACACTAGTACTGCTAATGGAAGATTCTTTGTAAGAATGTTAACGGTTCTTTCACAATTAGAAATAGAAATCGTATCAGAAAGAACAAAGTTTGGACTTAATGGTGCTATAAAGTCAGACCATTTACCTGGTGTTGTTCCAATTGGATATAAAAAAGATGGTAATAAAAAAACTATCATAGATGAAACAACTAGACATATTATTGAAAGAATATTTAATCTTTATTTAGAGAGAAATAGTTATCAACAAATATCTAATATTTTTAATAAAGAAAAAGTGTTAAACAAATCTTGGTATGACACTGATATAGAAAAGATTATAAATAATAGAATCTACATGGGCGACTATGAACAATACAAAAGAATAGCTAAAAAAATTGGTCGTGATACTGTTATTTATATGAATGTTGTAGAACCTATAATTACTCGTGCTATGTGGGAAGAATGCCAAACACAAAAACTAGCCAATCAAAGGACCTATACAAGAACTAGAACTTATCTATTCTTTCAAAAATTAGTATGTCCTAAATGTGGAAGAATAATGAAGTGTAAAGGTTCAGGTGGTAAAAAGAAAAAATATATTTATTATAATTGTGAGTTTTGTCATTTCAATTTAAGAGAAGATTATGTTGAAGAATATATGATAAAAGCAATATATGAGTTTTTAGAGTTTGAACAAATGTGTAATAGCTTCTTTTTACCAATACTTGCAGATAAAAAAGATAAGAATACTGACCTTAATTTAGATAAAGAAATTGAGGGATACATCAAACAAAAAGAAAGAAAATAAAAAGCATATCTAACTGGTATAGTTGAACTCAAAGATTTTGAAGAGGATCTAAAAAAGATAAATGAAAAATTAGAAATACTAAATAATAAAAAACAAGAGTTAAATGAATTAGATACTCATACTTTTACAATAGAAAAAGTTATGGTCCGTAGAGATATAGAAAAAATATCTATTGATAATGGTTATAAAGAAAAAGAGTTTTATAAATTTGAATGGGATATAAAAACAAAAGAAGAAAAACAACAATTTATATCAAAATATATAGATAATATTGTGATTGATAAAACTGATACAGGTAGTTTAGATATTAAGCAAATAAACTTTAGAAGTAGTTTTATTGATAAAGCAGTTAAATTAACACAAGTTGGTGCTTATGATTATAAATTACCATTTGAAGTTAATCATAAACAAGAAATGGTTTTAGTATCTTCTCCAATGAAAAGAAAACAAGTAAATAAATATTTGGGTTATTTAAGAGAATATTTTGAAATTGAATATCGTGAAGATAAAGGAGATAGAACTGAAAATGGTATGACAGTATTTGATTCTGCAATACCAGATAATTATGAATTGTTGAAAGTGATACCTATAATAGATTTAAATTTATTTAAAGGTAAAGATATTACATTTGGATTAGTATTTAGACCTACTATTAAAGAGATAATTAATGAAAAATAAGTAAGTAAATAGTAAGCAGGATAAAGAGAATGATAGCACTGCCCTAATTTATCCTATATAAATATAGGAATAGTTGTGCTATCATTTCTTATTTTGCACTTGCAAAATTGGGTTAAAAATATGTAGAACTCTACCATACTTCTCTATAAATCCTTTTAATTAAAGGCTTTGCTAAACTCTATTTTACATCCAAATGTTGGATATGTACTAGGAAATGTTGGATAAATGTTGGATGCTTAAAATATATAAAAAAATCTATTTATTTTAATAAAAAGTATATAACCTTAATTACTTAAATTATATTTTATTTTACCATTTACAGTTAACTTATATAATATAGTATTTGTAAAGTATTCTTCTAAAGAAATAAAAAGAATTAACTAAAAATTATAAAATCATCTCAAATTAATGATTTCTAGCTAGAAACATGGTATACTTTTAATGGAAAGAGGTGTAAATATGAATTTATCAAAGAATTCAATTATAGGAATAGCATGTTCTCAAATTAATGCAAATATGCAAAGTCATATGAGAGGATACTCAAATTCAGATATAAAAAGTTATCCAAAAGAAAAAGATTTTAATCTAGATGAACTAGCATT
>CAKPER010000001.1 GCA_934149245.1 uncultured Bacilli bacterium | reverse complement strand
AAAAGATCTTCCCAATAATTATATTAAAGTTTTAAAAAAAGCATATAAATAATATCTTTAGTATAATCGTTATAATAATAATTTTTTTAAACTTAAAAAATTATTTTAATTAAAAGTATTAAAAACAAAATTTAAATCATACTATAAAAGTAGAGATGGAAACAAAACATAGCAAAAATTTGTAATTAAAATTTATCGCCCTATAGCATATGAAAGCATATATTTTATATGTTTTCTAAATAGGTCGCAGGTTCGCAATAGAATTTGCGTTTATATATATATTGAACTAACGCTTGTTAGTTCTTTTATGCTTATTACATTTTATCTTTAATAATATAAAGTTTTTCTATGAAAAAATTCTATAAAACGCTAGCTTGTTAAAATAGATTATTTATGGTACAATAATGCGTGTTTGGGGTGATAATAATGTTAGAAACAGTTGTAGATTCTTTAATTGACACTTTAAAGTTAGTTCCATTTTTGTTTATATCCTTTTTAATTATAGAATTATTAGAACATAAGTTTAGTAATTATACTAAAAAAATTATAGAAAAAGCAGGTTACTTTGGACCTTTAATTGGTAGTAGTTTAGGAATATTTCCTCAATGTGGATTTTCTGTTATGGCTACAAATTTATATGTTATGAAGATAATATCAATGGGAACACTTATTAGTGTTTATTTATCAACTAGTGATGAGATGCTGCCATTAATGCTTTCGCATAATATTGCTTTTAGTACAATTTTTAAAATATTAGGTTTCAAATTTATTATTGCTATATTTTGGGGATTTATGATAGATTTATTGTTTAAAAATAATATAGTTAACAGTAAACATAATGAAATTTGCCAAAAAGAAGAGTGTCATTGTGAAAAAAGTCTTATTAAATCAACTATTAAACATACTACTTCAATTACAATATTTATTTTTTTATGTATATTAATATTAAATGGTACTATGGAACTTTTAGGGAAAGATATATTTTATAAAATCCTTTCTAAGAATAGCGTATTTACTCCGTTTGTTACTAGTATTGTTGGCCTTATTCCAAGTTGTGCCTCATCAGTTATAATTACAGAGTTATACTTAAATGATATAATTTCTCTTTCTGGTCTACTAGCAGGATTACTAGCTAGTAGTGGAGTAGCAATAGTTGTATTATTTAAAACTAATAGTAACGTAAAAAATAGTTTAAAGGTTTTAATATTACTATATAGTGTTTCTGTTTTAAGTGGACTTATAGTAGAATTTTTAGAAAGTTTAATTTAGTTAGGGGGAATTATTTTGAGAAAAGAAGATGTAATTAGAGCAAGAGATAATTATCAATATTTAAAAGAACAAAATGAAAGTATAATTAAATTAAAAGAACAATTTAGAGAATTAGAAAAAGATAAAAAAGTTTCGGAATACTTAGATTTAAAATTTAAAGATGATATACATTCTAGGAGTAGGATGTTAGAACTTTTACAGGTAGATAGTATTAAAAAGTATATATACCTCTTTGAAAAATATAATGGTTTTAGTATTATGAGTGATAATGATATGGTAGAAAGAGCATTTGATTTTTTTGTCAATTCTCCCGATAGTAATTGTAACGTTTATGTTTATATTGCTACTTATAAATTTGATGATTATGATGATGGTGAGCACAAAACAAGTTATAATAATCCAGATTATGATTACCGCCTTTACAAAAATATAGAGACAGGATCAGAAGTGGAAATTTTATATAATGAAGATATTTCTTTTCGGAAGAATAATAAAATAATTAAATTTAAACATAAATGTTATAATTATTTAAAATTATATTATAATCTCAGAGTTATGTATCTTAGACAATATTTATTAGATGATGAATGCAAGTTATTCAAAAACAACAAATCGAAAATATTAAAAAAGAAAAATTACAATTCTAATATTTAACATTAAATGATTGAAACTTATAAATAGTGCTTTTGATTTTATATATAAAAAATAAGGCTTATATCTAATCTTTTAGATATGTACCTTATTTTTTTATGAATAATTTATTTAATCATTACTTCTCAATCTTTTAAATTTTTCTAATACTTCTTTTTTCCTTTTTTCAGTAGCTTTTATATCAATTGTATAAGTATTATTAATAATTGATAAAATCATCCCTTCTTTTATACCATTTGGAAGAATGTTAGTACTTATATTTATAAATTCTTTAGTATCTTGTTGCTCTAAGATGGCTATATTGTCTTCTATTCTATCTATTATGTATTTCATTTTATCCTCCATTAGTGTTAGTTCTTTTTGTTGTGAATTTTATGTTATTACCATCAGTTTTTGCTATTATGCTACCTGATTCGTCTGTTCTATAAGTAGTAATATTTCTTTTTTTTAATTTAGTTAAAGTTTCCTCACTAGGATGTTTATAAATATTATTTTGTCCAACTTCTATAATAGCATATTTAGGATTAACTTTATCTAGAAATGCACTGCTAGTTGAGTATTTGCTTCCATGGTGTCCTACCTTTAAAACAGTAGATTTAATATCTTTATTTAATATTTTTTGTTCATTCTTGCTAGTTGTATCTCCCGTAAAGAGAAAAGATATATTTTTATAAGTCATTTTTAAAACAATTGAAGTATTATTTAAGTCACTTGTATCTGTTCCGGTATATATTACTTTAAATGTAGCATTTCCTAAATTGAAAGTACTATCAATTTTTGGAACTGTATAGGTTTTATTTTTATTATCAATAGCATCTAGGACATCTTCAAATGTTTTAGTTGTTGTAATGGCATCTGGCAGATATATTTTATCTATATTAAATGAATTGATGATATCATCTAAGCCACCTATATGATCCTCATGAGGATGAGTTCCTACAACATACTTAAATTCCTGAATACCAAGATTTTGAAAATATTTTACTAGTAATGGACCATCACTATTATTTCCAGCATCTATTAACATATATTCATCATTAGAACTTATTAAAATACTATCTGCTTGTCCAACATCTAAAAAAGATACTTCTACATTACTAATGTTATTACTTAAGGAATTATTAGCTTCTGTTGTAGTTGTTGTTTGATTATTAGGAAGACCAAAACTAGTATTTATCTCCTCAGTAAATGTTGAATAGATAAAAGTTATTAATACTAGTATTATTGTAAAAATACTAACACTTGTGGTTTTTTTTCTGTTTTTGTTATTTTGCATTATGACACCTACTTTCTAAATACATTATAGCAAGTAATTCTCCTAAAGAAATAGTAATTAACTAAAAGTTTAAAAATAAAAAAATTGAGTGCTTTTTTGATATAACAGAAAAATTAATTATAAAGTTAAAGTATAAAAAATATTAAATATAACGTAATAAGTAAAAATTTGAAATAATATATAAAAATTTAATTAAAAAATTTAAAAGTGTGCTATAATTAGAGCTAGAAAGATAGGTGAATTATATGAAGAAAAGAAGTAGATCTCGTAAAAAAGAAAATAGGTTTCCTTTAGTAGCAGTTTTTTTGATAGTTGTAGCTTTTATATGTTACATAGCATATAGTAATTCAGATAAAATATTAAATAGTAGTATTCCTAACAAAAATACAACTTCTACAGATAATAAATCTAGTAAAAATAACAGCAGTACTAAAGGAGATACCTCTTCTAGTATTAACGATACCTCAAGTAGCCAGTCATCGCAAAAAAAGGAAGAAGCTCAAAAAAATAAACAAGAAAGCGAAAAAACGAAAGAATATACATTTGACTCTCAAACTTCACAAGATGAAGTAAAGGTAGAGGCTAATAAAGTAGTAGAAGCAACAGGATTTGCTGGAGCAAGTAACTATAAATTTTATTTAAGGGGTACAACATTATATTTTAAAGATGTTAGTTCAGGCAATCCTGAAGAAATATTAGCCTACAATGTTCGTGACATTTACTTAAAAAATAATGAAGTAACAGCAAAATTATATAGTGATGGAAAAATTGTAAAAGAAAATGATTATATTGATTATGAAAAATAAAAAGTTCAATTTAGGTAATGGAGCACCTAGATATTTGAACTTTTTTTAATTTTTTGCAAAAATTTTAGAAAATTAAAAGGAAATCGAGGATAAACAGCCAATAATATAATTAGAGGGTAAAAAAATATGTGAGGTGATTACAGCAAAAACAATAATAAATAATCTAAGCTTTAGCTATAATATGACACAAGAGGTGAGAAGATCATGAAAAAGATTTTTATATGGTTATTAAGGTTTATTTACTTTATTTAAAAGTATAGTAAATATTATGTCGAACTTTGTCGCTTACTAATAATATCTAGTTATGTCGAATTAGTTTATAATAATAATTAAAGATGATAAAATAAAAAAGCAAAGGGTGATAAAATGTTGAAAATTAGTACAGAATTTAGAAAAGGTGTATTATTTGTCAGACTATTAGGCCAAATAGAAAATGATAAATACTTAGAATCTATTAATAATTTAGTAGAATATGTTGGTATAAAATTTGTTGTATTAAATATTGAAAATATAAAAAAAATAGATGTTAATAATATTAGCGATATTTTAAAATACAATAATAAAATAAAACAAGATAAAAGGCATCTACTAATATGTGATGCTAATAAGAGAAGTAGTATATTTGAAGATAAAATATCAAAAATAAATTGTGAAATAGATGCCTTTAACTTTATTTAAAGAAAGGATAATATGGATGATAGAACACTAGTTAAATTAATAAATGAAAATAAAGGTTTAATGTATCAAATAATAAATAAATATAAAACTTATTATGATAAAGATGATTTATATCAATCAACTGTAATAGGAATTATAAAAGCTTATAATAACTATGACAGTACAAGAGATGTAAAGTTTTCAACTTATGCTTACAAATATATGCTAAGTGAGGTAATAAGCTTTATAAAAAGTTCTAAACTAATAAAAACATCAAGAGATTATGACAAAATATACAAAAAAGTACTAGAAGCCAAAACAATACTAGCACAAAGGTTAATGAAAGAGCCATCAGTCTATGAATTATCACAGTTTTTAGAAATAGATGAAGGTTTAATTAATAATATTTTATTAGTAAAAGAACAAGTAAAAAGCTTGGATGATGCTATCTTAGAAGATGGTAAAACTATAACTTTGTTAGATAATATTAAGTCAAGAGAAAATAATATAAATATAGATAATATACTTTTAGATGAAATGTTATCTACACTAACTTTAGATGAATTAAAACTAATAAAGTTAAGATATTTTCAAGATAAAACCCAGCGAGAAACAGCAGAATATTTAAAAACTAATCAAGTACAAGTCTCCAGAAATGAAACAAAGATCCTAAAAAAGTTAAAAAAAGCTAGTTGTAATGTAGCATAAATTAAGATTTTTTCAAAAATGTAACCGAATTGGTTACATAAAAAATTAAAAATTTGTGAGACAATTGACCTAAGGTGATAGAAATGGAGAAAACTAGTAGTAATAGAAGTAGTAAACGAAATGAAGATATATACGAAATAATATCTAAAAACATCAAAGCTAATCGAAAAAAAGCTTCGTTGACTCAGGCAGAATTAGCAGAGCGAACAGGTTTTTCGCATGAATTCATAAGAAGAATTGAAGCTCCCAATGCTAAAAAATATTTTTCTGTCGATACTTTAGTACAAATAGCTAAAGCCTTAGATATAAAAATAGAACAACTATTTGAAGGAATAGATAGTATAAATCTAAACAAAAAAGATAAAAACAACTATTACTAACAAAATGGTTGTTTTTTTGATATAAATAATTTATTAAGTAATGCATAATTTTTAATTATTTATAAATAATATAAATGGTGATTCTAAATGTCAGATAAAGAATATCAAAAATTTATAGAAAAATATACTCCAAAACCACCAATATTAATAAATGCAATAATAACATTTGTAGCAGGTGGCATAGTAGGATTATCTTCTGAATTATTATTAGAAGCATATGAGTTCTTTCTAAAAATTCCAAGAAAAGAATCAGGAATTTTAGTAATATTAACCTTAATTACAATATCATCTATTTTAACTTCTTTAGGAGTTTTTGATTTATTAGTCTGTAAATTAAAATCAGCTTTAATAATTCCTATAACAGGTTTTGCTCATTCCATTACTAGTGCTGCTCTAGACTATAAAACAGAAGGTTTAGTCTTAGGAATAGGAGCTAATATTTTTAAATTAGCAGGTACAGTAATATTATACGGAACAGTAGCAGTATATATATTTGGATTACTAAGATTAGCAATATCAGGAATAATGGGAGGTTAATATGACAAATACTTATAAAAATGTATATGTTTCAGAAAGTGCTACTATAGCAGGAATCTATGAAGCAAATGGGCCTTTAAAAAAATATTTTGATAAAATATATACAAAAGATCTATATTTTGGTGAAAAAAGTTGGGAAAAAGCAGAGATAAAACTATTGAAAGATGCAATAGAATTATTACTAGAAAAATCTTCTAAGAAAGATGAAAACATAGATTTGATAATAGCTGGTGACTTACAAAATCAAATAGCAGCATCTAATTATGCTATAAGAAATTTTAAGATACCCTTTTTAGGAATATACAATGCTTGTGCAATTAGTTCAGAAGGAATAATAATAGCATCAACATTTCTAGAAAATAGAAGTGCTAAAAATTGTATAGTAGCAACATCAAGCCATAATAGTAGTGCTGAAAAACAATTTAGAAACCCTACAGAATATGGAACTCCTAAACCTCAAACATCAACATTTACAACAACTGGAGGAGCGGCTATTTTATTAACAACAGCAAAAACTAATATTAAAATAACATCATCAACAATAGGAAAAATTGTTGATAAAGGAATAAAAGATGTAAATCATATGGGAGCAATAATGGCTCCAGCAGCTGCAGATACAATTTATAGGCATTTAAAAAATTTAAATCAAAAGCCTGAATATTATGATCTGATAGTAACAGGTGATCTTGGAGAGTATGGCAAAAAGATTTTAATAAATTACTTAAAAAAAGTTTATAATTTAGATATTTCTAAGAACTATAATGATTGTGGCACAATGATTTATAATACCAAAAAACAAGCTGTATTAGCCGGCGGATCAGGACCTGCTTGCAGTGCACTTACAGCATTCAGCTATCTTCTATCAAAAATGAAGTCAGGTGAAATCAAAAGACTATTGTATGTTCCAACAGGAGCCATATTTTCACCTACAATGTTTTTCCAAAAAGAATCTATTCCTGCTATTGCCCATGCTGTAAGTTTGGAGGTTGTTAAAGAATGATTTATGTAAATGCTTTTCTTTTTTGTGGATTTGTTTGTATGATATCTCAGATTATTTTAAATACAACTAAATTAACACCAGGCCATGTTACTAGTCTTTTCGTAGTAATAGGTGCTCTTTTAGATGTATCAGGAATATACGATAAAATAGTTCTATATTGTGGAGCAGGTGCTTTAGTTCCAATAACGTCCTTTGGCCATTTACTAATTCATGGTGCAATGGATGTAGCTAATGAATTAGGACCTATAGGACTAGGTCTTGGTATTTTCAATTTAACGTCAGCAGGAATTTCATTAGCAATAACCTTAGCCTTTATACTTTGTTTAATATTTAAACCTAAACACTAATGAATAAAAACATAACAATAAGGTTAGGCTACGCATGTATTTGCACCTCGTTAGATGGAATAACTTCTTCAAAAACTTATCAATATAGTAAATTTAGTGTGGAAAAAGATTATCAAAAACTAGAAGAAATAATAAGAGAAAATCTAATAAATTTATCCTTAATTCTAAAATTTAATCAAAAAAACAATATTCATTTTTATAGAATAACATCCAATCTAATACCATTAGCAACTCATCCAAGCATTAATTTTGACTACACAAAAAAATATACAAAAGAATATAACATTATTTCTAATATAATAAAAGAAAGTAAAATACGACTAGATTTTCATCCAAGTACCTATTGTATTTTAAATAGTGCTAGATCAGAAGTTGTAGAAAGTACAATTAAAATTTTAGAATACCATTATAGATTATTAGAAAACTTAAAAATAGAAGATAAATTAATTTTAATTCATGTAGGAAGTAGTACTTTCGGTAAAAAGAATTCATTAACAAGATTTATAAACAATTATAAATTACTTCCACCAAATATTAGAAAAGTATTAGCAATAGAAAATGACGATAAAACATTTACAATAGATGATTGTCTTTATTTAGCCAACATTTTAAATATTAGAGTTGTCTTAGATTATCACCATTTTCTTTGTAATAATACAGGCACTGATATAGATAATTATTTAGATGAAATTTTTAAAACATGGGGTAAAGAAACCCCTAAAATTCATTTCTCATCTCAAAAAAGCATTAAAAATATAAGAGCCCATCACGATTATATAGATTGTGAAGCCTTTTTAACATTTTTAGATAAAATAAAAAAATACGAAAAAAATATAGATATAATGTTGGAGGCCAAAGCTAAAGACGAGGCAATGTTCAAATTAATAAGGCAAATAAAATATCAACGAAACTATTCATTCATAGATGAAACAAGCTTTATAATTTCAGAATAAATAACTAAATTTTAAATAGAATTTCTGCCAATTTTTTATATATTATCCTTGCTCATTTTAATATAGTTTGCTATACTAATATTGACTTTAACATAAAAAGGAGAACTAAGATGGCAAAGAAAGTTATATTAAATAATCAAGAATATGAATTGATAAAAAATTATAGAGATGCTTTTAACGAAAAAGAATTAATTGATAAATTTACTGAATATTTTAATGATTATGATTATGTAGTAGGAGATATTGCTTATAGCAAATTAAGATTAAAAGGTTTTTATAATCCTAACAACAAGAAAGCTAACAAAATCAATAACTATAAAAATATAGATAATTATTTACAAAAAAATTGTGCAGTAGATTGTAAGCATTTTATAATTAGAAAGAAGGATAGTAATGAAAAATAAAAGAATTCTTTTAAAATTAAGTGGTGAAGCTCTAGCAAAAGAAAACAATACAGGAATAGATTTTGAAAAAGCTTTAAAGATAGCAGATTGTATTAAAGAAGTATCTGATAAAGGAATAGAAGTAGGAATTGTCGTAGGTGGTGGAAACTTTTGGCGTGGACGAAGTAATACAATGATGGATAGCTGTACATCTGATCACATAGGTATGCTTGCAACAACTATGAATGCTCTAGCTTTAGGAGATGCTCTAAAACAAGTTGGGTGTGCTACTAGAGTTATGACTAGTGTTGAGATGAGAGAAATAGCAGAACCATATATAAGAGATAAAGCTATGAAAAATCTCAATAAAAAAAGAGTAGTAGTGTTTGGTTGTGGTACAGGCTCACCATTCTTCTCAACTGATACAGCAGCCGCCCTAAGAGCAGCAGAAATACATGCTGATATAATATTAAAAGCTACCAATGTTGATTATGTTTATACAAAAGATCCAAGAAAATATGATGATTATGAAAAAATAGAAGAAACATCACATTTAAATGTTATAAAAGAAAAATTAAAAGTAATGGATTTAACTGCAATTTCTTTATGCATGGAAAATAATATACCAATAAGAGTATTTAATCTAAACAACCTAGAAAATCTAAAAAAAGCCATGTTAGGAGAAAAAATAGGAACATTAATAAAATAACATTAAAGGAAAGTGAAATCAAATGGAAATAATAAATAGAAAAGCTAGACACGATTACACAATTGAAGAAGAATATGAAGCTGGAATTTCTCTAACAGGCACAGAAATAAAATCTATTAGGTTAGGAAAAATGAATATAAAAGATAGTTATGCTATCATTAAAAATGAAGAAATATATCTTTTGAATGCTCATATATCTTGCTACGAACAAGGAAATATTTTTAATCATAATGAAACAAGAACAAGAAAGTTATTAATGCATAAAAAAGAAATAAAAAAGTTAAACAACAAAATTATCTTAGATGGTTATACCTTAATACCTTTAAAAATTTATTTTGTACGAGGAAGAGCTAAAGTTTTATTAGGACTTGGTAAAGGAAAGAAAAATTATGATAAAAGAGAAGATATCAAAAAAAGAGATATAGAGCGAGAAATGAGGCAAAAATATAACAACTGATTAACTCTAAGTAAAAAAAGACTTAAAAATCAAATAAAAAATAATAATTTGTTGACAATCAAATATATTTATAATATAATCTATGAGAACGAAGAGGAAAGTAGATGTATTTATCTCACCTGATTGCTATTAATACTAAGGCAATAGGTAAAAAGCCAATAATATATAAATATATTTAATTGCTTTTAGATGAATACAGTTTCTTTCTGTATTCATTTTTGTTTATGGAGGTGTTTGAGATAGCAAACAATAAAGATAACTTAATTAACGAGCAAATAAGATGTAAAGAAATGATGGTTATAGGACCAAATGGCGAACAATTAGGACTAAAAAGTAAAAGAGATGCTCTTACATTAGCAGGGGCAGCTGGCTTTGACTTAGTACTTATGAATGAAAATTCTAATCCAGCAGTATGCAAAATTATGGATTATAATAGATTTAAGTATGAAAAAAAGAAAAAAGCTAAGGAAGCTATGAAAAAGCAAAGGGAAGCAACTGTGAATATCAAAGAATTTAGATTATCTGTAACAATTGATAAACATGACTTTGATACAAGAGTAAACAACGCTAGAAAAGCTTTAATTAAAGGTGATAAAGTAAAAGCTAGTATAAGATTTAAAGGTCGTCAAATAGCACATCCAGAATTGGCTCGCGAAGTACTTGCAAGATTTGAAGAAACTTTAAGTGATGTTTCAGAAGCAGAAACAAAGCCTAAATTAGAAGGTAGAGTTATGTCGATGCAGTTAACACCGAAAAAATAAAGTGTAAGGAGAAATGGTTATGGCAAAGAAAGTAAAAATGAAAAAAAATAAAATGAAAACACATAAAGGATCTGCTAAAGTATTCAAAAAAAGACAAAGTGGATCAATTAAAATCACTAGTCAAGGTACTAATCATAACACTGGTAAAAATAGTGCCAAGAGAAGCAGACAAAAGAGAAAAGGAAACAGTCTAAATAATTCAGACTACAAAAGAATTAAAGATTTAATTTAAGAGGAGGATATTATGACAAGAGTTAAAGGTGGCACTGTTGCACGTGCAAGAAGAAAAAAAGTATTAAAGGAAGCTAAAGGTTACTTTGGAAGTAAACATAGATTATATAAAACTGCTCATGAGCAAGTTATGCATTCAGGACAATATGCATATAGAGACAGAAAACAAAATAAAAGAAACTTTAGAAAATTATGGATTACAAGAATCAATGCTGGATGCCGTGAAAATGATATTAGCTATTCAAAATTTATTAACGGTTTAGCAATAGCAGGTATTGCAATTAACAGAAAAATGTTAAGTGAAATGGCAATAACAGATAAAGAGTCTTTTGCAAATTTAACTAAAATAGCTAAAGATTCTCTTGAAGGAAAAAAATATACACCAGCACCAGTAGTAGCAAAAGCAGAAAAAGCGCCAGCTAAGAAAACTACAGCAACTGAAAAAGCTAAAACAACAAAAAAGAAAGACGAATCTACTGAAAAGAAAGCTACTAAAAAAGAGACAACAACTAAGAAAACAACTAAAACAGCTACAAAGAAGACTACATCTACAACAAAAAAAGATGCTAGCAAGTAGTAATTAATATTAAAAAGCAAATATAAAGATAGTAAGTGATTAATAATTATCCTTACTATTTTTTTGCAAATTATTATGTGGTTATTCAAATTTTGTATGTCACTATAAAAATATTAATTAAAAAATGTTTAAATTATATCTTTGACACTTGAAAATATCTTTTTTAAAAGAAACTGAAAACACAAAAATTAACTAAAAATTTACTAAAGGTGTTTACAAAAAAAAGAAAAAGTGATAAAATTACAGATAAGGGGGAGACGTTATGAAATATGATGTATGTGTATTTGGCGGATGTTCTGTAGATTATATGTTTTATCAAGATAAAGATAAAAATTATCCTAAAGTACCAGATATGATGGTTCCAGGAGGAAAGGGCTCTAATCAAGCTGTAGCCTCATCAAGAGCAGGTGCTAAAACAACTATCATTACTAAAATAGGAAACGATGAAGTAGGAAGAAATATTCTAAATAACTTTGTATATAATAATGTTGATACTTCTAGTGTAGAATTAGTAAAAAATTTAGAAAATGATTATGCTAATATCTACATAAATAACAGCGATAAAGATAACGAAATTGAGCGATTTGGCAACGCAATAGATAGTTTTGATATATCTTTAATAAAAAATCATCAAGATACTATTTTAAATTCAAAGATTATTTGTTGTCAATTAAAGTGTCCAATAGAGGTAACTGAAGAATTGATAGATTTCTGTTATCAAAATAATAAATTTTTGATTTTAACTCCATGTAGACCACAAAAATTACAAAACAAATTAGAGCTGTTAGATAAAGTAAGTATCATTACTTGTAATAAAGATGAATCTCAAAAGCTATTTAACACTAATGATATTATTAGTTGTGTCAAAAAATATCCTAACAAATTGATAGTAACCTTAGGTGCTGATGGTCTAGTATATTATGATGGCTTTGAAATTATCAAAATTCCAAGTGTTTGTGTTGAAGAAGTAGTAGATACAGTTGGTGCTGGAGACACATTAAATGGCAATTTAGCTAGTGCACTATCTCAAGGCGATACCCTAAAACAGGCTCTAAAAAGAGCTATGTATGCATCAGCTTTAAAAATTCAAAAGAAAACTGCTCAAGCAGGTATGCCGTATAAGGAAGAATTGGAAAAATATATGTTAGAAAAAGATTCTCCAAAAGTATTAGCAAGAAAAAAATAATTAAGAATAACAAAACATCTAGCAATTTAGGTGTTTTTTTTGTATAATGATAATGGTGATAATATGTTAGGTAAAATTATTAGTATAATAGGGGATACGGTTAAAATAAAATTAGAAACTAATGTTTATGATTTAGAAAGTATAATTGGTAAAAATGTTATATTTGATGGAACATCTATTAAAATAGTAGGAGAAATAGAATCTGGTGACAGTACAAATTTAGATATAAATTTAATTGGTGAGATAAAAAATCAAAAATTTTCATATGGTAGCATCGAAAAGCCAGCCTTCAAAGACGCTTGTCGTTTCATTACCAAAGAAGAGTTAGACATTATTTATCAAAACGATGCTTCTACTAATTCTGTCAGTATGGGAGTCTCTTCTATCTATAGAGATTATCGAATTTCCTTAGATGTAAATTCATTTTTTTCAAATCACTTTGCTATTTTAGGAAATTCAGGCTCAGGAAAAAGTTATTCAACATCAAATATTATCCAAAAAATATTTTATGAAGCAAAAAATTCAATTCCTTTTAGAACGAATATTTTCTTATTTGATGCTTATGGAGAATACCAGCCAGCATTTAATGATATTGGTAAAAACAACCCTAATCTTAATTATAAAGTAATTACTACTGATTTAACAAGTACTGAATATAGACATTTGGCATTACCATTTTGGCTTTTAGGTACTGATGATATAGCTCTTTTACTAAATGCTGATAACGAAAATCAAATTCCTATAATTGAAAAAGCTTTAAAACTAGTTGGCTATTTTACCCAAAATGAGGAAAATGTTAAAGACCAAAAAAATGATATTATAGCAAGAAGTTTATTAGATATAATATTCTCAGGAAAAAGTCCTAGCGAAATTAGAAATAAATTAACCAGTGTTTTAACTAAATTTAAAACAGAAGAAATAAACTTAGAAGTATCACTTACCAAAGGAGGCTGGAGTAGAACAATCAGACAATGCTTATATGTTGAACAATCAGGAAAATTTGCTGATATCGAACTCGTAATAAATTATTTAGAAGGATTTACGCAAAATGAATTTCAACTAACTATGCCAAATGGTAACTTTGCATATGGTTTAAAAGAATTTGCTCTTGCTCTAGAATTTGCCCTTATCAGTGAAGGCGTACTTACAAGTGAAAAAGTATTTGATTATGCTAATGCACTAAAGATAAGATTAAATACTCTAATAAATAGTGACTATTCAAAGTATTTTGATTATCCTAATTATGTTACTAGAGAAGGCTATATTAAAGATTTATTAACAGCAACAAGTGGACGAAAAGCTCAAATAATTAATTTTAATATTAACTATGTTGATGATAGATTTGCTAAAAATTTAGTAAAAATATATTCTAAATTATTATTTGATTATGCATCAAAATTAAAAAATAGAGGTTCCTTAGCTTTTCATGTACTTTTAGAAGAAGCACATAGATATGTTCAAGAAGATATAGATGTAAAATTATTTGGTTATAATATCTTTGAAAGAATAGCTAAAGAGGGAAGAAAATATGGGATTTTATTAGGTTTAATAACCCAAAGACCATCAGAACTTAGTGAAACTGCTATCAGCCAATGTACTAACTTTTTAATTTTTAAAATGTTTCATCCGAAAGATGTAGTTTTTGTAAAAGCACTCTTACCATCGGTAAGTAAAAACTTACTAAGTAACCTAAATACTTTTCATCCTGGTATGTGTATTACTTATGGAAGCGCTTTCAAAATGCCATCTGTTGTAATAGTCGATCAACCTAATCCATCTCCACTAAGTCAAAATGTTGATATAACAAGAGTATGGTATGTAAGACAACAATAAAGAAAGTGATAATATGAAAAAATGTAAATATATAATAAAAAAAGATGATGATTTAATAAATTTTTTAAATAATCAAGGAATTTCTAAAAGTAAAATAAAATCTCTAATAAAATATAGAACTATCAAAATAAATGATACTGTGGTAACTAAACTTCCACAGTTTCTAAATCTTGGTGACACAGTAACTATAAATGAACAAATAAGTACTGATATTGATATAATTTATGAAGATAAGAATTATTTAGTTGTAAATAAAAAGTCAGGCTTATTAACAATTAGTACTTCTAAAGAAAAAAGAGAAGTTGAAGATACATTATATAAACAAGTAAGAAAATATCTAAATGCTAAACATGAATATGCTTTTATAGTAAATAGAATAGATAAAGAAACATCTGGAATAGTAATATTTGCTAAGAATCAAAAATTAAAAGAAAAATTACAATCTAATTGGAATAATATCGTAAAAGAAAGAAAATATATAGCCGTAGTAGAGGGAAAGGTAACTAAACCGGGACATATCGATAACTATTTATATGAAGATAAGATGACATTTAGTCATAGTACTAAGTTTAGTGGTAAAAGAGCTATAACATACTATAAACCAATAAAAGAGACAAAAGATTATACTTTACTTGATGTTGATATTAAGACTGGAAGAAAAAATCAAATAAGAGTTCATATGAGTGAGATGAACCATCCAATAGTAGGAGATAAAAAATATAAATCAACAACAAATCCTTATCATCGTCTAATGCTACATCATTATGAGATTTCCTTAATAGATCCGTTAACTAATAAAAAAATAACTTTTGCCTCTCCAATACCTAATGTATTTTATGAGTTATTTAATAGTAATTAATGTAGTAGCATTTATTTTATGTTACACAGATAAAAAATTAGCTATTTTTCATAAAAGAAGAATTCCTGAGAATACACTTCTCTTAGTGAGTATAATGGGTGGTTGTTATGGATTTTTAACATCAATGTATCTTTTTCATCACAAAACAAGAAAAATAAAATTTAAATTAATTTATCTTTTTTGTATATTATGGCTTTTTCTAATCTTTAGGTTATATAACTAAGACTAGCACTAAGACAAAAAAATAAAGTAATTTATAAATATTCAGAAAAAAAGTCGACTTTTTGTGTTATAATAATCTAGTTGTTATGTAGGAGTGATTTATAGTGAAGACAGATGATTTTGACTTTTATTTACCAGAAGAGCTAATAGCTCAACACCCTTTAGAAAAAAGGGATAGTTCTAGGATGCTAGTCTTAGATAGAAAAACAGGCGAAATAGAACACAAACATTTTAAAGATATTATTGATTATTTAGATGATAATGATGTTTTAGTCTTAAATGACACCAAAGTTTTACCAGCAAGATTAATAGGAGAAAAAGAGGAAACAAAAGCTCATATAGAAGTTTTATTATTAAAAAAAGAATCTGGTGATATTTGGGAATGTTTAGTAAAACCAGCAAAAAGAGTAAAATTAGGAACAATTATAACTTTTGGAAATGGCTTATTAAAAGCAAAATGTACTAAAATAGGAGAAGATGGTATCAGACATGTAGAATTTATTTATGAAGGCATTTTTTATGAGATTTTAGATAAATTAGGCACTATGCCATTACCTCCATATATAAGAGAAAAACTAGAAGATAAAGATCGTTATCAAACTGTATACGCCAAAAATTTAGGAAGTGCAGCTGCACCTACTGCTGGTTTGCATTTTACTAAAGAATTATTAGAAAAAATTAAAAAGAAAAATATCAAAGTATGTTACATAACACTTCATGTTGGTTTAGGAACATTTAGGCCAGTTGCAGTAGAAGATGTAACTAAGCACAAAATGCATTCAGAGTATTATAGTATGACTAAAGAAGTTGCAGATACTTTAAATACAGCAAAAAAGGAAGGCAAGAGAATAATAGCAGTTGGAACAACGACAACAAGAACCCTAGAGACAATTATGACTAAGTATAACGAATTTACCTCTTGTAGTGGTTGGACTAACATCTTCATATATCCAGGCTATAAATTTAAAGCTATCGATGGTTTAATTACAAATTTTCATTTACCTAAATCTACTTTAATTATGCTAGTAAGTGCTTTTAGTAGTAAAAAAATAATCTTAAACGCCTATAAAGAGGCAGTTAGTAAGCAATATCGTTTCTTTTCTTTTGGAGATTCAATGTTTATAAAATAAAAATTTAGTCTAAAAAAAAGGAAATAAGAAATTTAAGTAGAATATTAATATATAGAGGGTGGTAAAATAATGGCTTATATAGATGAGGCAACTATAAATGAAATTAGAAGAAAACATCCCATTAAAGAAATTGTTGAAAGATATGTAAGTTTAACTAAAAAAGGAAATGATTATTGGGGATTGTGTCCTTTTCATGCTGATAATAATGCTTCTATGAGCGTGTCAACTAGATTAGATATGTTTCAATGCTTTGCGTGTCATAAAGCAGGTAATGTTTTTAATTTTATAGCAGATATTGAAAATATAAGTTATGGTGAGGCTATTAATAAGTTAGCTAAAGAAGATGGCTTTGAGATTAGAGGCTTACCTAAAAATAACTTAAATCAAAAAGATTATGAAATAATGTCTTTGGCAAGTAAATTTTATCAGAACAACTTAAATAGTGCTTTAGGAAACAATGCTATATCTTATTTAGAAAAAAGAAAAATAAATAGGGAAACAATCAAAAAATTTGAAATAGGTCTATCTACATCTAGACAGCCATTAACACCATTCTTATTAAATAAATATGACGCTCATGAATTAGTAGAATTAGGCCTTACTAATGATAATAATCAAGATGTATTCAATAATCGTATTATGATTCCTATTCATGATTTGAGAGGAAATAATATAGGTTTTGGTGGCAGAATATATCAAACAAATGATTCAAGTAAATATATAAATACTAAGGCTACTAAAATTTTTGATAAAAAAAGTATTCTATATAATTATCACAGAGCTCATAATAAACTTGGAAAAAACGATAGTATAATCATTATGGAAGGATATTTTGACGTTATAAGAGCAAGTACTATAGGAATAAATAATTGTGTAGCCCCTATGGGAACAGCCTTAACAAAACAACACATTCAAATATTAAAAAAAATAACCAACAATCTAATATTGTGTTTTGATGGTGATAAAGCAGGAGAAGAAGCTACCATCAAAGCCTTAGAATTATTAGAAAAAGAAAATTTAAACATTAAAATAGTGCGTCTAGAAGAAAAAGATCCAGATGAATTTATTATAAAAAGAGGCGAAGATGAATTTAGAAAAAAAATCGCTAACCCCTTAAGTGTTATAGAATTTAAAATGCAATATTTAAAAGAAGACAAAAACTTAAATAACACTAAAGAAGTAAGTATTTATTTGGATCAAATAATAAAAGAATTATCTAAAGAAAAAGATAGTTTCTTAGTAGAGTTAACTCTAAAAAAATTAGAACAAAAATTTAATATAGCTTATGACAACTTACTGGAGCGATATAAACAATATAAAACTAAAATTCCACCTAAGCCAGAATATGCCGAATTAGTTAATAATAAGCCACAAAATCCCCCAAATAAGTATAGACAAGCTACAAATAATTTGTTATACTATATGACTGTATGTCCCGAAATAATAAACTATGTAGAAGATAAGCCTATAATAATCGACAACCCACATAAAAGAAGACTTTTTAATGAAATAATATATTATTATAGAAAATATGGAGTAATAATTATCGCAGACTTCATAAGTTACTTAACCACTAAAACAGATGTCTATGAAGATTTTAATGAAATCATAAATATGAATCTAAAAAAAGAGTATACTAAAGAAGAAATAGATGATTATATAAAATGTATAGGTGAATATTACCGGGTAAAAAGAATAGAAAAATTAAAGCTTGAGCTTACAACAGAAACTGATCCAATGAAACAAGCTAAGATCTTAAATGAGATAATGAATATAAGAGGAGTGAATAATAATGATTGAAGAAATAAAGACTTTTAAAGCCAGAAAAGAAGAATTAATAAAAAAAGGTAAAGAAAAAGGATTTATTACATACGAAGAATTAGCTAATGGATTAAAAGGTTTAGAAGTAGATTCTGACTCACTAGATGAATTATATAACAGTTTAATGGAGAATAATATCGAAATAGTTACCGACGAATCAGAAGTAGGTGGTACTGATGAGGCTAGTGGTGGTGATATAGATGATATCCTAAAAGATAATACTATTGCTAAAGAAATTTCTATAAATGATCCAGTAAGAATGTATTTAAAAGAAATTGGTAGAATAAGTTTATTATCATTAGAAGAGGAAACAGCATTATCTGAAAGAATAGCTGCTGGTGATGAAGAAGCTAAA
Source organism: uncultured Bacilli bacterium (assembly GCA_934149245.1). Classification (GTDB taxonomy): domain Bacteria; phylum Bacillota_I; class Bacilli_A; order RF39; family UBA660; genus RUG11198. The sequence goes on along the minus strand of CAKPER010000001.1, from coordinate 85,963 downwards.
AATATTTTAGCTGAATCAAATTTACGTCTAGTTGTAAGTATTGCTAAAAGATATGTAGGTAGAGGAATGTTATTCTTAGACTTAATTCAAGAAGGTAATATTGGTCTTATGAAAGCTGTTGAAAAATTTGATGCTAATAAAGGATATAAATTTTCAACATACGCTACTTGGTGGATAAGACAAGCTATTACTAGAGCTATTGCCGATCAAGCTAGAACAATAAGAGTGCCTGTTCATATGGTAGAAACAATTAATAAATTATCAAGATTTCAAAGACAATTAACTCTAGAGCTAAATAGAGAACCAACTGATGAAGAACTTGCTAAGAAAATGAGTATTCCAGTAGAAAAAGTTAGAGAGATAATAAAAATAGCTCAAGATCCAGTTTCACTAGATACACCAATAGGTGAAGAAGATGATTCTCACTTAGGAGACTTTGTTAAAGACGAAAGAAGCATGTCTCCAGAAGAATTTACTATTCACGAAATGTTAAAAGATGAAATAAGTGACATATTACTTACTTTAACTGAAAGAGAAGAACAAGTTTTACGACTTCGTTTTGGACTAGATGATGGTTCTTGTAAGACATTAGAAGAGGTAGGACAAATGTTTGGTGTAACTAGAGAAAGAATAAGACAAATAGAAGCCAAAGCTTTAAGAAAATTAAGACATCCATCTAGAAGCCGTAAATTAAAGGACTTTTTGAATGATTAAACTATCATCAAGATTAAAAACTATAGCTGAACTTGTTCCAGATTGTTCTAACATAGTTGATATAGGTTGTGATCATGGACTTTTAGACATCTATTTAACTCAAAGTAAAAAAAATATCACTATAATAGCAAGTGATATTAATCAAAATGCTTTAAATAATGCAATAAAAAACATAAAAAAAGAAAAACTAACTTCCAAGATAAAAACTGTATTATCAGATGGCCTAGATAATATAGATACAAAAAATATTGATACTATTGTTATATCTGGAATGGGTTCTCATACCATAACTAAGATATTACTAACTAATTCAGAAAAAATAAAGCATATAGATACACTAATAATTCAAAGCAATAACGATTTGGCATTTCTAAGAGAACAAATTACTAAAATGAATTATTATATTGAAGATGAAAGATTAGTAAGTGATAATAAAAAAATATACACTATTATAAAATTTAAAAGAGGTAAAAAAAGATATAGTTACAAAGAATTATTATTTGGGCCAGTACTTTTAAAAAATAAAACAAAATTATTTCATGAAAAAAATAATCAAGAATTACAAACATTAGAGTTAATTTATCCTAAAATACCTAAAGGTCATATTTCATATAAAATAAAAACATTTTTTAAAATAAAAATGTATAAGAAAATTCTTTTAGAGAAAACAAAATAGTTTTTTCTTTTTTTCTTCTATCAATATAGAACATTCATATAATTAAATAGGTGATAGTATGTTAAAAAGAATGTCAATAAGAAAGATAAGTGTAGCTACTTTAGCCTTATTTAGTTTATTGCTATTATATCTAATGCCAAGTAATCAAGAGTTGGAATATACTTTATCAGATAAAGTAGAATATGAATATAGTAATTCTAATACAATAGTATATTTAATGGATTCAAATGACTATATAGCAAGAACCACCATCCCGGGGAAAGAAAAAGAGCCAGTAAAGCAAGCCCAAAATGCTATAGAAACACTAATAATAGATAGTAGTAAAGCAGAAGAGGTACCAAATGGTTTTAGAGGAATTATTCCTGCTGGAACAGAAATAAAAGAAATATCCCTAGATAATCAAACATTAGTAGTAAATTTTTCTAAAGAATTATTAGATATAAACGAAAAATATGAAGAAAAAATGATTGAATCTATAGTTTATACCACAACAAGTGTTGAAGGAATTAACAACATCTTAATAAAAGTAGAAGGTAATGATTTAAAAGAATTACCAAAAAGCAAAAAAACTCTAGCTATGCCACTAGATAAAAAGTATGGTATAAATAAAAATTATGAAATTACTACAACAAGAGATATAGATTCTTATACAGTCTACTATGTAAGTAGTTATAATGATAGTGAATATTATGTTCCCGTAACTAAATATATAAATAAGCAAAATAAAGATAAAGTAAAAATAATAATAGATGAATTATCAGCCTCTCCAATTCACGAAACTAATTTAATGAGTTATTTAAATGCTAATACATCTTTAATAAATTATGAACAAGATGGAGATACATTTAATTTAAATTTTAATGATGCTATTCTTGAAAATAAATCTAGTAATAAAATTTTAGAAGAGGTAATATATACTATAAGTTTGTCACTAAATGATAATTATAATGTAAAAGAAGTTAACTTTTTGGTAAATAATAAAGAAATTTGCAAAAATTTGACAAAAACTCTTGAACAATAAAAAAATTAGTAGTATAATTTATACATCCGCTTGAGTAATGTCTCCGTAGCTCAGCTGGATAGAGCAATCGCCTTCTAAGCGATCGGTCAGGTGTTCGAATCACCTCGGAGACACCATTAAGTGATTATCTGGACTTATTTAAGTTCAGTTATTGGTAACCCTATCTCAGTACATGATGTAGGGTTTTTTGATACAAAAATAATGAACGATAATCCTAAAAAGGAGAATGATAATTATGATAGACAAAGTCGGAGGAGCAATAATTAAAGATAAAAAAATATTAGTTCAAAGGAAAAAGAACAATAGATGTGAATGTATAATTCCTGGAGGAAAAAGACAAAACAATGAAACTGATTTTGAAACATTAAAAAGAGAATTATTTGAAGAATTAGATGTTGAACTTATAAATGCAGAGTTTATTGGAGGATTTGATGATATAGCTATTTTTTCAGATGAACCTATTCATATTCAAACATATATTGCAGAAATAAAAGGTAAAATAACTTGTAAAAATGAAATAAAAGAAGCTATATGGATTGATAAGGACTATTTTAATAAAGGTATAAAAGTTGGAAGTATCTTAGAAAAGTTTGTAATACCAGAATTAGTAAAAAGAGGATTAATGTAACTAGAAAAATAATAACAAAACATATATTGTTATTTATTATAAATAATATTTTGAAAGTGAGTGTATATAATGAAATTTAATAGTTTAATACCAGAATTAAGTGTTTCCAACATAGAAAAAAGCAAAGAGTTTTATCTAGAACTAGGCTTTGAAATAAAATATTCAAGAAAAGAAGATAAGTTCTATTTTCTTCAATTAGAAGATAATCAACTAATGATTCAAGAGACCAATAATAATTGGAATGTTGGTAAATTAGAGTATCCATATGGCAGAGGAATAAATATCAGTATGACGGTTAAAGATATTGATAAAATGTATGCAAATCTAAAATCTAAAAACATAAACTTCTTTTTAGAGCTAGAAAGCCATGAGTATAGAGTTGATAACGAAATATCGTGCGATAAAGAATTTTTAATTCAAGATCCAGATGGCTATTTGCTAAGATTTAATAATTAACAATTGTAATTTAATGAATGATTATTATAAAAGTACTAATTATTTATTTTATAAACTATATAAAATTTTATATTACCAAAAAGAATATATAATATTGTAATTGTAATAAAAAACATTGAATACTAAAGCTATTTTTGCAAAAATAAACAAAGAGTATTCACAAAATAAGAAATTTATGGTAAGATATAGCCCGTATTGCAAGAAAGATACTTTTTGATATCTATATTTGTTAATTTTAAGACATTATTTTTAATAATTGTCTTTGAATTCAAAAATTTTTATTGTATCAAAAAAATAAAAGGGAGAGAATTGTATGAGTACAAATATTGAAAGAAAAATCGGCATTTTTACCGATGCCCACGGACTATTAGAGCCAACTAAAGCTGCTTTAGAAGATATGACCAAAAAAGGAATTACTGAAATATATTCCTTAGGAGATAACATTGGTGTCGGTCCTAATCCAAGTGAAGTTATGGATTTATTAGAGGAATATAATGTAAAATCTATAGCTGGCAATTCAGAAGAATATGTAACTTTAGGAATAGAGCCTTTTAAATCTTATTTTGACACCCTAAAAACAAAAAGCCAACTATGGACAGCTTCTAAATTAAATGAACATCAAATTGCCACAATTTCTTTATATCCTCATTTTGTAGAACTTTTAATTGCTGGTAAAAAAGTATCATTATGTCATTTTGCTAATGATGTTCGCTTCGATTATAATGAAAACAGCACTTGGTCTTATCAAGACAACATAGAGTATGGTGAAGAAGCTTATAAACAATTTCTTTATACTAACAGCACAGAACAATTAAAAAGAATGAAAATGATTGTAGAACGTTATGGTAAAGATAGTGCCGTTATGCGAGGCTATTTATCTGCTATGAAAGATCCTCTATTTGCAGGAAAAAAAGTTGATTTTTATGATGCGGTAATTCAGGGACATGTACACTGGAAAATATATGAACCAACTAACAATACTAACTTTTATTCAATTAGAGCAGTTGGAATGGCTTACGGAAAAGATCCGATAGATAGTGCTTCTTATGTCATTCTAAAAGAAAACAAAGCAGCTAATAATTACGAACTTGAAGAAGTTTTAGTTAAATATGACAGAGAAAAGATGATAGATAGTATCTTAAGAAGTGATTCTCCTGATACTACAATTCAAAAATTCACTAATATGACTCCTAAAAGACGATAAATTAATAGGTTATAAATAATTTCAATTAGTCAATATTAATAATGGTGATATAATGGCTAATTCAAAAAATTATAACCTATTTCTTTTTTTATCAACATTAACTAGAAGTCTAGTAGAAGTATTTTCTGTAATAATTCTTTATAACAAAGGTTATAAAATCTCAGATATCTTTCTATTTCTTTTAATTATGTATTTTGTAGGTATCATTGTAAATACAGTTAGTTTAATAATCAATTATAAATTTATTCTTATAGTATCTAATATTACTTACGGCCTAAGTTACCTTTTTCTATCATTTATGTCAAAAACAACCATAAATTTAATTATTTTAGCAATAATTCTTTCTCTAAGCAGTTATTCATATCATGCCATAAGACACAAATTAGCTCTTTATACTCAAGATAAACCAACTAATAAAAACATAACTCTTTTTTTAGTCTTAATATATATTGCAACAATTATTTCTAATATATTAGGAGTTTTGTTCATAAAAAAATTAAATATTTCCCTAACCAGTATAATAATTTTTATCTCTTCTATTATCTGCTTATTTCCCGTTTTAACTCTAAAAAATAGCCCTAAAGAAAAAGTTAGTTTAAAAGACTTGAATATACCTAAAAGAAAAATAATTTTTAATATTTTAGAGCAATCTAAAGTTCTTTTTCTAGAACTACAACCATTATATATTTATATTAACGTAAAATCAGCTTTTTCTTATATAGGAATATTTAACATTATCATAAATGCTTCTAGTTTAATAATTATGTTATTCATTTCAAAAAAAATGGCTTTAAAACATTTTAAACTAGTAACAATTTTTCTAGGCATAATACTTATCTTAAAACTAAATATCACTAACAGTAAAACTCTTCTTTTAATAGCATTTTTAGAAGGAATAGCTGTAAAATTATACGAAAAATATAGCATTACAAAACTATATACTCCAAACACTAAAAATATAACATCATATCTTATAGCAGAAGAAATAATATTTTTTACAACAAAAACTATCCTAATGCTAGTATTTATAATCTTATCGTTCTCTTTAACAAAAATACTCTATATTTTAATATTAGGAATAGTTTTAAGTGGCTTTTACATAAAAGATAAATGTCCTTAAAAATTTGCTTTTTACTTTATTTTCTAGTATAATAACAATTAGAAAGTGAAGTGAAAACTATGAGTGTTAAAATAGAACGTTTAAATCACAAATTTGCAATTGAAATAAGCAATATAATAAAAGAGGAAGTAAAAGATGAACGCATAGATTTTGTTACAGTAACAGATGTTAGCATTACTAACGATTTATCACATGCTAAGGTTTATGTAACAGTATTAAAAGATGAAGAAAGGGATAATGCTATAAAAGCACTTAATAAAGCTAGGGGATTTATTGAGATGGAATTATCTAAAAGAGTTGATATAAGAAAAATGCCAGAGTTAAAGTTTGTTTATGATGAATCTATTGAATACAGCAATAACATAGAAAATATAATAGAAAGACTAAATAATAATGAATAGCGAAATAGAATTAGACAAAGTAGTAGATATCATAAGTAAAGCCAAAAAAATAGGAATATTTGCTCACGAATCACCAGATGGTGATGCCATTGGTAGTACTTTAGCTCTTTACCTAGGACTTAAACAATTAAAAAAAGATGTTGACATCATCACTGGAAAATATTCTGATAGTTTTAAATTTTTAAAACATTTAGACGAAATAAAAGATGAAGGAACTAAAGATTATGATGTTTGTATAGCTTTGGACTGTGCCAATAAAAGAAGATTATATGATCCTAACAATTCTTTTGATGAAGCTAAAACAACAATCTCTATTGATCATCATGCAAGCAATACATATTTTGCTAGTGTTAATTACGTAGAATCTAACAGCCCTGCCGCTTGTAAAACATTAATAAAAGTTCTTAAAAGATTAGAAATAACAATAACTAAAGAAATCGGTGAAGCCTTAATAACAGGAATTATTACAGATTCTGGTGGTTTTAGGTATGAAACCGTAGATGATGAGACTTTTGAATTTGCAGCTCAGATGTTAGATGTAGGAGTAAATATTAGTAAAATTTATCTAACAACCTTTGATGTGCAAACAAAAGCTCAATTTGAATTAACTTCGATTGCTACCTCAAGATTAAAATTTGTTGATAAAAGTAGAATTGCTATAACATATATAACTAGAAAAGATATCAAAAAAACAGGTGCTAAAACAGGCGATCACGAAGGAATTGTAAATGTTGGTCGTAATGTTGAAGGAGTAGAAGTATCGATTTTTTTAAGAGAAGATATAAATAATACTTATAAAGTATCTTTTAGAAGTGTTAATGATATTGATGTTGCCAAAATAGCTAAATCATTTGATGGAGGAGGACATAGCAAAGCAGCGGGATGTAGCATAAAAGGTCCTCTAGAAGAGGCAATGAAAAGATTAATAAAGGAAACATCTAAAAGATTATGAATGGTATAATATTAATAGATAAACCTAAAGATTATACAAGTAGAGATATAGTCAATATTGTTAGTAAAAAATTACAAACAAAAAAAGTAGGTCATACCGGAACACTAGATCCTCTTGCAACTGGACTATTAGTTTTATGTATCGGAAAAACATTAAAATTATCTGAACTACTAGTAAGTACTAAAAAAGAATATATAGCAACTATGACCTTTGGAATAGAAACAGACACATTAGATATAACAGGAAATATAGTTAAAAGAGATTTTAACCACAAAAAAATTACTACTAAAGATATAGAAACAGTACTAAAAAAATATAACGGCAAAATAATTCAAGAAGTTCCTAAATATTCAAGTGTTAAAGTAAATGGTAAAAAACTATATGAATATGCTAGAAAAGGTGAAGAAGTAGTATTACCAAAAAGAGAAGTAGAAATATTTAATATAGAACCATTATCCGAGATAAATAACAATACCTTTACTTTTAAATGTACAGTAAGTAAAGGAACATATATAAGAAGTCTAATCAGAGATATAGGAGTAAGCTTAGGTACTTATGCTACTATGAGCGATTTAAGAAGAACAAAACAAGGAATTTTTAATATAGAAGATGCATATACCTTAGAAGATATAGAAAATAATAATTATAAAATTTTAGATGCTAAAGATGTCTTAAAACTACCCAAAGTTATAGTAGATAAAAATTTAGAATTTAAAGTAAAAAATGGTCAAGTATTAACTAAATTTTTCGAAGAAGATAAAGCAATGATTATAAATCAAAACAATGAATTATTAGCCATCTATCAAAAAAAAGATGATACTTATGTAAAACCATATAAAATGTTATAAGTGGGGTGTAAAAATGTTAGAACAAGTATTTTTAGGAGTAGGTATAATTTTAGGTATAATACTGTATTTAATGTTTTTTATTACATACATAAATAATAACAATCAGAAGTATAGCAAAACAGCTCAAGAAACAGTTATAGATCTTTTAAAAGAAAATCCAAATATTAATGTCATAAAAAACAATTCCCAATTCTTCAGTAAATATAACATCAAACGAAAAATAGTTAAACTATCAAATAACACTTATGATAGTAGTTCATACTTTAGTAATGCCGTAGCATCTTTATTATCTGGCTACGAACTTACTAAAAATAAAGCCTTAGCTTATCTATCATATGTATTTAACGAGTTAAAAGTAATATCATTAATGCCAGTAATTGTTGTAACTTTAAGCATTTTAGTAAATAATGCTATGGATGCAAAAATATATACTATTTTTCTAGCAATAATATTAATTTATCAATATATTATGAACAATGTAACAATAGAAGCAATCCAAAAAGTTGACTGTCACGATAATAAACTTAAAAGTATTTTAAATACCTTTAATAAATGTTCAACACTAGCATTTATAATTACATTAACCCAAATATTAAGAATGTTTGTAATTATTATGAACATCTAATATAGTACTTAAGTAACATTAAGTACTTTTTCTAATTAAATAAATAAAAAATAATATACTTATATTAAATAAATTCCTACTTCTATATTAAGGAGAACTAAAAATTAGAGTTAAATTCCTCTAGTTTTTTTATAAAATACAAATCTTATGATATAATCATATTAACTACAGTAAGAAAGAGGTATTGTTATGAACAAAGAAGAATATATAAAATTAGTAAATTCTAAGTTAAAGGGAAGTTCAAAAGAAATAATTTTAAAACAAATCAATAATTATTTTAAAGCACAAGAATTACCAGTACCAAAGTGTAACTACAAAATTGGTGATGATGTTTATTTAAAAAAAGGAACATTATTACATGGAACCTATAAAAATATAGAAGGCCTAGAAGAAATAGTCAAAAATGGCTTAGTATCAAGTTGGTTTATAGACGGTCGAGGCACAAAGTATCCAAGTTCAGTTGGTGTATGGAATTTAAAACAAGATTATAAATTAAAAGATTACATAAATTTTTATTCAGGTGGAACAATTGAATATTTTAACCATTTAGATAGTAATAAAGAAACAGAAGTAATTAGTTATAGTGATATACCTAATTTTATGGGTAAATTTATTGAGAAAGATTATTTGGTATGGAATATGCAACAAACTAAAGAAGCACGCTTTATGCCAAGTTTAGTTCAAAAAAAAGTTCAAATAGGAATTATTTTTAATAGTAGTCTTGTATCTAAGAGTAACCTTTTAGCAGGCGACATTTTAGAGACTAATAATATTAACGATAAAGATGTCCAACCATTTGTAAATAACCATTATTACGAGCAATTTATTATTGACAGAAAAAATAAAGATGATTTTTTTACAGATAGAGAAAGTGCCATTTTATTTGGTATCCCATCAAACTTTATAGAAGGAATATTAGTAGGTAGAACCTACGAAAAAAACAATAAAATCTTAGAAAAAATAAAAGAATTATTACCAAATTGTTATATATGTAATTTAGATGGAAAAGTAATTTTATAATAAAAACATTTAGTTAAATAAGGAGCTTTAAAAATGATAAAGTATGAAAGTATACAAAATAAATATTATTATAATAAAAAAGATGTAGAAAATATTGTTAAATTCATTAAAAATGAAAATTATTACAATAGTGCAAATTGTACTAAAGAAAAAGTAGGCCATTTAATAGATAAGGTAAATTATTTCTTAGATAATATAACTATAAAAAAAGAAAAAGTTTCATTAGAGCGCCATGAAACCGAGGAAGAAGCTAGAGAATATTTTGGAAGTACTTTTATCAATACTTTTGATAATCTACTAACAAAATTAGATAAAGAACAAACCATAGTAGCATTACATGGAACATCAGTTAGTACTTGCTCTGAAATATGTAAAACAGGACTAAAATATAAAAATCCAACCTTAAATTCAACAGCCCTAAGTCAAACTATGGCTTATGGACAACACGATATACATTATAGTGATTATACAACTTTATTAAACTGGCAACATAGAAATTACAAAGGCTTAGTTATAGTAGCTATTCCTTATGAATGTTACTATAAAGAAGGCTTATGGAACCATTTCCAAATAACTAATTCAAGTTTTTGTGGTGGACAAGATTATAGTTATAGGATTGATCCTGATTTCATTGTAGGATATATAGATGTTAATAATAAAAAAATAGTTCTAAATCCAAAATATAACAGACATCACAATTATGAATGGTATGTTAAAGATAGTGAATTGTTTAGAGAAATTAAAGATATGAATAATGATAAATTTGCTAAATATGTAATAGAATTCGAGAAAAGCTTTGAAGAATCATCTGATAATTTAAAAGAATATCCAACTAGTGAAGATAGTATCAGAATAACCCCGAGAGAAGTTCCATACTATATAGAAAACCTAACAGCATTATTTAATTCAATAAAAGATAATTCTAGTGAAAGTCTAACTGAAGACGTTTACAGACATTTATTAAAACAACTATCAACTAACTTGAATATTATAGCCTCAGCTATTCCACTATTGAAAACTGATGAACAAGTTGCTAAAGAAGAAGAGGAAAAAAATGCTGTATTTATAGACAATAACTTAAATGATAGTGATGATGATGAACTTGATTGGGAAAATCTATCTGAATGGGATTTTTCTGAAGATGACGAAGAAGAGCAAGTCTTCTCGCCCAGAAAAAAGTAATATTTACATTAAAATTATATTTAAAATAAAAAATTACGAGAAAAATATCATAATTTACCGTATTTTTTCTACTTAAATTCCATATTTTACTGCTAAAATGATCATAGAGGAGAGTGATTATGAAAAAACTAGTAATTTATATGAAAATATTTTTACTAATGATTGTAATATTTCTTTTAGTAGCAATACTATATATTATCTTAAAAACATTATATAGTAAAAACTTAGAGAAAAATCTAAAAAATAAATCTTGGATAAACTCTAATGTAAAATTAATAAAAGAAAGTAGCATTAATAAAAATATTTATGTAGTAGAAAAAAATGAAAATATAAATATATACAATATGTTATATCAAAAAGTAATAAACGAAAAAATAACTAGTCTACCAGAGTATAATTCAGATATTGATGATTTGTTGATGGTATATAACCCATACGGAACTAATAATAATGCTGTTAATATCTATTTTAAAACTAACGATTACTATAAATTAGACTATAAAATAAAAGTTAAGGGTTACAGTGACTTTACAAAAACACCAAATAACGGTAAAGATAGCGAATATTCTAAAAATCATAGCTATCAACTAATTGGTTTTGTAATGGGGAAAAAGAACCTTTTGACATTAACCTTAACTAGTAAAGATGGTGATAAAAAAGAATATAATTACACTCTAGATTTTTCTCGTTATAGTATAGATACACCTAACAAATTAAAAGTTACATCCACAAAAGATGATGAAGTAACAGATGGCTTATTTGCTATCTTAGGAGATTCTAGAGAAGACAATGATTATATTCACTTAGTTGATAATGATGGTATTGTTAGAAACGAAATACCTATTATTGGATACCGTGGTTTAAGATTACTATTTAATAACAATAACATGTATTTTAATATTTCTGAAAAAATATTAGTAAGTGTTAATAGATTAGGACAGGTTATAAATAAATATTATTTAGGAAAATATAAATTACATCATGATTATGCTTTTGATGAAAAAGAAGAAAATCTTCTTATTTTAACAAGCGATACAACCAAAAAATCATGTGAAGATAGTATCATTAAATTAAATCTTAAAACTGGAAAAATAACAGATAGCTTTTATTTAGAATCTGTTTTCAAAGATGTTTTAGAAAAAGCTTACTATAATGAAGACGAAATTCCTGAACAAGTAGAATCTAAAGGAATTGACTGGATGCACATTAATACAATTAACTATCTAGAAAATGATACTGTAATAATTAGTTCTAGAGAAACATCTTCAATCATAAAAATAAAAAATATATTTACATCTCCCAAAATAGAATACATTTTAGGTGATGAAACTATATGGAAAAATTTTAAAGAAAAGAAATATTTATACCAGAAAAAAGGTGATTTTACAATATCAGGAGGCCAACATACAGTAACGTATACCAAAACTGATGATGAATCTGTTTATTACTTAACTATGTTTAATAATAATTTAGGAACAAGCCTAACTATGCCACAAGTGGATTTTAAAAGTATTGGTCTAAAATACAGTAGTCCTACTGATAAAGGCGTATCATATTATTATAAGTATAAAGTTGATGAGAAAAATAAAACATTTGAATTAGTTGATAGCTTTAAAGTTCCTTGGTCAGCTTATATGAGTAGTAGCCAAGAATATAAAAATAATATAATAATTGATTCTGCATCAAAATGCATCTTCACTGAACGAGATAGTAACGGTGATACTATTAGAAAATATAAATTTAAATGTGAAAGTAGTATCTATATCTATAGAGTATTTAAATATGATTTTGTCAATTATTACTTCAAATCTAACACATAGATAACAATTATTTTTGATTTTGTGCTAAATAGCCGTTTTGCTATTTTTGATTTTGTGTTAACTTATCACTTTGTTATTTTCGATTTTGTGCAACTTGCTTGAAAAAAACATAATAATATGTTAAAATCAGGAAAAGAAAGGTGGATTATTATGAAGAGAAAAATATATAACGAATTACTAAAATGGAAACAAGAAAGTAATGGTAATACAGCCTTATTAATTGAGGGAGCAAGACGTGTTGGAAAAAGTTATATTGCCGAAGAATTTGCTAAAAATAATTATAAATCATATATATTAATTGATTTTTCTAAAGTATCAAACGATATAAAAAAATTATTTGATAATTATTTAGATAACTTAGATTATTTATTTATGTATTTATCAGAATATTATGGCACCAAGTTATATGCAAGAAATTCACTATTTATTTTTGATGAGATACAATTTTGTCCAAGAGCTAGGGGAGCTATCAAACATTTAGTAAAAGACCATCGTTATGATTATATCGAAACAGGATCTCTTATTTCAATAAAGAAAAATGTAAAGGATATTTTAATTCCATCGGAAGAAGAAAAAATACAGATGCATCCAATGGATTATGAAGAATTTCTATTAGCAATGGGCAATGATACCCTAATGGATTACATTCGCACTTGCTATTATAAAAAAATGCCATTAGGACAATCGTTACATAGAAAAGCAATGGATTATTTTAAAGAATATTTAATAGTAGGAGGAATGCCTCAAGCCGTTAATGAATATAGAAAAAATAGAGATTTTGAGCGAGTAGATAAAATTAAAAGAAATATTCTTAATCTATATAGAGATGATATAAGAAAACATTCTGATGAATTAAATTTAAAAGTTGAACAAATTTTTGATACTATTCCTTCTCAATTACAAAAACATGAAAAAAAATTTAACATGTCAGCATTAGATGAAAAAACAAGATATAGAAACTATGAAGGTGCTTTTTATTGGTTAAATGATGCTTTTTTAATTAATATAGCCTATAATACAACAGAACCAAATATAGGGCTAGGGCAAAGAATGGAGTGCAATACCTTAAAATGTTATTTTGTTGATACTGGATTATTACTATCAATGACATTTAATGAAAAAAATATAGTTAATGAAGAAATTTATAAAAAAATATTATTTGATAAATTATCTTTTAATGAAGGAATGATTTTAGAAAATATAGTAGCACAGATGTTAGTATGTAGTAATAAAAAATTATATTTTTTCTCAAGAAACGAAAGAGATAATCAAGATGAAACAATGGAAATTGATTTTCTAATTTCTAAAGATAAAATTACTTCTAAGCATAATATTATTCCTATCGAGGTAAAAAGTGGAACTAGATATACATTTACTTCCTTAAAAAAATTAGAAAAAAAGTATAAAGATTATTTAGATAAAGCTATTATTATTCATACAAAAGATTTAAGTATAGAGGATAATATTTTATATCTTCCAGTTTATATGACCAGTTTATTGTAAGAATAAATAATCTTTAAACTAGAGAAAAGTAAGCTACTAAAAAAGCAATAATTATAAGTTGAATTTTATTGCTTTTATTTTAAAAGTTGTGTTAAACATAAATCCAAAAGTATATTCTTTAAGCAATGGTAAAAAGAATTTTATAGGAAATGATATTTGGAAATGCACTACTGGTGTTGCAAGAATAACCATAGATTTAAATGGAAAAGTTTATTGTTGTCCATTTATTAAAGACAGTTATCTTGGCAATTTAAATAAAGAAAATTTATCTGAGGTATGGGACAATGTTAATAGATTTAAATTCTTAAAAAGATTATTAGAGGAAAATACTGATAGAGTTTGTTTAGTGATAAAGCAAGGAAAGAAAGATGAAAGATAATGATAAAATTAGAGGAATTTAAGGATTATAAAAAAATTTTGGAAGCTACTATAACAAATAAAGCATTCAGAAGTCGTATGATGTTTGAAGGAATAGAAGATAGGAATTTTGCTAGAAGAATATTAAAGTATATTAGTGCATTAAACAAAAGAATAAATTCTGATGAATTAGATAATATTTTTAATAGTATTAGAAAAGACACAGAAGAATATTATGAAAAATCACAAAAAGAAGAAGATTTAAATAAAAAAGTATCTTATGCATTAAGATCTCTTGCATATTTTTACTTTTTGGAGAGTATGGATGAACATTCAATATTGAGTGATAGTATTATTGATGAAATCCAAAAAAAATATTCTACTAATTATTTAAATATAATATCTCAAATTGATAAAGCTTATTTATCTATTGATACAAAAGAAATAACTAAACTATCTGACAATAATTTGGTGGTATCAGATGATTTATTAAAAAAGTATATCATTTTAAAACAATGGCAAGATAAACAACATCACTTTTTTGAAGAAGGTTATGGAAAATATTTAGAAAAGTTACAACAAGTATATTGTAAAGATGATTCTATGGATTCATTTTCATTAGAACAATTTACCCTTAGAAAAAGATTATTTGATTCACTTGCAGAAAAAAAGATATTAGATTTAGATACATGTAGTATTTTAAGTGAATTATATATAAAAAAATTCATTGTAAAATTTATAGGTGGAAAAATGTATGGATTATCTATTCTAAATAGTAAAGGAATAAAAGTACCATTTAGTATGGTTGTTCCAACTGGAGTTAATGTAACTATTGAAGATTTGAAATTTTTAGAGGAAAAGTATGATCGTTATTCAGTAAGAAGTTCAGCAGATATAGAAGATGGAGAGAAAAATTCTTTTGCTGGTATGTTTGATTCATATTTAAATGTTTTTCCTAAAGACGTGTTAGAAAATATTGTTAAAGTAAAAGACTCAATAAACAATAAACGTTTAAAAGAGTATATTCAAGTTAATGGTCTTGAGCAACCACATATGGCTGTTGTTATACAATCATTTAAAGAGCCAACTCATGCTGGGGTTTGGATAGGTAATTCTGATAATTCTGGCATTCTTGAATGGGTTGAAGGTAATGGTGAAAAATTAGTATCTGGATCAAGTACACCTCATTCTGAAATATGGAATGATGGTAGATATGCTAATTCGTTAGAATTAAATAATCAAGCAATTGGAAACAAAATGTTAGAATATCAACAAAAAATTGGTAGTAATGCAGATTTTGAATGGATGATTTTAGATGGTGAATTAATTATGTTGCAATTTAGACCTGTTACAAAAAAAGTAATAGTTAATAATGAATATGAAGTTACAAAAAAAGATGGATTATTTGGAATACCCGCAGCACCTGGTATTGCATCTGGAGAGGGAAGATATTTAGATTCGCCAAGCGATGAAATAATTGCTAACAAAATACTATTAGCAATGATGACCGATCCAGATTGGTTACCACATTTGATGAATTCTAAAGGAGCCGTTACTGCATACGGAGGTTTTCTTTGTCACACTGCAATTGTGTGTAGAGAATTAGGAATTCCATGTGTAACTGGAATAGGAGAGGAGGAACTTGAAAAATTGTGTAATCAGCATAACACAATTGAAATTAATGGAAATAATGGAAATGTTACAGTGATTGAAAGAAAAGGAAAAATTTAATAAAAAAAAGTTAAATTGAAAGATTGTGAAATAAGGATAAGTTTTATAAAGAGGCTATTTAAAATAAATAATAATCTTTTAATAAATTTAAATAATGTAAATAAAACATTATCTAGATTTACGGGTGGAAATGGCAATTGTTCCGATAAGTAAAAATAGTCATACACATTATACAACTTATACAACAAAATTTTTTTTATTTACAAATTTATTGTAGATTTTTCTTTGTTCGTTTTTGACCTTTTACAAGACATGTGCTATAATTTTAACAGTATGGGAGTGTTTTAATTGAATTACAGTATTAAAATAAACGAATTTGAAGGACCTCTAGATTTGCTCCTTCATCTAATAAAAGAATCGTCGATAGACATCTATGACATATCAATAGAGGATATAACAAAAGATTACTTAGACTACATAAACAGTATGGAAAAATTAGATATAGAAGTAGAATCTTCTTATTTAGTAATGGCATCAGAACTATTACTAATAAAATCAAACTCACTACTTCCAAAAGAAAAAAGTGAACTAGATAACGAAGAAGAAGATGAAGAAATAACTAGAGAAAATTTAATAAATAGATTAATAGAATATCAAAAATATAAAGAATTAACAAAAAAATTTAAAAAATTAGAATCTAAAAGACGTGATATTTATACAAAATCACCATCTAATATGACTAACATAACAGATACAAAACTAAAAAATGATACTGATATTAGCATAGATGATTTAGTAGAAGCATTTCAAAAATTTCTAATTAGAAAAGATCAAGAAAAACCTCTTAATACTAAAATCACAAATAAAGAATATAGTGTAAAATTAAGAAAAAAAGATATTAAAACATATCTTTTAAATAATAAACGAGCTGAATTTACAGAACTTTTTGATAATTATAGTAAAGATTATATAATTGTAACATTTCTTTCGATACTAGAATTAGTTAAAGAGCAAGAAATAGATTTAGAACAAGAGCATAATTTTGCTCCTATATATATAGAATTAATAGAAAGCTAAACAAGATGTGAAGGTGAATTTGATGGAAGGAATACTAGAAGGATTATTATATGTAACAGGGGATGATGGCTTAACATTGCAAGAAGTTATGTCTATCTTAGGAATAAGTGAACAAGAAGCTAAACAACTTGTATACAAGTTAAAATTAAGTTATGAAAATGCAAGTAGAGGATTACGCTTAAGTTATTTGGGCAATTCTTTTAAATTAACAACTAAGCAAGAACATAAGGAATATTATCAAAAATTAATTGAAAATCCAAGAAATCATCTCTTATCACAAGCTGCTCTAGAAGTACTTGCCATAGTTGCCTATAACGAACCTATAACAAGAGGCGAAGTAGATGAACTAAGAGGTGTAGAATCAGTATATATAATGCGAAAATTACTAGCTAAAGGCTTACTAAAAGAAGCAGGACGTAGCGATAAACCAGGACATCCAATTTTGTATAAAACAACAGATGATTTTCTAGACTATTTTGGCTTAGCAAGTAAAGAAGATTTACCAAGTATTGATACTTTATCAGAAAGTGAAGAAGAAAGTGATTTATTTAAATCTAATTATAAAGAGAATATAAAAGTGGGAGAGTGATACTAGAATATGAATATAGTAGAATTAATTAATAAAAAGAGATTAGGCCTTATCTTAAGTGATAAAGAGATTAAATACATAATAAATGCTTATATGAAAGAAGAAATACCTGATTATCAAATGAGTAGCTTATTAATGGCAATTGCTATTAAAGGAATGACAGATAACGAGATTTTTTCTTTAACCAAATATATGACTGAAAGTGGTGAAAAATTAGACTTATCGCCTCTTAAAAATGTTGTTGACAAACACTCAACAGGTGGTGTAGGAGATAAAACTACTATCATAATAGGACCAATAGTAGCATCTTGTGGGGTAAAAGTAGCTAAAATGAGTGGTAGAGGTCTTGGTTATACTGGAGGAACTATTGACAAGTTAGAATCAATTCCAGGCTTTAACTCAAATCTATCAGAAGAAGAATTTATCAAACAAGTAGAAACAGTTGGTTTTGCTGATATTTGCCAAAATAAAAACTTAGCACCAGCTGATAAAAAATTGTATGCTCTACGTGATGTAACAGGTACTGTAGAATCTATTGCTTTAATAGCTTCTTCAATAATGAGTAAAAAAATTGCTAGTGGTGCAAAAAAACTTGTAATAGACGTCAAGGTTGGAAATGGGGCTTTAATTAAAAATATAGATGATGCAACAAGACTTGCCAATTTAATGATAAAGATTGGTAAAAAAAATAATATTGAAGTAGTCTGTCTTTTAACTAACATGAATATTCCACTTGGAAATAATATAGGTAATGCTCTAGAAATAAAAGAAGCTATTGACGTATTGAATAATCAAAAACAAAACAATTTATCATCCCTTTGTATAGAATTATCTGCACATATGGTAAGTTTAGGACTAGAAATATCTTATGAGGAAGCTAAACAATTAGTAAAAGAAAAACTATCTTCAAAAGAAGCCTATAACAAGTTTTTAGAATTCATTCATGCTCAAGGAGGCTCTTTAGAAAATCTACCAGAATCATCTCATAAATACGAAATAAAAAGTCCTAAAGAAGGATATTTAACTAATATAGATGCCCTAGAATTAGGTAAATTATCTATGCAACTTGGAGCAGGAAGAACAGATTTAACATCAAAAATAGATTATGGAGCAGGAATAATAGTAAAAAAGAATATAGGTGATTATGTTAATAAAGGTGATATTTTAATGACCCTATATACAAATAAAAATTTAAAAGCAAGTATTATGAATACTCCCGTTTTTGAAATAAAGAAAACTAAACCCGATACACCAAAACTAATTTACGATATCATAAGATAACAAGAAATATTTATATGCAAGGAGTGACAAATAATGCGTTTAAAAAATGTAAAAGGTGCCAACGAAATAATTGAAAAAGGAACATATTTTATAAGTAATCCGACTAATTATAAGGGAAATTGGGCAAGCATTTTTGAAAATAATAATCCAATAAATATTGAAATAGGTATGGGAAAAGGAGATTTTATTATCGAAAATGCCATTAAATATCCAAATATAAACTTTATAGGTATAGAAAAATTTGATAGTGTTATTGTAAGAGCTATCAAAAAATCTAATGAATTGGAGCTAAAAAATCTAAAATTAATTAGAATGGATGCTTTAAATATCGATGAAGTATTCGCTAAAGAAATAAATACTATATACCTAAATTTTTCCGATCCATGGCCTAAAGCAAGACACGAAAAAAGAAGATTAACAAGCAAAATATTTCTAGAAAAATATAGTAAAATTTTTAAAGCAAAAGAACATATCATTATGAAAACTGATAACATAGACTTGTTTAATTATTCCAAAGAATCTCTAGAAAGTTATGGCTACAATATAAACTATTATACAAATGATTTATATCAAAACCCTAAATACCTTCAAGATAATATTCCTACAGAATATGAAAAGAAATTTGTAAAATTAGGAATAAAAATAAACAAATTAGATGTTACTAAATAATAGCCATATTTTATCCTACCTAATCATATAATTAAGTGGTGATAAAATGTGTGAATTTGATCGAATATCCTCTAAAAAGATCGTAATAGATCCATATCGTGGTGGTGATGATATAGGGAAAACAAAAGATAATTTGATAGAAAAAGATTTTAATTTAGAAATTAGCAAATATATCTATGATAAACTAAAAGAAAAAAATATTCCTGTATCTTTAACCAGAAATAATGATGAAACTCTAAGTATAGAAGATAGAACTAATAAAATAAAATCCCTTTACGGAAGTGGAAATGATGTGATAGTAATATCAAATGCTTTATCTCCTGATGAAGAAGGAATTCAAATAGTATATGCTCTCAGAAATACAAGAAATCTAGCAGAAACACTTGCAAACAGTTTTAAATCTAAAAATATAAAAGTAAATAAATATTACCAAAGAAGACTTCCCAGTGATACTTCCTTAGATTATAATCCTTTAATTAGGGATACAAAAAATAATGAAACTCTAATTATATATTATGGTAACCCTAATAATACTAATGATTTTAATATCATAAACAATAATGTAAGTGATTTAGGTGATGCTGTAGTAGAAGCTATTTTAAGCTATTTAAATATTGCATCTTCCAAGCCAACTAATGGAATATATTATAAAGTGAAATCTGGTGATACTTTATATAGTATAGCTAGAAAATATAATACTACTGTAGATAAATTAAAAGCATATAACAACCTAACTTCTAATAATCTAACTATAGGTAGTAGCTTAAAAATCCCAACTTCATCTAGTAACACAGAAGAAACTAATTCTAATGTCAAAACTTATAAAGTAGTATCAGGGGATACCATTTTTATGGGGAATAATGAGTATTTTTTAATAAAATAATAAAGAAACATGGTATAATTAAAATGTATAGAATAAAACTGTATTAATTTATAATAAGGAAGAAGATGATAAAATGAATATTGATATTGGAAAAATTATATCTGAATGCTTAAATAATGCTTTAATCCAATATTATTTTATGAAAAAAAGAGAAATGACATATGATGAAAAAGAATTGCAAGAGAAAAATTTTTCTAGAATGATTGGCTATTGTGTTTTGTTTAAAGAATCAGAAGGCATTGAAGAATATATGCACTTAACTGATGAAAAACAACAAATTCAATTTTTAAAATTAAGAATTGCTGATAAAATAGGAATTCCACATCATGAAATTGATAGTAAAATAGAAGCTATTATTAGTTATGCTTTTGAAAATTTTGTTAGAAATGGTTATGTTTTTCATGCTGGAAATAGTAAGGCAATAGAAAATAATATGAAATATGGACTTGGATTTTCACAATCTTCACAAGAAAATAAGATGGAACTTATGCATATTGCTTCAATTTATAGTAAATATGGTAATGATAATCCTTTAGGTTGGGGAACATTAGATATCAAAAATGAAAAAAATGGTTGGTTTTACGATAGTAATCCACACAGTATGTTACATTATGCTGATTCCCCTGAATGGTTTGGACAATTCTGTGGAGGCAACCATTGCTATGCATGGGGATTGGTACCAGAAGAGAATAAACATGGTTATGCAAACAGAGATTATGAAACCTGTCTTTTAACAATAACAAAATTGATTGAAAAAAATAACATGAGTGAAGAAGATAGAAAAGAAATTTTGGATTTTTTTAATAAATGTTGGAATAAATTTGGCAATACAGAACCTTATTTAGCATTTGTACCAATTAGTTCGTTGGAAGATAATGATGATATAAATAGAATGAAAAGTTTCTATTTTTCATCAATGAGTGATAATTCCCTTTATTCAAATGAAAATTATATATTTTCTGACATAGTTAAGGGAGGTAGTATGTTAATGGGAGATAACATCTGTTGTGATAAGGTTGTTAATCCTGAAGTTTTATCATGTGTTAATTTATCACCGATATTACCTAGATTTAAAGTGAGCGAAGCTTCAAAACAAAGGAAAATGACGATACAGGATTGTATAAGAAAATTAAATGATTTAGATATGGAATTTTTATTAAAGGCTCAAGAAATGCTTAGTCAGTTTCCATCTAGAAGTAATGGAAGGAGTTTATAGTATGGATAGAGAAAGAAAAATATATACAGAAGTCTATATGACATTAATTAGGCTTAGCAAAGATTTAATTGATAAAATACCAGAAGAATTAAAACAAACCATTATTAGTAAAGCAGATACAAGTTATCCTTATAAAATAAATGAGTTACTGCCTGAATCTAAAGCATTAATAGCATCAATAATGGAAAAGTACTTAAATGAATAATAATAATAAATAAAAAAGTCATCCTATAAAATCTAACGAAAATTAGATAGTAGGATGTTTTTTTATTGTTCTAATGTCTTATAATATAAAGACTTGTTTAATAATCATCCTATATATAAATCTATTTTGTAGGTTGAATTTCGTAAGTACGAAATAAGAATGGTGTATACACAAGTCCTTATTTTATAAGGAAAAGCGCGTGCTATTACACCATCTTCTTATCCTGCTATTTCATATTTTATTAAATTATGAATCATTTTGGGATGATAGACAAAACTTGCTATAGTAAATGACTTGACTCATACATTTTAAGAGAGGTATCATCCAAGTAAAAGGAGATGATGTTTATGAATAAGGAGGATTATGAAATTAAGTAATATTATTGGGTATGTGAGAATCATACCAAGTAATATTACAAAAATTAAAACCATAGAATTAATTGGAGGTATTAAACTCTATGGTTAAATACAAAGTTAATTTAAAGTTTAAAGATAATTCTAAATCTTTAAATGAAATAATAACTGAAGTATTGAAAATAGAATTACAAAAGAAATTGAACATGACTTGCAATTATTTAGATAGGGAGCTACCATGTAATCATACTCATTATTCCCAAATGGAAGGGAGTTGTAATTAATGGTAGGGAATAGTAGTTTTAAAGTAGGACTTTATATAAGATTATCAAGAGATGATGGGAATGTAGAATCTGATAGTATTGTTAGTCAAAGAAGTTTACTTAACCAATATGTAAAAGAAAACAATTATATAGTAGTTGATGAATATGTAGATGATGGATTTTCTGGAACTAATTTTGATAGACCATCATTTAAGAGAATGATGAAAGATATTGAATTAGGCAAAATCAATATGATTATTACTAAAGATATGTCTAGATTAGGTAGAGATTATATAGGTACTGGAGAATTAATAGAAAAATTTTTTCCAAATAATAATATTAGATATATTGCTATTAATGATGGTATAGATACTTTTATAGACAATACAAATAATGATATTGCACCTTTTAAAGCCATAATGAATGATATGTATGCCAAAGATATTTCTAAAAAAATTAAAAGTAGTTTGCATTCAAGAATGAAAGATGGCTTATATGTATCAGGAAGATGTCCATTTGGGTATATGAAAGATCCAACTAATAAGAATCATTTAGTAGTGAATGTTGAGCAAGCAAGTGTTGTTAAATTAATATTTGATTTAGCACTTAAAGGTAATACATATCATTATATTGCTCAAGAACTTACTAAAAGAAAAATAAAAACACCAGCATCTTATTATAACTATATATGGAATACAAAATGTATAAATAATAATTGTATATCACAAGAATATGGAGTATGGGTAGATACTACTATAAAGGCAATTTTAACTAATAGAATTTATACAGGTGATGCAGTACAAGGTAAGAATAAAAAGATTAATTATAAACTAAAGAAAACGGTTAAAAATAGTCCAGATGATTACATAATAGTA
Source organism: uncultured Bacilli bacterium (assembly GCA_934149245.1). GTDB lineage: Bacteria > Bacillota_I > Bacilli_A > RF39 > UBA660 > RUG11198. The sequence goes on along the minus strand of CAKPER010000001.1, from coordinate 62,354 downwards.
GAAAACACACACAAGGCAATTATTGACAAGAGTACATTTAATTATGTACAAACACTTTTACCTAAAAATGTTAAAAGGCCAGAGAAAAAAAGATTTTACTTATTAGATGGACTTTTATATTGTGGGGATTGTAAACACAGAATTACAATTAGATACCAAAATAAGACAGAAAGAAGTTATACTACTTGTGATTATTATAGAACATATTCAAAATATCATGTCTGTACAACCCATACAAATAATTATGAAGTATTAGAAAATGTTATTTTAGATAATATAAGGGATGTATGTAAAAAGTATTTAGATAAAAACAAGATAAAAGAATCTATTAATAATATAAAGTTTGAAGATAATAGTTTAAAGATAAAAAAACAAATTGAAAGTTTAGAGATAACAAATAATAAATTAACTGAAAGTCTAGATAAAACATATATGGATAGATTAAAAGGTATTATTGATGAAGAACAATACTTAAGAGTAAGTGAAAATATTAAAACTGAAATAGATAATAATAAAAAGAAAATTGATAATCTTAAAAATGAACAAATAGAAGAAAATAAAATAGATAACAAACAAATAGAAAAATATATAAATGAATTTTTATCACTTGAAAATCCAACTAGAGAATTAATTATAAATTTAATTGAAAAGATTTATATCTATCAAGATAAAACGATAGATATTATATTTACATTTAAAAATGTTGCATAAAAATTGTATCAGGTGATACTTTATATAGTATAGCTGGAAAATATAATACTACTGTAGATAAACTAAAAGCATATAACAACCTAACTTCTAATAATCTAACTATAGGTAGTAGTTTAAAAATCCCAACTTCATCTAGTAATACAGAAGAAACTAATTCTAATGTCAAAACTTATAAAGTAGTATCAGGAGATAGCTTATACAGTATTGCAAAAAAATATAATACAACAGTAGATAAAATAAAAAGTTTAAATAACTTAGAGTCCAATATTCTAAGTATAGGTCAAATATTAAAACTTCCTAATGACACCAATACATCTAGTACAAAAACCTATAAAGTAGTATCAGGAGATAACCTATACAGTATTGCTAAAAAATATAATACAACAGTAGATAAAATAAAAAGTTTAAATAACTTAGATTCAAAAATTCTAAGTATAGGTCAAATATTAAAACTTCCTAGCAATACATCTAGCACAAAAACTTATAAAGTAGTATCAGGAGATAGCTTATACAGTATTGCTAAAAAATATAATACAACAGTAGATAAAATAAAAAGTTTAAACAATTTAACTTCAAACTTAATAAATATAGGGGATGAATTATTAGTACCATAACAGTAAAGAACTAATAAAATTAATCATTTGTTAGTTCTTTTTCTATTTAATGTCAAATTTAATTCAAAATGTTTACAAAACAATAATAATAAAGTATCATATTCTTATAAAGACTAGGAGAGAGGTGGAAGATATACCGTGGAAAAATGTGATATCAAAATATATGATAAAGATAATAAAGAATTAAATTATGACATACTAATAAGATTTACCTTTGATAACTCAAATTACATTGTATATACAGATAATCTGCAAAACGAAAAAGGTGAGTTTAATCTATATGGGGCTAAATTAGATATTAATAATAAATTAGAAGAAGTAACAGATGTTGATGTATTACCATTATTTGAAGAAATAATCGAAGATTATAAAGAAAAAATAAGAAAGGATAATAATAATGACAATTGAAATAGAAAAAATGCATCCTGAAAGATATCAGGTATTATATCAAAAACTATTACAAGCAACTAAATTAACATCAATAAAAGTAGTATATGGTGCTAAAACATTAAAAATATTAGATGATACAGCTAAATTAGAGCCATATACAGAACATGAATATGGTTTATTTCTTTATGAAACCTTATCTAAACTTGAGAATAATGAGTATGAAAAATTTACTAGAGAATTTAACATAAGAAAAGAAATGGAAAAATACACTAAAGAAAATTATCAATGTCTAATAATAGAAACGGCTCGTAGAATGCTTGCTCCAGAAGAATTTGGTAAATATGTTACAGAGCAAAATGGTAATTACTATATTCATGAAGATACATTAGAGTATTTCAAAGAACTAGTTTGCTATAACATATTAAATAAAGAAATCATGACTCAGCAAGTTGATCCAAAAAAGTTTAGTTCGAGCCCCAAAATAGAAATGCCTATACCACAAAATATCAATTATTATGAACCATATTCAGAATTAGAACAGGCTATTTTAGAAGGAAGACAGACTAGTTTTAAAAAGGCTGAGTCATTTGTTAATAATATGTATGCCTATAGCTCAGTTGGAAATGTTAGAAAAAGTCAAGAAGATTCTTACTATATAGGTAGTCATCCTCAAAATGCAGAATTCAGACTAATGTTAGTTGCTGACGGAATGGGTGGCTTAGCTAACGGTGAAATAGCCAGTAATATTGCAGCAAGAGAAATGTTTTTATGGTTCAAAAGTTTAGACCCACGAGAATATTATAATAATGATAACCAAAATTTAGAAAGAGCAATAAACAGACAAGTTGCCAAGATAAATAATCAGATAAACAGTAAAGTTTATACAGGAGGAACAACATTATGTTTTGCTATTGTTAAAAGAGATAACATCTTAGTAGGAAATATTGGAGACTCTAAAGCAGTAATAACAGAAGATAATAAAATGATTTATGCTACTAAGAGTCAAAATGTTCCTAATATGCTTGGGGTTCCAGAACCATTTGACCGCTTTCATGTAGATGGTAATAGAATTATTAAATGTTTAGGTGGACAAATTGAAGAAACACCAACTTGTACGTTTGATCAAATTAATTTAAGAGATAATAAAAACTATAAAATAATGTTATACTCTGATGGAGTAGCTGATTTATTAGGAACCGATAAAGTAGTAGAAATAGCAGCTAATAGTAAAGATGATCAAATAGCAAGAGATTTAGTACATCATGCTGTTAATAATAAAGCAAGTTATAAGAAAGAGTTAGAGGAATTAAAAGCAAAATGCTTAAAAGGAGAAATAACTAAAGAAAATTATCAGGAAATATTGAGTAAATTAAAACAATTTACAGAAAGTGAGTTTTATGATGAAATTCAGGCTGGTGAAGATAACACAACAGCCATTAGTGCTACAATAAGGAGAGGAAGATAAATATGGAATTAAATAAATATATGTTTAGAGAATATGATATAAGGGGAGTATATGGAAAAGATATAGATGAAGAAGTATCTTATTTAATAGGAAAAGCATTTGCAACTAAGTTAGTAGAACTAGGAAAAGATACAACTATAATAGGATACGATAACAGAATTAGTTCACCAATAATCGAAAAAAATCTTGTAAAAGGAATAACTGAGTGTGGTGTAAATGTCGTAAGACTTGGACTTGTAACAACACCAATGTATTATTATAGTTGGGATCTATTAAATATAAAATGTGGACTTATGATAACAGCATCACATAATCCTAAAGATGATAATGGTTTTAAATTTTCTTATAATGGAATTCATAATGCTTGTGGAACATCATCACTTGAACTATATAATATCATCATGAATAATGCATTTAAAAGTACTGGCACTACAGGAACAAAAAAAGATGTAGATATTCACGACGATTACATAAAAATGATTACATCAGGTATAAAATTAGGTGATAGAAAATTAAAAGTTGTATATGATTGTGGTAATGGAACAACATGTATAGTTGCAGATAAAATATTTGCTGCATTCAAGGATAAACTAGAATTAATACCTTTATTTAACGAAAGTGACCCAACATTTCCTAATCATCATCCAGATCCAGCAGTTGAAGAGAACTTAGCCAAACTAAAAGCTAAAGTTTTAGAGACAAAAGCTGATGTTGGAGTTGCTTATGATGGTGATGGCGATAGAGTAGGAGCTGTAAATAATCTAGGGCAAATGATTGATATTGATAAATTAATGATAATTATCTGGCGTGAACTTGTAAAAACAGATGTGCCTAAAAAAACTTTTTATGATATAAAATGTAGCCTAGCTCTAAAAGAAGAATTAGATAAATTAGGTGTAGAAAATGAATTCTATAGAACTGGAAACTCATATACTAAATTAAAAAGTTATGAAGGAAATTATCCATTCAGTGGAGAATTATCAGGTCATGTTTTCTTTAGAGATCGTTTTTCTGGAAATGATGACGGAATTTATGCTTCATTAAGATTAATTGAAATATTATCTAATACAGACAAAAAATTATCTGAAATGTTAGATGGAATTAGCAAATATTATAGTACACCAGAAATAAAAATTGCTACTAGTGATGATACAAAATTCCAAATAATCGAAAAAATAAAAGAATACTGCCAAGATAAAAATTACGATATTTTAACTATAGATGGTGTTAAAGTCTTCTTTAAAGACGGTTCAGCTCTAGTAAGAGCGTCTAATACTGGTCCAAACATTACTTCTAGATTTGAAGCTAAGAGTGAAGAAAGATTAGAAGAAATAAAAACTGAATTTTTAGATCTTCTTAATAAACTAAAATAAACCTAAAAATACTTTGTTGTGTTATTTCAGCTTCTTGTCAAATAGTGGAACCCTAAATTTTGATAAGAAAATTTTAATAAGTCGATGCTAATATGCGTTGGCTTTTTATATATTAGGAAATTTCCTAATACATAAAAAATATTCCAGCATTAGAAAATTCGTAATATCTTATAGAGTTTAATATGTAACATCAAACTCAAGAAGAGGTTATTTATACGCATTTTTCAATATTGAAGTGTTACATTTTAAAGTTAAATCGCCAAAATTAACATTTATTTTGAACAACCCCTTATTTAATACAAAGTGGCAAAAAAAGAAATATTATATGATGAAACAATACTTACATATTAAAAAAATATCAAGTGATAAAAGAAAACAATTATATGATATAATGAATATGCCTATAGTAGAAAATAGTAATTTTTATAATGATACAGAAGAGATGCTAAAAAAACAATTAAATATGTAAGAATGCGTAAAAAAATTAAAATTAGAAAGAAGGTAATTTATGTATAGTATATTATTAAGTGAATATGAAAGAGGTATGGAACTTGTTGAAATTAAAATTAAAAAAATGATTAATCCTACACAAAAGGCTGTAATTATTGCTTGGACTTTTCCTACGGAAATAGATAAGAAAACATTTGATGAAGAATGGCTTCCAAAAGGTGGAAGAAGATATAATAAATATGTTGGGTCATTATTAAAATTAGGAATTACTGAAGAAAATATAACTGTTTTGAACTGTTATGATAAAGATAATTTTAAAAACTTTAAATCGATAATAGATAATAGTGATATATTAGTAATAACTGGTGGTAATCCTGAAATGTTATATAGTAAAGTTACTCAAGAAACTGAAATTTTATATAATATAAAACATTATAAAGGAATTATTATTGGATTTAGTGCAGGTTCAGATTTGCAATTAAAAAGATATTTTATTACAGCTAAAAATAATTATTATAAATATTTTGCTTTTTACGATGGTTTTGGAGTTTTAGATGATCCATTTTATATGGATGTCCATTCAATAAATAATAAGAGATATTTAGATAAATTACAAAAAATTGCTAATGATAAGAAGAAAAATGTATATGCAATATTTGATGATGGTGCAATGATTTATGATAGAAGCACTAATAAACTAGAAATATTTGGAAATGTTTTAACTTTCGAGCCTAAGGAATAATATGAAACTATTAGTTACAGATTATGATAATACATTAGAGTTACATTATGATTTTACAGATAATATTTTGTTTTAAAGAGAAATATAAATGCAATAAACAAATTAATGAAATAAAATTAGTGAGTGTTATATCTAAGCCCACTAAATATTATAGAACTATTATTTCTAAAATAATATGAAGTATTTTTTTGCATTCATATGTCAAATTTTACCTAAAATATTTACAACTTACCAATAATAAGCTATCATTTAATTATAGATAATAAGCAGTAAAAGATAGTATTGTAGGTGATAATATATGAAATATAAATATAGAAAAAACCAATTATTTGGTAGAAAATTAAATGTTCCTTCTGAAATATTAGAAAAAATCTATACAAATAATATTTCTTTTGAAGAGTTTATTAAATATGATTTAATTGATAAAATACCATTATCATGTATAAGAAGTAAGGATTTTAAAATAGTAGAAAAATTTGGTATTAAAAATTCTAAAACATTAGATTGGGAATTAATAAACAAGTATTCAATATGTTTAGATTTATTAAAAACATTAACAAAAGATGAAAAAGATATCAATTATATTTTGTACGAAAAAATAAAAGATAAAATACCTCCAACAGCATATTCATCTAAAATGAAAAACATTTATAAAGATAGATTATTTACAGATCTTGTTGACCAAAAAAATGAAAAATTAAAATTTAATAATGGCACTTTATCTTTAAAAGATATAATAGAAAATTGGGAGTTATACAAAGATAAAGATTTAACTTATTGCTTAATCCATGATAAAAATAATACTCATCATATAACTAACAACCAAGTAAAAGCTTTTATGAATAATTATAAAACTCTAATAAACTTAACTAAAGATAGCACGAATATTTATGAATTTATAGATAAAACTATGAATAACCAAAACGAAGATGAAAAGAAAAAGTATCTTCAAACGCTAACTGATAATCTTTTAATAGAAATATCTGGCCAGCTTGTTATGGGAACAGGAACGCATCTTACAAATGAACAATATAAAGATTTGTTCAAATATTCCTCTTTTAAAGTAAAAGATTTCTTTTCTAATTGTAGTACTCTTATCAAACAGGAACTAAATAATCTAGAAGAAGATTATATTTTAAATAGCAATATTCCTTTTAATCTCCTAATTAGTGATAATAATATTCTAAATTTTATTGATAGATGTGGCTTCCAACAAATAATAGAGTTTGATAAGAAAAATAATAATTTTTTCACTAAAAATAATTGCCAAATGCTAAAAGCAATGGAGAATCTTACAACTCATCTTAGTGTAGAGCCGTTTTCAGAAGAAGGGCCTTTATTTAAAGGAACTTCTAGCAAAGAACCATATACCAAAGAAGAATTTGCTGAATTATTAAGAAGAACTTTAAAATATACTAACTCATCTATTAGTGAAGTTGCAGATATATTACTAAATTTTAAAGAGCTAAAAGGGGAGTTTAGAGAACAAAACGAAGATTATTTTATCTCACCAAATGCCCCAGAAGAGTTACAAAATGTCTTTTATAAAAAAGAAATAACCCCAAAAATAATAAAAGAAAATCCTGAATATTTAGAATATTTAAAAGGAAAAAGTCTAGAACGTTATTTTAAAATGATAGATATTAATACTCTAGATAATAGAAAAAATTTATATTCTGTCATAAAAAATATGGCAAGTTATGATGATATCATGCATTTCCTAAGTGATTATAGCGATATATTTTCTATATTAACTAATAATAATAACAGCGTATTAGCCCAAGGCTTTACAAAAGAAGATATAAAAATAAATAAATTAAATTTAACAAACAGTTCAAATTTAAATGAACTTATGACTAAACTTGATGATATTTTTTATAAATATTTAACATTCTTCCCCCAAAAATATCCAGCTAATTTACCGAAACACTTTAAAAATAATTATCCTACTGCTTTTTTACCAGCTAATGCTAGCGAAGAATTAAAGAAAAGTTTTTATTCTAGAAGCATAAATTGGGATGATGTTATAGCAAATTCCAAATATCAAAACCATCTAAAAAGTATTGATCCAGAAATTCTTTTTAAGCACCTTCCAGTTTTTGATGAAGCTACAAAAAAATATGTTAATTTAATTTCACTTATGAAAAGTCATTTTAAAGAATCTACTTTTCAGACTATTTTGTCGTACGGAAATCATTTAGAAAAAATAGCAAATTTCACTACGCTAAATTTAAGTAGTGCTAAAAATATCACCTCAAAATCCCTCTTAAACACCTTAGACGAAAGTATTTATAAAGCTATAATAGATGGAAGAATTACATATAATGATAATATTAGAAAAGAATTTCGTGAAAAACATTCGATGCTATTTTTAGAGGCTAAAGTACCAGATGATATTAAAGAAAAATTTTATAATAGACAGTTTAAATTTAATGATTTTGCAACCAACTTATCTTTAGTTGATATGATAGATGATGCTAATATAATTTGTGGCCTAGATCAAAAACTATCATGGCTGATACCACTATTTGCAAAAGATAAAAATCAGAAAAAAGCTAATTACTCTAGATTAAAAGTATTAGAAAACTACCTAAACCTAAAAGATAACAGCCTAAAAGAAGAATTTAAAAATTACATTATAAATACTAATTATAATATTGATGTAAATAAAATAGATTATATAGCCGAAGTTTTAAATAAATTATCTAAAACAAACTCTCAAGAGTTATATAATTACCGAACAAATTTTGCTAGATTAATATTAAAAACTAAAAATCCTATTGCCAGCTTAGATAAAATAGAAAATGTTTTTATAAGAAATAACATTCCAATGTTTAGTAAAATATTTAAGTGTTTTAGAATTCTGTATCCTGATCTTTCACAAAAATTAACAGATGGAACTTTTGATTTCAGTCCAGATAGTAGAATGTCTCCTGAATTAATTAAAGCTAATCCCAATAATAAAGCTATGCAGAAACTATCGCGAGAATTAAAGAACAAAACAAATATGAGATTTCAAATAATTTATAATGATTTACTAAGAATAGCAATTTATTCTAATAATCGTTCTCTAAAAAATTATTTAGCAAATATAGAGAAGGGTAATAATATTTATTTATCTTTAATTAATAATAACTTAAAATTAGAAGACTTATCTATTCAAGATAAAAACACACTAAAAACATTTACTGCTCATCTAAAAGCTTTATCTGAAAACATAAATCCACTTGAAGATGACGAAGAAGAGCAAGATCTCTCTGACTTAGATTTAAAAGAACAAATAACTTATTTTAGAGAAAAGTTTAAAGTAACAAATAGATACGACTTACCAGATAGAATAGTTAGACATTTTGCCTACTTTTTAGGAATAAAATCATTTAATGAATTAAAAAATCTAATGGAAGATAATGTTGATAAAACTAATAAAAAGAATTATTTAAAAGCTGAAAAGATGAGACACAAGAAAACAATTCCAGCAGAAGGGGACTTTTTAAGATGTATAGGTACTATAGAAGCCTTTGGTAGTTCTTTGGATGAGGGAAATTTATGTAACGAATATCTAGGACCAATAACAGGTAAAAGCATCTCAGACACAACCGAGCTAGATGCTGACTTTACTAAAGTAGCAAAATCCAAGACTGTATATGATGCAATTAACGGAACTCCGACCGGTTGGGGCTTTGGTAATATTTTCTTTGTCTTAGAAAAAGATAACCCTAGGATATCTATAACTCGTGATGAGGCTATCAAAGATGGTGTTCCATATGATCCTAAAAAAATAGAAATGTTTTGTTCTGAAACTATAAAAGGAGGATTTAACTCTCATTGGGGAGCAAGAACTGGAATAGCATCATCTGATATAGACTATATAATTTATAAGAAAAATAAACAAATAGATCCAAATAACCCTTACAAAGAAGATGGTAGCGTAAATTATTTAGAAAGTGATAGTAAAGATAACGACTTAGATGATTTATCAGCTCTAAAAGTTGAAATAGTAAAAAAAGGCTTTTATATTCCTGTAATTGATTTAAGTGGTAATTTAATATTTACTCCTGAAGAATATGAAAAAATTGCTTCTCATATGGCTGGACTATCATATTATGACAAAGAAAAATATATCCTTGATGATACTATTTATTTTGACAAGTTAGAAGATATTTTATTAGAAATGGACGAAGATAATAAAAAACAAAAACATAATCAAAACGTAATTGAGACTATCATAAAAGAAATATTAACATTAGAATTTAACCAAATTCCTAATCTTAAAATTGAGCCAACTATTACTAATGATTTATCTAGTAATATTTTAGAACTTATTCCAACTGGTTCTACCTCTAGAGGTACTAATGTTTTAAATGACGCTGATTATGATTATATGTTAAAAATAGGAAAAAATGAATTAACAAAACATGAGCATACACTTTTAGATAAATTTAAAAAAATCTTAAATCCTAAAGATAACTTATCCCATGATAACCGTTTTCGAGGTATGAATATAAAAGTAGATTCTATAGAAGAAGATTTTGATCTTGATATATCACTAGCCCAAAAACGTAGTAATGTCGAGTATTCATCAGAAATGGCTTTAAATGATAGATTAAACTCTATCAAAAAACAATATCCCAAAGAATATCCACTAGTAATTGCTAATATTATCTATGCTAAAAAGCTCCTAAAAGAAGCTAATGCTTATAAGCAAAAAAATTCACTAGTACCAGAAGGTGGTTTAAGTGGTATAGGAGTAGAAAACTGGATACTACAAAATGGTGGCTCGTTTACTAAGGCATGTCAAGAATTTTTAAAATATGCTCTAGAAAGTGATGGTAATATAAAGCCATTCTCTGAATTTAAGAAAGATTATAAAATATGGGATTTTGGAGAAAACCATGAACCTCAAAAATATGGAGATATTACTTATAATTACTATGAATTTGTATCTAATAATATGAATGAGACTGGCTATTATAAAATGGTTGACGTTCTAAAAAAACATCTAGATTATTATAAAAAGCAAAAACATAACAAAAGCAAATAAAAAACTTATAGTAAATTATTATTTTGAATAATTAAATAAATGCTATAATATCAGAAATTCTGGAGGTGATTATTATGGTTGCAAAAGTAATAGTAGAAGTAGGAGCAAAAAGCGTTGATAAAACTTTTGATTATCTTGTTCCTCCAAAAATTCAAGATAAAATAAAAGTAGGAGCAAGAGTAAAAGTACCATTTGGCCACCAACATCTTGAAGGATTTGTAACTAATCTTTTATCACCAGTCGATAACAATGCCTATGAATTAAAAGAAATAACAACTTTAGTAGATGAAGAACCCATACTAAATGAAGAAATGTTAAAGCTTGGTAAATTTATTAGTGAAAAAACTCTTTGCTCTAAAATAAGTGCTTATCAAGTAATGTTACCTAAAGCTCTAAAAGCTAGCCATAAAACTTCTATTAATATAAAAAAAGATAAGTATATAAGCCTAGCTCAAGATAAACAATTTATAAAAAATTATCTTGCAACTTGTAAATATCCTAAACAAATAGATATTTTAAATTCTCTATTAGATAAAGATAAAATAAAAATAACAAGACAAGATAGTACCATTAAAACACTCCTAAAACATAATTTAATAAAGCTAGAAGAAATAGAAAAGTATCGTTACTGCTATGATAATAAGAAAGAAGATAAAATTGTTACTTTAAATAAATACCAGCAACAAGTTGTTGATTCTGTATCCAAAAGCTTTGGTACTTCTAAAACATTCTTACTTTATGGCATAACTGGATCTGGTAAAACAGAGGTATACATGAATATTATAAAAAAAGTAGTTGATAATAATAAAACAGCTATTATGTTAGTACCAGAGATTAGTTTAACTCCTCAAATAGTAGAAAGATTTAGCTCTAGATTTGGAAATATTATTGCTATTCTTCATTCTGGACTTAGTGATTCTGAAAAATATGATGAATATAGAAAAATAATGGCCTCTAAAGTCAAAATTGTAATAGGAGCTAGAAGTGCTATATTTGCGCCTCTAAAGAACATAGGTATCATAATTATAGATGAAGAACATACTCAAACATACAAACAAGATAATCATCCTCGCTATGATGCTAAAGATATAGCCATTATGCGTAGTAAATATCATAACTGTCCTGTCTTATTAGGAAGTGCCACTCCTTCTTTAGAAAGTATGGCTAGAGCTTGTAATAAGGTCTATACTTTATTAACGCTAACCAAAAGAGCAGGAGCAGGCAACTTACCAAAAGTATCTATTATAGATATGAAAGAAGAAATAAAAAAAGGAAATTTTATAATATCACATCTATTAGATACTAAAATAAAAGAAAAATTGAAAAACAGAGAACAAATAATCCTTCTTTTAAATAGACGTGGTTATTCTTCTATCTTAACTTGTAATAATTGTGGTGAAACAGCCAAGTGTCATAATTGTGATATTAGCCTAACTTATCACAAAACAAGCAATATGTTAAGGTGTCATTATTGTGGTTACGCAACCCCCAAATATACAAAATGTCCTAGTTGTGGTAATACTGATTTAAAAGAATTTGGTTTAGGTACAGAAAAATTAGAAGAGGAGTTAAATAAAAAATATAGTGCTAAAATAGTAAGAATGGATATTGATACAACTTCTAAAAAAGGATCTCATCAAAAAATAATAGATGATTTTGCCAACCATAAGTATGACATTTTAGTAGGTACGCAAATGATTGCTAAAGGTCTAGATTTTCCTCTAGTAACCCTGGTAGGAGTTTTAAACGCTGATGCTAGTCTAAATATTCCAGACTATAGAAGCAGTGAAAGAACTTTTCAATTATTATCTCAAGTAGCTGGCCGGGCTGGTCGTGCTGAACATAAGGGAGAAGTAATAATTCAAACCTATAACAATAATCACTATAGTATAGTCTTAGCCAGCAAACATAACTATCCAGCCTTTTATTTAGAAGAAATGAAATTAAGAAAAAAATTAAATTATAGCCCTTATTACTACATAATACTAGTAACTATAAGCACTAAAGACTATAACTTAAGCTTTACAGAAGCCAAAAAAGTAGGTGACTTCTTAAAAAATAATCTAAGTAGCCAAACATTTGTCTTAGGACCAGCAATGGCCAATATTTTCAGAATAAATAACATCTATAAACAACAGTGTATTATCAAATACAAACAAGATCCTAAACTAAAAGAAACTCTTCTAAAACTAGATAATCACTACAAACAAAATAGTAAAGTTAATGTTGAAATAGATATAAATCCTAATCATTTATAAATAATTCTATATTTAAAAAAATCTAATATAATTTATTAGGTGGTTATATGAATTTATCAGAACTACAAGATAAAGAAATCATAGATATAGCAACAGGCAGAAGAATAGGCAACATCATAGATGTTATAATAGATAGAAAAGGCATGGTTGCAAAATTACTTCTAGAAGATAGAAAACCAAATAGAAGATTATTTAATAGTAATAAAGAAAACATAAATTTGCTATGGAACCAAATAATAAAAATAGGTGATGACATAATATTAGTTGATTGTAAAAATAATCTAGAATAATAAGCATGTAGAATTATTTTGTTTTTAAATTATTTCTACATGCTTTTATTATTATTTTTTTATAATATTTCGTCCATACTATTAGTGTAAATCTAAGTATAATTAACTTGCTAAAACAAAAAAATATGATAAAATAATATGTATGGGTAGTGATAAAATATGAACAGGAAGTACAAACTGAAAAACAAACATAAAAAAATAATAATAATTGCCATTATAGTTTTAGGAATAATAGCCCTAATAACATTCATAGCTTGCATAGTATTAACACCTAAACTATATTTAACAAATAATAAAGATATGACAATTGAAGTCAATAAAGGCTATACTGAACCAGGATATAAATCCTATGTTTTAAATAAAGATATAACTAATAATGTAGAAGTATCAAATAATATTAATCCTAAAAAAATTGGTTCTTATCAAGTAAATTATAAAATAAAATATTTAATTTTTGATGTAAAAAAAACAAGAACCGTAAAAGTAATTGATAGTAAACCTCCAACATTAAAATTAATTGGTAGTAAGGAAGTAAGGTTATGTCCAAATGATTCATACAAAGAAGAAGGCTATGAAGCATTTGATAATTATGATGGCAACTTAACTAAAAAAGTAATAACTAACCTTGAAAAAGATAAAATTAATTATATTGTTGAAGATACTTTTGGCAATAGAACAGTTAAAACAAGAGAGTTAATAAGAGAAGATAAAGAAGCTCCAATTATTAAATTAAATGGTTATAATTATATGAATCTTTATCTAAATTCTACTTTTAGAGATCCTGGCTACGAAGCTCTAGATAACTGTGATGGTAATTTAACTAGTAAAGTAGAAGTAAGTGGCTCTGTTGATACTTCTAAAATTGGTATATATAAAATAACTTATAAAGTAAGTGATAGTAGTGGTAATGTAACTGCTGTTGAGAGAACAATAAACGTAATGGTCAACAATACAACAACCAATAGTGTCATCTATCTAACCTTTGATGATGGGCCAAGCAAAACCGTAACTAGTCAAATTTTAGATATTTTAAAGTCTGAAGACATCAAAGCTACATTCTTTGTAATAAATCATGATGATAGTTTAAATTACTTAATAAAAAGAGAATATGATGAGGGACATACTGTAGGCCTTCACAGTTACACTCATAACTATCAAACAATATATTCAAGTAATAATGCTTACATAGATGATCTTGAAAAAATGTCTAATAAAGTAAAAAATATTATTGGTATTAATAGTAAAATTATAAGATTTCCTGGAGGGAGTTCTAATACTATAAGTAAAAGATATACAAGTGGTGTTATGAGTTATTTAGCTAGTGAAGTAGGAAAAAAAGGCTATAAATATTACGACTGGAACATTTCATCAGAAGATGCTGGTGGTGTTCACTCGAGTAATGAGGTATATAACAATGTTATAAATAATTTAAAACATAATAGAGTAAATATGGTCCTAATGCACGATTTTGAAAATAACTATTATACCTTAAATGCTCTAAGAGCAATCATTAAATATGGAAAATCTAACGGTTATCAATTTTCTAATATAACCCTAGATACTCCTCAAATTGTCCATCGTATTAATAATTAAAAACATTTAATTAATTTAAGTGTTTTTTCTTTTTTTCTAAAAATTTATAAAGTTTACTACTAATGTAATATTAAAAAAAATCTTTTATTTTACTAAAAATAATAACTATCGCTACTCCTAAATTTATATATGTGTTAATTGCCAAACTAGTATAAATATGATATCATTAACTTGATATTTAAAGAAAGAAGGATAAATTTGAAAGAACCAATTTTATATAAAATAACTAGACCAATAATTAAGTTTCTCTTTGATATAACTTTTAGACCAACCTACAAAGGACTAAATAACATTCCAAAAGAAAAAAGATGTATTTTAGTAGGAAACCATACTAGCAACTTAGATTGTTTATTATTAATATCGTCAACCCAAAGAACTATCCATTTTTTAGCAAAAGATAGCCTAATTAAAGGAATCAAAAAGCCTATATTTACCAACATGGGAATAATACCTGTAAATAGAAGTATCCACGATAAAAATGCTTTAAATAAGGCTATTGACGTCCTAAATAAAGATGCTCTAATAGGCATATTTCCTGAAGGTACTATAAACAAAACCAAAGATATCATCATGCCCTTTAAAATAGGGGCTGTAAAGATGGCTAGTGAAACTAATGCTAGCTTAGTACCATTTACTATAAAAAATAAATATAAACTATTTCGAAAAAGTGTTATAATCGAATTTTATAAACCTTATAAAATAAATACTAAAAATAACGATTTAACTTGTGAAAATAACAAACTAATGAATATAATTAGTAGTGAATTAAGTAAAAAAGAAAGTAGGTAAAATATGGGAATATTTAATATGAAATTTTTTAGATTCTTAGGTTTTAAAAAGAAACCTAATGCTCCTTGGAGCAAATATTATTCGCCTAAAGAGATGGATTTAGACATACCAGATACTTCTTTATATGAAAATTTTAAGGAAAATAGCTATAAATATTCAAGTAAATGTGCCATAAATTATTATGGTACAAGAATAACTTATCAAAGCCTTTTAAATAAAGTAGATGAATGTGCAATGAGTTTTAAATATTATGGTATAAGATATGGAGACGTAGTAACAATTTGTATGCCTAATACCCCAGAAGGAGTAATATCCTTTCTAGCCCTAAATAAATTAGGAGCAATTTGTAATATGATTCACCCCTTATCTAGTGAAAACGAGATAAAAAATACTTTAGTAGAAACTAAAAGCATTATGATAGTAACAGTTGATCTTGATTTGGATAAAGTAAGAGCAATAATTAAAGACACTGAAGTTTTAAAAGTAGTAGTAGTATCTCCAGGAAATTCTATGCCTTTCCCAATGAATGTTGCTTACCATTTAAAAGAAGGATATAAATATAAAATACCAAAGAAAATAAATCTTTATTCTACTTGGAATGATTTCATTAAAGAACCCAAAAATACTGATTTTACAAGACCAATCCCACCTAAAAAACATGGCCTTAAAAATAATCCAGCTGTTATGATTCATAGTGGAGGTTCAACTGGAACCCCTAAAGCTATAGTTTTATCTAACGGCAACTTTATTACTCTAGTAGAACAATCAAGAATTGTCTTTGACGAATTAACTATCGGTGATAAATGTCTAGCCATTATGCCAATTTTTCACGGCTTTGGTCTAGGAGTCTGTGTCTACACTCCTTTGTGTTTAGGAGCTGAAGTTATATTACTTCCTAAATTTAATGGTATGGAATTTGATAAATTATTAAATAAACATAAACCAGAATTTGTAATAGGTGTACCAACTTTATTTGAAGCTCTAATGAAAAATCCTAATAGCAAATCTTTAGAATTAAGCTATTTAAAATATGTAATATCAGGAGGTGACACTTTAAAAGCCTCAATGGAGAATAAGATTAATACCTTTCTTCATGAGCATGGAGCTAATACAAGAATATTGCAAGGATATGGAATGAGTGAATCTTTAGCCGCAGTTTGCTTAGGATTAAAGAGCATTCCTAAAACTTCTTCTGTAGGTATTCCGTTCCCAGGCTGTTATATAGGTATCTTTTCACCAGAGGATGAGGAAGTTCCTTACGGCGAGGAAGGTGAAATATGTATAAGTGGTCCTAATGTAATGCTAGGATATTACAATAACATTAAAGAAACAAATCTAGCTCTTCATATCCATGATGACGGTAACATTTGGCTTCATTCTGGTGATCTTGGAACAATGGATAAAGATGGTTTCATTAAATATACCAGTAGATTAAAAAGATTAATTATCTCATCTGGATATAATGTTTATCCTAATCAAATAGAGCAACTCCTAGAATCACATGAAGCAGTAATGTTATGCAGTGTAGTAGGAATATCTCATAAATATAAAATGGAAGTTCCTAAAGCCTTCATAGTCTTAAATAAAGGATATAAGCAAAGTGATGAATTAATAGAAGAATTAAAAGCACTATGCAAAAAAAATCTTCCTAAATATTCTCAAGTATACGAATATGAATTTAGAAAATCTCTACCTAAAACAATAGTAGGTAAAGTCGACTTCAAAAAACTTCAGGAAGAAAATAATAAAAGGAGACAGAAAGATGAAAAAGAAAACTAGATTTAAAGGTGAATTTGGTTATAGATTATTAACTCCTCTTATGAGAGTATTGTTTAGATTATATTATAATCCAACTATAATTAATAAAGAGGTAATTCCTAAAGATGGTCCAATTTTAATAGTAGGTAACCACAAACACATCTACGATCAATGCTTAACAATTATGGCTACTAAAAGAACTATTCATTATATGGCTAAAAAAGAATATTTTGATTCTAAATTAGCTTGGTTTTTCAAGTTTGTTGGTTGTATTTCAGTAAACAGAAGCATTCACGATAAAGAAGCAACTAAACAAGCCCTAGATATTCTAAAAAGTGGTGGTGCTATAGGACTATTCCCCGAGGGAACTAGAAACAAAACTAAAGATAAATTATTACTTCCCTTTAAATTTGGAGCAGTATCTATGGCTTCTAAAACAAATGCCACTATAGTACCATTTGGTATAACAGGAGATTATAAATTTAAAAGTAAAAACTTAACTATAAAGTATGGAAAACCTTTTAAAGTAGAAAATATGACATTAGAAGAAGCTAATAATAAGCTATTTGAAGAAGTAAAAAATTTAATAACAAAATAACTATTAAAGAGAGTAGGATGTATAATGATTATAGATAAACTAAAAGATAATGACATATTAATATTAAATCCAAGCCAAAAACAAAAAGTAAAAGTAATTGAAGAGTGTAGTAGCAAAAGTTTACTAAATATAAAATTTATGACTCTAAATGATTTAAAAGAAAATTTTTATTTTAAGTATGATGAAAAAGCTCATCTTTATTTAATGAAAAAATATGATTTTACCTATGATGTAGCTAATAAGTATTTAAATAATTTATATTACTTATATTTTGCTAGTGATATAAATGATCCTAAAATTATACATCTAAAAAAACTAAAAAAAGAGTTAGATAGTGCTAAATTACTTTACTATACACCACTTTTTAAAGATTTTCTTCAACATAAAAATATAATTATCTATAATAATAAATATCTTTCTAAGTTTTATCAAAATCTAATAGAAGAAATAAAAAAAGAAACAAAAGCTAATATTTTAATGTATAGTAACACCAAAGAAGAATACCACCATAATAAAATTTATAAACTAAACTCTCTAGAAGATGAAATTGTCTTTGTTGCAACATCTATTTGTAAATTAGTAATTGATGGTATAGATATAAATAACATAAAAATATGTGGCATAAATAGTGAATATAATATAGCAATATCTAGAATATTTAAAATGTTTAATATTCCTATTACCTTTAATACAAGTAAACTTTATGCAACAAAAATTGCTAAAGACTTCTTATCTCACTTAGATGATGATATAACTAGTACCTTATCATTTATAGAAGAAAATTATAATTTAGAAGATGAGCATATCCTAGACATATACAATAAAATTATTAATATCTTAAATAAATATACTTGGTGCAATAGTTACCTAGAAATAAAACCATTATTAATAAATGACTTCAAAAATCAAATAATTAATAAAGAAAACTTATCTTCTAAAGTAGAAATATTAGATAATTTAAGTGATGCATCTCAGAGCGATTATGTATTTCTTATGAATTTTAATCAAGGTCAAATTCCTCAAACAATAAAAGATGAAGATTATCTTAGTGATTCTTTAAAAAGCAAATTAAATTTAGATACCTCTAATGATATAAATAATCAAAATCATGCTAAATGGCTTGATGATATAAAGCACACTAAAAATCTAATTATAACTTATAAAACCCATAGTTTAACAGGGGACTATTACTTATCTAGTCTAAACGATATCTTAAAACTAGAGCAAGAGATTCCTCAAAAAGAATACAACTATTCTAACATTTATAATAAAATAGAATTAACTGATAAAATTGATAATTTAATAAAATATAATACTTACTCTAAAGAATTAGAAGTTCTCTTTAATAATTATAAAGATATAGAATATATGACTTATAATAATAAGTATACTAAAATAGATCCTAGAACTTTAAAACGATATTTAAAGAATAACCTTAACTTATCTTATAGTGCTATTAATAATTATTATCATTGTAGTTTTAAATACTATTTATCTAATATCTTAAATATAAATATTTATGAAGAAACATTTATGACTATATTAGGTAATCTTTTTCACTACATATTATCTATTTGTTTTGATAAAGATATAGATATTGATACTACTTATCAAAGATACATCGATAAACAAGAATATAAATTTAATGCTAAAGAATTATTTTTCTTAAATAACTTAAAAGAAGAACTAAAATTCATTATAGAGACCATTAAAGAACAATATAGCTATTCTAGTCTAAATAAAAGTTTATATGAAAGTAGAGTAGAAATAGATAAAAGTATTAATGATATGAAAATTGTATTTAAAGGATTTATTGATAAAATAATGCTAGATAACGATGAACAAATGGCTGCTATTATCGATTATAAAACAGGCAGTACACAGTTTAATTTAAATAATACTATTCATGGCCTAGATTTACAATTGCCAACATATATCTATCTTCTTAAAAATAAGTTTCCAAGTATTAGAATAGTAGGTTTCTATCTTCAAAAAATTATAAATCCTATTCCCTCATCTGATCCCAAAAGTGATTATCTAAAACAAAAGCAAGATAATTTAAAACTTCAAGGCTATACTAATATAGATGAGAGCTTAATAGAAATGCTAGATTCTAACTATCAAAATAGTAAAGTAATAAAAGGAATGAGTACAACCTCTAATGGACTTAGAACAAAAAAAGTCTTAAGTGATGATGAAATAGATAAACTATATCAAATAACGGAATCTAAAATAGATAATGCTATTCACGAGATTACTAATGCTAATTTTACTATAAATCCTAAAAGAATAGGTATGAATAATATTGGGTGTCAATTTTGTACTTACAAAGATATTTGTTTTATGAGTGAGAAAGATATAATTAACTTAAAAGAATATAAAAAGATGGAATTTTTAAAAGAAGAATAATATTCATTTAATTTAAAATAATAGCTTCTCTTACCTTAATTTTATTAGTTTTAAAGTAGATGTAATTTATTTTTCCAAGAACTAACAATTTATCAGCTAGTTCTTTTTATTATCCCATATTTTATCCCAAAAATAACTTCATTTAAATACTAATAAATTCTTAAAAAGTTCTTGACAGAGTTAACAAAGAGTGATAGAATATGGAGCTAATTTAAGGGAGGAATTGGGATGAAAAAGAATTTTAAATTACTAGTAAGTTTTATTCTTACTATAATTGCAACAATTGTTTTCGGAACAACTATCGTTAATGCTGAAAACATTGCAAGCAGCGTTACAATAAAAAGTACAAGCTATCATAATCCACCTATGTCTTATCCACAAACATTTCATGTAAAAAAGACTACTGGTGGAAAATTTGCATATTGTATAACATATGCTAAAAAAACACCATCAACAGGTATTAAATATACGAAAGCAGATATTGTTGATGATGCTGGTAAGCACTATATCTTAAAACAAGCTTATAAAAACGTAAGAAATAATAATGATTTCTTTATATATCAAACTGCTTTATGGATTTATATGTCAGATAAAGGAATAATGAACAAATCTTATTCTGTATCTAAATTCAGAAACAAAGTTTATAGCAGTAATTCTGCAACTGCTAAAAAAATTAGAACTTTAGTTGCTAATGCTAAGAAAGCTTCAAAGCCTAATTTTAGTGGACCAAGTATAAAATTAAGTCCAGATAAAAGTGAAATGAGCAAAAGTGGAAATAATTATGTTTCTAAAAAAATAAAAGTAACAAGCTCAGAGAAAAAATTTAAAGTATCTCTAGTAGGAGCTCCAAAAGGTTCAACTTATAAAGTTAGTGGAAAATATATTTATGTATATGTTCCAGATTCTAAAATTAAACCTGGAAAGACAACTTTAAAAGTAAAAGTAAGTAACTCTAAAGAAATAATTAAATCACAAAATTATAATCCAAGTAATAGTAGATATCAAAAGATGGCTGTTACTTATAAGATTGTAAAAAATGCTGAAGATACTGCAAAATTAATAATAAATAAAAAAGTTAGTGTTAATGTGCCAGTAAATAAGACTGATTTTAATACTAAATCTAGTTTAAAAGGTGCTGTAATAGAAGCTAAAAACTCTAGTGGTAAAGTAATAGATAGATGGACATCTAATGGTTCAACTCACGTTATTAAAAACCTTAATCCAGGTACTTATACTGTAGGAGAAGCATCAGCACCAAATGGCTATAATTTAAACAAAAATAAAATAACTTTTGTAATAGATAACGATGGCAACATAAAAGTATCTGGCCAAAAAGTAAGCTCTATTACCATAACTAACGTAAAATCACCAAAAGTAGTAAAAATTGATGCCGACACTAAGACTGCTGTTAAAGGTGCTGTCTTAAAAATTACAGATTCAAACAATAAAGAAGTAGATAGATGGACTACAGATGGAAGTGAACATACTGTAAAAAGTTTAGCACAAGGTACTTATACTTTAAGTGAAGTATCAGCACCAGATGGCTACATCTTATCTAAAGAAACTATTAAATTTACAGTAGATGCTAGTGGTAATACAAAAAATACTAGTGGTACTAATGTAACAAAATTAGAATTAAAAAACACTAAAAATAGTGTTAAAATTAGTAAACAAGATATAACAACAAATAAAGAATTACCAGGAGCAAGTCTAGAACTTAAAGATAAAAATGGTAAAGTTATAGATAAATGGACATCTACAGATAAAGAACATTTAATAAGAGGATTAGCTACAGGAACTTATACTTTAAGTGAAACAATCTCACCAAAAGGATATGTATTATCTAAAGAAACTATAAGTTTCACAATAGATAAAAATGGCAAACTAACTGATAAAAATGGTAAAACTATTGACAAAGTAGTTATGTATAACACTCCAGAAAAAGAAAGAAATATTGAAATTAGCAAACAAGATATAACTACAAAGAAAGAATTACCAGGTGCAACATTACAAGTAAAAGATAAGAATAATAAAGTTATAGATACATGGGTATCTACAAACGAGCCTCATATTATAAAATATATTGAAGCTGGAACTTATACTCTAACTGAAACAGTAGCTCCAAATGGTTATATATTATCAAAAGAAACTATTAAATTTACTGTAGATAAAGATGGTAAATTAACAGATGAATCTGGAAAATCTATTGATAAAGTAGTTATGTATAATAAACCTAGTGAAGAGAAAAATATTACAATTAGCAAACAAGATATTACAACTAAAAAAGAACTTCCTGGGGCTTCTCTAAAAGTAGTAGATAAAGATAACAAAATTATAGATACATGGATATCTACAAACGAGCCTCATATTATAAAAAATATTGAAGCAGGAACTTATACCTTAACTGAAACAGTAGCTCCAGATGGTTATATATTATCAAAAGAGACTATTAAATTTACTGTAGATAAAGATGGTAAATTAACAGATGAAGCTGGAAAATCTATTGATAAAGTAATTATGTATAATAAACCTAATGAAGAAAAAAATATTAAAATTAGTAAAAAAGATATAACTACTAACAAAGAATTATCAGGTGCAAAGCTAAAATTAGCAAATGAAAAAGGCGTAGTTATAGATGAATGGACCTCAACTACAGAAGAACATATAATTAAAAATATAGAAGCTGGAAATTATATTTTAAGCGAAGTATCAGCTCCAAATGGCTATGTTCTAAATACTGATTCAATTAAATTTACTGTAGATAAAACAGGTAAAATTACTGATAGTAATGGTAATACTCTAAAAGAAGTAGTAATGTTTAATAAACCAATACCAAAAACTAATGTAACTATTAGTAAGCAAGATATTACAACTAGTAAAGAATTACCAGGAGCAACATTGCAAGTAAAAGACAATACTGGTAAAATTATAGATACATGGGTATCTACAAATGAAGCTCATGTTATTAAAGACCTACCAGAAGGAACTTACACTCTAACTGAAACAATAGCTCCAGATGGTTATGTATTATCCAAAGAAACTATAACATTCAAAATAGATTCTAAAGGAACTCTATTAAATAAAGATGATAAAGCTATTGATAAAGTTGTTATGTATAACGAAAAGAAACCAACTCCCGAGCAAAAGAAATATCCAATTGTTAAAATAGATGCTAAAACTAATGAAAATTTAGCTGGAGCCAGTTTAGAAATTAAAGATAAAGATGGTAAAGTAGTAGATAGCTGGGTTACCGATAAAAATGCTCACTATGTAGAACTAGTAGAAGGAAGTTATACTTTATCTGAAACAAAAGCTCCAAATGGCTATATTCTAAGTAATGAAACAATAAAATTCACTGTATCAAGTGATGGAAAATTATTAGATGAAGCAGGAAAAGAATTAAATACAGTTATTATGAAAAATACTCCAAATACAACAACAAAAGTATCTATTAGTAAACAAGATGTTACAACTAGTAAAGAATTACCAGGAGCTAAATTAGTAGTAAAAGATAAAAATGGTAACGTCATAGACGAGTGGACATCAGGAGATACTCCTCATATAATAACAAACTTAACTCCAGGAACTTATACTTTAAATGAAGTAGTAGCCCCAAATGGTTATGTATTAAGTAATGAAACAATAACTTTCACTGTAAAAGATGATGGAACTACAACCAAAGTAGTAATGTATAATAAACCTGAGACTCCAAACACTCCAGAACAACCTAATACCCCAGATGCACCAAGTACTCCAGGTAAAGAAATAACCGTAGAAAATACTGGCTCATGGGCAAGTACTATTCCAAGTGTAATCGGTAGTTTATCCCTAGGAGCAGGAGCATTTACAATAATCAGAAAGAAAAAATCAATAATTTAAAATAAGTTAAAGGAGAATAAAAATGGAAAAGAATAAAAAATATAAATTAGAAAAAGATAAAAAAACTAAAAAAAGAACTAAAGGTTTATCTATAAAGAACCTAAAGACAAGAATGATAATTATAGCCTTAGCAGGTCTTGGTGCTATTGGTATCGTTGGGGGAGCTAGAAAAGTAAAAAAACAAATATCAGAAAATAAAGCAGTCAGTCAAATTGATAATGATAGTTTTAAAAAGATAATAAATAATGTTAGTAATAGCACTTGCTTAGATGAAATCTTAACTGAAGAAGAAATCAGATACTTAGATATTATAAAGAATTATATTGAAATATCTGAACGTATTAATTCCTTAGAATTAGAACGCTATGCAACTAATAATCAAAGCGATACAAATGAAGATAATATTTCACCAGAAGAAATCAAAAATGATATAAAACAATTTGAAATTTATCTAAATGATATAGAACATGGAAAGTTAGATACTAATATCCCAACAGAAGAGACAACTAAATTTATATCTTTAGCAAACAAACTTAAAAATACAGA
This sequence comes from uncultured Bacilli bacterium, assembly GCA_934149245.1. Taxonomy (GTDB): domain Bacteria; phylum Bacillota_I; class Bacilli_A; order RF39; family UBA660; genus RUG11198. The sequence goes on along the minus strand of CAKPER010000001.1, from coordinate 37,448 downwards.
TGCTAAAATATGTAATGAAAATATTTATAATAGCACTCAAAAAATAAAAAGCATATATGAAGATACAATAGCTGCTCTATTCTTAGACTATTGTAAATTAGATGGAGAAAAAGAAAAGAATTTAGTAGTTGATTCAGATACTAAGAAAGATGACAATGTATATCTAGAATATGTTGATAGATTAAATAATAAAACTTATAATTATGTTATAGAAAGCAAAAAAAATAATATTTTAGACGAAAATTATAATGATTTTGAAAAATTAAATCAAAAATATACCTCTAGCGATGAATCCACTAGTAAAACTCAAAAGTATAATAAAAAACAAAACGAAACAATCTTAAATGTTATAAATACCATAAAGAAATTATGCTATTACAAAATTACTATTAAAGATAATTGTATGTCTGGAGAGCTTGATCAAAATAAATATAAAGCTAAAACAAGAAAGAACTAGTTAAAGGCTAGTTTTTTCTTTTTAACCAAAGGTTAAATTACATTAACTTTCTAAAAAAACATTGTCAAAATTTATAAAAATATGTTACAATTAACAAGTAATAGGGAGGAGTCTTATGAGAATAGGTGTAGATATAGATGGCGTTTTAAACGACATAGGAAGTTGGCATTATTCATGTGGCTTCAAATTTTGTATAGATAATAAAATAGATAGAGGATTTAATCCTAATAAATATATGATAGAAAAACAGTTCTTTTTAACTGATGAAGAAAATAATAAATTTTGGAAGGAATATATTTTTGACTTGATGGTTTCAATTCCAACTAGACCATATGCTGCTAAAGTTATAAGTACTCTAAAAGATATGGGACATGAAATTGTAATATTATCAGCCCGTGATAATAGATATTTAACCAATCAGTATGCTAATACAATGAATTTTTATGTAGAAGAGTGGCTAAAGAAAAATAATATAGAATATGATGAAATATTAGCAGGACCAGGTAATAAAAAAGATAAATGTATCAAAAATAATATAGACATAATGATTGAAGATAAAGAAAATAATGTTGAAGAAATAAGTGACTATATTCCTGTTTTATGTTTTGATGCTCCTTATAATATGAATGTCGATAAAAAAAATGTTCATAGAGTATATAGTTGGTACCAAATTTATAAATATTTTCTAGATAATACTAGTTCTAAGTAGGTGATAATATGAGATATATGGGCCTTGATTTAGGTTCTAAAACATTAGGAGTAGCAATATCAGATCCCACCAAGACAATCGCTAATGTTTTAACAACAATAAGATTTAAAGATGAGAACTATGATTTATTAATCTCACCATTAGCTGATATTATAAAAGAGTATCAAGTATCTAAAATAATTTTAGGCTATCCTAAAAATATGAATAATACAGTAGGAGAAAGAGCTATGATAACTTTAGCTTTTAAAGAAAAACTAGAAAATAACTTTAATATAGAAGTTATCATGGAAGATGAGAGATTAACATCCGTAATATCAAATAATGTTTTAATAGAAGCAGATTTATCAAGAAAAAAAAGAAAACAAAAAGTTGATGGAATAGCCGCTGAAATAATATTACAAGGCTATTTAGATAGGAAAGGTGAATAAAATGAAAGAAAAAACTAATTTTACAGTATTAGATGATGAAGGAAATGAAGTAGTATGTGAAGTATTATTTACATTTGATTCAGAAGAAACTAAAAAAAGCTATATAGTATACACTGACAATACAACAGATGATGAAGGAAATACTAAAGTATATGCCTCTATTTTTAATCCAAATGATGAAAAAACAGAACTAACTCCTATAGAAACAGACAGAGAATGGAAAATAATTGAAACAATTCTTGAGACAATTCAAGAAGAAAATAACAAAGAGTCAAAATAAAACAAAAAAATTCTAAAGTTGGTGTTCATGATGAAAATTTATCGAAATATATATTTAGCAATAATTGCGCTAACCCTCAGCACAGCAATTTTTATATATTCCCTTTATAATTTAGGACTATCAAAAGTAAGTGATGATAGTATACCTAGACAAGTAACAATTAAAAGAGGTAATATTAACTCAATAGCAGAAACCCTATATAATAATAATATGATAAGAAGTAAACTTGCTTTTAATATATACGTCAGATTAAATAATAAAAAAAAGTTATTAGCCTCTACTTACAATCTAAGTGAAGATATGGGAACTAAAAAAATAGTAGAAATCCTAAACGAGGGAAAAAATAGCAAAAGAGAAGTAAATTTAACTTTCAAAGAAGGAATTAATATTAGAAAAGTAGCAACAGTAATATCTCAAAATACAAATCATTCAGAAGAAGAATTTTATACTCTATTAAAAGATGAAAATTATTTAAATACACTAATTAATAAATATTGGTTTTTAGGTGATGAGATAAAAAATCCTAATATTTATTACTCATTAGAAGGTTACTTATATCCTAATACTTATGAAATTGCTAATAGAGATGCTAGTATAGAGAGTATTATTGAAAAAATGCTAGACGAGACAAATAGAAAATTATCTAAATATAAACTTGCTCTTGAAAAAAATAATTTATCAATTCATCAAATAATGACTTTAGCATCAATAGTAGAATTAGAAGGAACAAATTCTGAAAATAGAAAAACAATAGCAGGTGTATTCTTTAATCGCTTAAATAATGATATGAATTTAGGAAGTGACGTAACAACTTATTATGGAGTCAAAGTAGATATGGGAGAGAGAGATTTGTATTCAAATGAAGTTAATGCTTGCAATGACTACAACACTAGATGTGCTAAATTTAAAGTACTACCAATCTCTCCAATATGTAACCCATCAATTGATTCTGTAGAAGCAGCATTATATCCTAAAGAAAGTGAATACTACTATTTTGTAGCTGATAAAAATAAAAAAATATATTTCAGTAAAGATCAAAAAGAACATGCTGATATAATAAAAGAATTAAAAAAAGAAGGACTATGGTATGAATATTAGTCTTTTTTTCATAAAATGTGCTAAAAATATCATCTAAACGTTAATTTTTTTGATATTTTTCAATGATTTTCAGTTGCATTTTTGTTAATTATGTGTTATAATTCAAATATGTAAGGGGGGTTCATATGGGAAATATGAGAAAAAAGTTTTATGAAATGACTAAAAAAATGTCAAAAAGAGCAAGGATAGCACTTGGAATGTTTGTTAGTGCAGTTGTTTTAAGTACTGCACCAAAAGCTGCAAATAAAGTTATTGGAAATACAGTATATTTAGTAAACGTAGATGATTGTGATAACAATGCAAAACTTTATAATAAAAAAGGAAAAGTTATAGGCACAAAAATTCAGGATGGTTTACTTGCAATTGTTGATGAAAAGGACACTAAAAATAAAGAAAAATATGAGGTTATCTTGATAAAAAGTAACGGTAAGATGGTTGCCGGCTACATGGATGGAAAATATTTAGAGGATAAAGCACTTGATAAAACTAATTTTGTTAGTATTGATAAGAGTAATATCTCTGAAATCTTTGCTAAAAATGGTACATGGTTAAGAGAGAAAAATGTCGTTGACAAAAATGACGATGATGCTATTTTGTTAAAACAAGGAACAAATATTTTAGCATCTAATGCAACATTTAGTTCTAAAGATAATTCAATGAGTTGGGAAAAAGCAATCCATGTCAATCAGGATAAAAACAAATTAGAAACGGGTTATATCGCAAGTGATTATACAGTTAGAACAGATTTTGATAAGATGAAACAAGGAAGAAAATTTATTGTTGCAACTAACAAAGACATTAAATTAAAATTGAGAAAAAAAGCAAGTACAAAAGGAGAAATAGTAGCTGAAATTCCTAATGGTAGTAAAATTTGGGTCTTACCTAACGTAAGTTCAATAAGTGATGATAATAAAGATTGGATTTATGTTGCATACAAATACGACGGTAAAATTTATTACGGTTATGTTGCTGCTACTACCTATAATCTTGATGGTAGTGTAGCTGAACATTATATTATAGAAGATTTATCAAATATAGATACTATTAGTGCAATGAACCGAAGTGATGATTACAAGATGTATCAGGTAAATACAGAAAGTGTATCAAAAACACCACTAAAACTACGTAAAAAACCTGGAATCTCATCTGAAATAGTATCATATGTTGAAAATGGTTCTAAATTACATACCTATCAAAGTATTGTAGATAATTGTATGAAAGAAGAGAAAGTTGATGGACATCATTGGATTAAAGTTATTACAAATGATGGTTCTGTTGGTTATGTAGCTTCTGAATATTTAGATGAAGTTAAAACAAATAGAGATAGTAAAAATAATAATTTAGCAAATAAAACAAATGAACTAAGTATGACATTTTCTAATAATTCTAAAGAAACTAACGATGTTGATGGATATTTCACAATTGATGTTGATCATACTTTTAGTGCTGCAACCTTAGAAACAATATTAAAAAATGGAGCAAAGTTTGATAATAATGCTAAAACTAATCGTTGGAGTTATCCAATAGATATAACCTGTAAACCAGCAGCAGTTATGATAAAATTCGGAGCAAATGGTTATGGTATATCTCATGAGCCTGGAAATCCTTCATTTGCAAAAACAAAATACTATAATATTCAAAAGCTAATTAATGTGTGTGAAGAATACCAAGTACCATATGGATTTTACTTTTTCTCACAAGCTCTAAATGAAAAAGAAGCCAAAATGGAAGTAAACAGAATATCCGAAGAACTTAATAAGTTAGGAGCTCTAGAATATAATAAATTACCTTTCTATTTAGACGTAGAACATTATAAAAATGAAACTAGATTATATAATTATTGTGTAAAAAACAACATAAAAACCACAGATGTTGTTAATTACGAAATGAATTTATTACGTGAAGAAATAGGCAGTGATGTATGTTTATATACCGAACACAGTGCACTTAAATATATAATAGATTTTGATAAATTAGATGAAAAAAACAAAGAAAATGCTTGGGTTGTTGAAGCCTCACCAACGCATACAACTGATGTATTAAAATACAAAGATAATATTTCAATCAGACAAATTACTACTGATGTAATTTTCAACGAACAAAATATAGATTTTGATTTAATGAATAAAGAATTTTATGACTCTTTAGTAAAGAAACATAAAAATGTCAAAGTAAAGAAAAAAACTCGTAAAAATTAAAGATTATGAAATTAGTTCCAGATGGACTCAACGAAATTAAGAGCACCAAAAAATGGACTAATTTTCTTTTTTATACCTTAGTTGGACATGTTAAAATTAGCACTTAAAGCAAAAAAAGCCTTGAAACTAAAGAAATTTTATGATAATATATTATTGGCTTTTCAAAATATTCACAAATATTGATTTATCTTTCTAGTGCTTTAATTATGTAAAGTGGAAGATAAAGTTGAAATATTTGGAAGCACAACAAAAGGAGGATGAAAAATTATGGCAGTAGTATCAATGAGCTACTTATTAGAAGCAGGAGTTCACTTTGGTCACCAGACTAAAAGATGGAATCCAAAAATGAAAGAGTATATCTACAACTCTCGTGATGACATATATATTATCGATTTACAAAAAACAGTAGAAAAATTAGAAGAAGCTTATGCAGCTTTAACAAAAATAGTATCTGATGGAGGTAAAGTTTTATTTGTTGGTACAAAGAAACAAGCCGCAGAAGTTTGCCGTGAAGAAGCTAAGAGAAGTGGAATGTATTACATGGCAGAAAGATGGCTAGGTGGAACCCTTACTAACTTTGGAACTATTAGAAAAAGAGTTAGAAGATTAGAAGAAATCGAAAAGATGGAAGAAAATGGTACTTTTGAAAAGTTACCAAAAAAAGAAGTAATAGGTTTAAAGAAAGAATACGAAAAATTAAATAAGAACCTTTGTGGAATTAGAGAAATGACTAGATTACCACAAGCTGTTATTATTGTTGATTCAATCAAAGAAGAAAATGCAATTAGAGAAGCTAAGAAACTAGGAATACCTACATTTGGAATTATTGACACAAACTGTGATCCAGATTTAGTAGATTATGCTATCCCAGGAAATGACGATGCCGTTCGTGCTATCAAGGTAGTACTTGGTTCACTTACAAATGCTATAGTAGAAGTTAACGGAGGAACATTAGTAGATTACGTAACAGAAGATCCAACTAAAAAACCTCGTAATTTTGATAAAAAAGAACACAATAACAACAAATATAGCAATCAAAAACAGGAAAGAAGAAACTTTAAACCAAATAAAGAAAAACAAGCTGAAAAGCAAGAAAAAGCCAAAGAAGATATTACAGAAAAGAAATTAGATTTAAATATCTTAACTGTAGCAGAATTAAGAGAATTAGCTAAAAAGAAAGAAATAAAAGGCTATTCAAAAATGAAAAAAGAAGAATTAATTGAAAATTTAAAATAGAAAAGAGGATAAACATGGCTATTAATGCAAAAATGGTAAAAGAATTAAGAGAAACAACTGGTGCAGGTATGCTAGATTGTAAAAAAGCTTTAGAAGCAACAGATGGTAATATTGAAAGTGCTATTGATTGGTTAAGAGAAAAAGGAATTTCTAAGGCAGCAAAGAAACAAACTCGTATAGCAGCAGAAGGCCTTGCTTATTCAAAAATAGATGGTAACAAAGCAGTTATTGTAGAATTAAATTCAGAAACAGACTTTGTTGCTAAAAACGAGGAATTTAAATCTTTAGTAGAAGAAATAGCAAATATAATTATTACTAATGACGTTAAAAGCGTTGAAGAGGCACTTGCTTTAAAAGTTTCTGATAAAGATGTTGCAGAGCTTATTGCTGAAAAAAGTGGAACTATTGGTGAAAAATTAACTTTAAGACGTTTTGAAGTTTTAACAAAAAATGATGACCAAATCTTTGGAACATATTCTCATATGGGTGGAAAGATTGTTACTTTAGTAGTATTAGATGGTAGCGATGAAGAATTAGCAAAAGATATCGCAATGCAAGCAGCAGCAATGAAACCCCTTTACTTAACTAGAGATGAAGTTCCTGAAGAAAGAGTTGAAAAAGAAAGAACAATTCTTATGGAACAAGCAGAAAACGAAGGTCTTGATGAAAATAAATTACCAATGATAATAAACGGAAGATTAAACAAATTCTTCGAAGAAGTATGTTTAGTTGATCAAAGCTTTATTAAAGAAAGTAAAGTAAAAGTTGCTAAATATGTAAAAGAAAAAAATAGTAATATTATTAAATTTGTTCGTTATGAAGTTGGAGAGGGAATAGAAAAGAAACAAGAAAACTTTGCAGATGAAGTAATGAAACAAGTTAATGGTTAAAAAAACGTTTTTTAGTTCAATCTAAGAGCTTTAAAACGCTTTTTTTATATTTTAGAGAATTATTAGTGGTAAATTTTTCGAAAAATCATCTTGCTATTTCATTCAAAATCTGATATCATGTTACTAGAAAGTAGATGATATCTTATGAACAAAATTCAATTATTATTAAAAAAGTTTTTTATTATACTAAGTGTGTTCTTGCTCATTTTTAGTCCATATAATGTATTAGCTGAAGATATTACAAGTAATAGTACAAACGATAATATAACTGAACAAGAAGAAAATGAAAGTACTGTAGATGAAAATGCAAATGATAGTGATTATCTATATTCAGATGATGAGGATGAAGCATTAGAAACAAATGATGACGATAGCAGTAATACAACAGATAATAAAATAAATAAAATAGAAGAAAATACTGATAAACTAGAAAAGAAAGTATCATCTGGCCACTCACTTAATATTATCTTAGTGGAATTATTTTGTGGTATAATTGGAGTAGTTATGCTAGTAATAGCAAATAAAACAACAGAATAGAAGTATAAATAAATTTAGAAAGCATATTATTAATCAAACAAGAGGCAATAAAGCCTCTATTTTTATAATATAAAAAACAAAATTTAAGTAAAATTTATAATTAATATATATAACTTAAAAATTAATATAACTAGAATAATGTTTTTAAGGAGGAATTTTATGAAATATTATTTAGCTAATCTAATAAATATATCTTCCTACAAAAAAATGATTTGTACAGATATAGATGGAACATTAACTCTACATGATGGTAATATTGGTGAATTTACTATAGAAACTATAAAAAATTTAACTAAAAATGGCTACTTAGTCGTGTTATGCACTGCCAGATCTAGAGAATCAGCTATCGCTATAAGTAAAAAAGTTGGAGCTAGCCCATATGTTATCTGCTCAAATGGTGCAGAGATATATGACTACAAAAATAATAGAGCAATTTATTCTAATACTACTAAATTAAACCTCTATACCAAATTATGGGACTATTGCTGTCAAAATAAAATGTCTATATCACTATCAATTGACAACAAAGAATACGTAAACGAAAAATTTTGGCCAGAACAAATAAAAATAAAAAATCTAAATAAACTATTACAAGAAGATGCTAAAGTAAAACAATGTATGATAGTATCTAACAATTACAAAACAATATCAAATTTATTTAATAAAAAGGAACAATTTATCCCTCTAAAAAGTGCTTGCCGAAAGATTGAACATGAAAGTTGTGGCTTTTGGTTTAATTTACTAGATAACAATTGTTCTAAAGGAAATGCCATTCTATTCCTAAGAGATCATTTAAATCTTCATGATATAGAAATTATTTCTTTTGGAAATGATTATAATGATATAAGTATGTTCCAAAATTCTACCAAAGCATATGCTGTTGCTAACTGTGACGAAGAAATAATAGAATATGTTGATGATTTAACCCTAGCAAGTCACGAAGAAGGAGTAGCATTATTTCTAAAAGATAGTATCCTATATTCATCAAAAAAGGAAAAAATTTAATTTCAATAAGACAAAATGTGTAAAATAAGATAAATTTTTTGGTAAAACATTCCATATTATGTTATAATTATATTCCCTAACATAATATGGAGGTGTTTTTATGAATATGGAAATAGCAACAATTATATGCAACTTAACATATAGCATCTTAATTTGCATAATATATTTTTCAAAAAAAAGGGTAAAATCTTTAGAAACTAATTTGTATGGAAATATAATAGTAGTTAACATAATAAATCTTGTATTGGAAATATTATGTTATTTTACTGTTATAAGAATTGATAAACTATTATTTATAACCGAACTAACAAATAGATTATTCTTATTAACTATTTTTTTATGGCAGTTATTATTTACACTATATATATATTCCATATCTTTCAAAAGCAGGCAAGGAATGTCTTTAAATTTTAAAAAGAAAAAAGGAATTATATATATAATATTTTGGATAGTAGTATCAACTCTAATTCTAATATGTCCTCTAACTTACGACAATAAGGCTGGAATTATCTATTCAAATGGCCCAGGTACAAAATTACTTTATCTAACCTTAATTATTCATTTTATAAGTTGGATAGTTTGTTATCAAAAAAGAATTAATAAAGATAAAAAGAGTAAATATATTCCAGTATTAATTTTTATGATTGTAATCTTACTAGCTATCTTATCAAGGACTATTGAACCAGGCTTCTTAATTATCTCGTCAGCCTTTTCTATTGTAACAATACTTATGTATTTCACTATAGAAAATCCTGATATGAAAATGATTGAAAAATTAAACGTAACCCAAGCTCAATATAATAAAGCAGCCTCTGCTAAGAGTGAGTTCTTATCTAGTATGTCTCATGAAATAAGAACTCCTCTAAACGCTATAGTAGGATTATGTGAAAATATGTCTACTAACAAAGATATTCCACCTAGCCTAAAAGAAGATATAAATGATATTGTAACTTCATCACATACCTTACTAGAAATAGTAGGCAATATTATTGATATCAATAAAATAGATAATAATGAATTAAAAATTATTAATAAAGAATATAATCTAATTAATGAAATAAACGAAATATTTAAGATAAATAGATTAAAATTAGAAAATAAAGATATAAACTATATATTAGAATTTGATGAAAGTATTCCCACGACTTTAGTAGGAGATAATATCCATTTAAAACAAATAATTAATAATCTTTTAACTAATTCAATTAAATATACAAAAAAAGGATATATAAAATTAAGTATAAATTGTATTAATAATAAAAATAAATGCACTTTATTTATAAGTGTTACTGATACAGGAATTGGCATAAAAAAAGAAAATATAAATAAATTATTTACAAAATTTGAACGCCTTGATGTTGAAAGAAATACAACAATAGAGGGAACGGGACTAGGACTAGCTATTGTAAAAAGGTTAGTTAATCTTATGCACGGAAAAATAAAAGTAGAGTCTATTTATCAAAAAGGCTCTACATTTACTGTAATAATTCCTCAAACAACTCCTACTAAAGATTTATCATTATCAACAAGCCCTATAAACTATAAAAATAAATCTATTTTAATTGTCGATGATAATAAATTAAATATTAAAGTAGCCAAAAAAGCTTTAGAAAATCTCAATCTAAAACAAATAGATGAATGTTATAATGGCTATGAAGCTCTAGAAAAAGTAAACAATAAAAAATATGATTTAATTTTAATGGATATTATGATGCCAGTAATGAATGGTGTAGTTACCATGCAAACACTAAAACAGAAGCCAAATTTTAATACCCCAATTATTGCTCTAACTGCCGATGCTGTTGAAGGAGCTTGTGAAAAATATATTCAAGCAGGCTTTAACAACTATTTAGCAAAACCTTTTACCAAAGATGAATTAAAAGCAAAAATAGATAACTGTCTAAATTCTGAAATTTAATTTTATATAAAAAATCATAACTTATAAATCACATAGTAGCTAATTATGTCATCTATAATAAAAAATTACATAACCAAAGGTTTAAGTATTCGAAGTAAGATAATACTCCTTTTTTTTATTTATTTGTTAACAAAAAAGAAATAATTGTGCATATACAACATAAAAATGCTATATTTATGTAGAGATGTTAAAAATATCCAAAAAAAGTGCTATAATACGAAGAAATTCTAAAAAAAGAATTTTAGATATTTAGCAAAAGAAAGGACTAATAAAATGGAAAAACAAGATTTAATAGAGCTAAGAGAAGCTTTAAGCAAATTAAATAATGAAGAAAGAAAGCAACGAGATTTATATCAAAAAGCCCTACATAATATAGATATAGAAAAAGGACCTATTATAGAAGGACCACCAATAGGCTATGCATCAATTGATAAACCAAACCTAGGATATTATGATAATGAAGCAATATTAGGAGAAATACCACAAGCAACTATGTATGAATACCTTGAAAAAATATTTAATACAACTCCCAATAGTTATTGCTTAGAATATTATGGAACTAAAATTAGAAAGAAAAAATTTCTAAAAATAGTAGATGAATTAAGCAAAAAATATAGTAAAATGGGCATAGGAAAGTGGGATATTGTATCCATGATTTCTGTAACAACTCCAGAATTAATTTATACTATTTATGCCTTAAACAAAATAGGAGCTATTATAAATTTAATAGATCCAAGATTAAGTGCTGATAATTTAAAAGAAAAATGTATGGAATCAAAACTAATTGTATCATTAGATATAGTTGAACCTAAACTAAAAAATATTTTAAGAAATGATCAAAAAGTAATTTATTATTCAATAAGTGAATCATTTTCTCCAATTGTAAAAAAAATATATAATTCTAAAAATCCTGCTCCTAAAATAAATAGTGCAAATGCTATTAGTTGGAGTGAATTTATGAAAATTCCTACCAATGATGTAGTCTTACCAAAAATAGAGCAAAGCGAAGATGATGTTGCTATATTAGAAAGTACTAGTGGAACAACAGGTCCAAGTAAACTAGCTATGCTAACTAATAAAGGAGCAAATTCTGTAGCATGGCAGTACGAACATAGTGGTATCCAACATGATAATGGAAGAGCATTTTTAAATGTTGTACCTGCATTTTTATCATATGGTGTAGTAGCTAGTCTTCACATGCCACTTGCTTTAGGATTTAAAAATGTAATTATTCCAAAAAGAGAACTTAAAGATATGGGCAAATATATATCGAAGTATAAACCACAAGCATATCAAGACATTCCAAATGCCTATACAGCTATAATGAATAGTCCTGAAATTTCAAAAGACTATAATTTATCATTAAAATTATTTGGTACAAATATAGATATAAATATAAAAAGAAAAAAGGATTTATCATTCATTCCAAACTTGGGAGTTGGAGGAGATCACTTAAGTCAGGAATTAGAAGAAAAAACAAATAGATTTTTAAAAGAGCATAATAATAACAATAATATTGTAAAAGGATACGGAATGACAGAACTATCATCATCTGCAATAGTTAATGTCTCAGCAGCTTGTAATTCTATCGGCAGTGTAGGAGTGGCTCTACCAAAAACTAAAATAAAAGTTGTAAATCCTGAAACAGGAGAAGAAGTTATGTATAATGAAGAAGGAGAATTATATATAAGTTCACCAGCTTTATTTAAAGGCTATTATAAAAACGAAGAAGCTACAAATAAAGAAATAGTTCTAGATGAAAATGGTGAAAAATGGATTAAAACCGGTGATTACTTTACGGTTGCTCCTAATGGAGAATTATTTTTTAAAGGTCGTAAAAAAATGATGTTCGTAAGACCAGATGGTCATAATAATCATCCTTTAGAAATGACAGAACTAGTTTTAAAACATCCTGCTGTTAAAGACGCTTTCACCGTAGGAATACAAAGCCCTTATGATATTCAAGGAAAATATCCCAAAGTATCTATAGTTTTAAAAGATGAGTATAAAGGTCAAGAAGAACAAATCCAAAAAGAATTAGAAGACTTATGTATGAGTAATTTTTCTCAAAGAGATGTACCATACTACTACAACTTCCGAGATGAAATTCCTTATACTCCAGGAGGTAAAATTGACTTTATAAGTCTTGAAAAAGAGGGAACAGATAATACTAGAAAAGCTCAAATATTAATAGAAGAAAAAGGCGATACTGAAAGCATTAATAAACCATATCAAAGAAAAAAGACAATTCATTAAAAAAATTGTCGTTTTTTTATGCGTTTTATGTTATACTTGAGGTAGAATAGGAGTGGTAATATGAATGGAGATTTTACATTTTCTACCTGCAGTATGTTTTACATAATATTATTAACTTGCATGTACTTTTCAAAAAAAAGACAACCAAATATTGAGACAAAATTATATGGTTATCTAATAATAAGTAATTTAGTAGGAACTATTTTAGCAACATCATGCTATTATACTATCTTTTATATGGACAAAATACCTATAACTAACTTTGTAGTATCTAAGTTATTACTAATCTATTATTTAGTCTGGATTACTGTTTTTACTATCTATATCTTTATAATAGCCAAGCCAAGAGGCCCCAAAGAAGAGAAAAAATTTGAAAATAAAGTATTCAATATTTTTGGCTTACTATTTTTAATAATCTCTGTTATAGTTATTTTCTTACCTATAGAATTTTATAATGATGGAAAAATACTTTATTCATACGGCCCTTCAGCAACTGTATTATTTAGTATTAGTCCTATATATATTATTTCTTTCTTAATTTATATGTTAAGAAATATAAAAAGTTTAAAGAGCAGAAAGTACTTACCACTATTTTCATTTATTGTAATAGGTACAATCGTTATGATAATTCAAAAGAAGAATCCAGGCCTTTTATTAACAACTTCTATGGAAACTCTTATTACTTTCTTAATGTATTTCACAATAGAAAATCCTGATATGAAAATGATTGAGGCATTAAATGTTGCCAAAGAACAAGCTGAAAAAGCCAATCACGCTAAAAGTGATTTCTTATCTAGTATGTCTCACGAAATAAGAACTCCTCTAAACGCTATCGTCGGTCTTTGTGAAGATATGTCAACAAATAAAAGCCTTCCAAGCAATATGCAAGAAGATATGGAAGATGTAGTGTCAGCTTCTCACACTCTATTAGAAATAGTAGGAAATATTATGGATATAAGTAAAATTGAAAGTGATAAGCTAGAAATAACTGAAGTAGAGTATGATTTAAAAAAAGAAGCTATGACTTTATTTAAAATAAATGGTAGTAGAATAGGGGATAAAGAAATAAATTACACCATAAATATAGCTGAAGATATTCCTGATATTTTAATAGGAGATAAAATTCATGTAAAACAAATAATAAATAATATTCTATCTAATGCTATTAAATATACTGAAAAAGGAAGTATAAAATTTAATATAAAATGTATAAATAAGAAAAACAACTGTCTGCTATTTATAACTGTAACTGATACAGGAAGAGGTATAAAGAAAGAATATATTAATAAATTATTTACTAAATTTGAACGCCTTGACGTTGAAAAAAATACAACAACAGAAGGAACTGGTCTAGGACTTGCTATTACTAAAAAATTAGTTGAAATGATGGGGGGTAAAATAAATGTGGAATCTACTTATGGTAAAGGCTCTATGTTTATGATAACTATCCCTCAAAAAATAGGAGAAAAAAAGATTTTAACTAACACAGAAAATTTAAAAATAATCGCTAAAAAAGCTAAATTAAAATCAATAGATTATTCTAAGAAAAGAATTCTAATAGTAGATGATAACGAATTAAATATAAAAGTTGCTAGAAGAGCAATCGAAAGCTTAAAATTTAATCTTGTTGATGAATGTTATAACGGAAAAGAAGCTTTAGAAAAGATAAAAAATAACCACTATGATATTATCTTAATGGATATTATGATGCCAGTTATGAGTGGTATAACAGCTATCAACGAACTAAAAAAAGATAAGAATTTTAAAACCCCAGTTATAGCACTAACAGCAGACGTTATAAGTGGTGCTTATGAAAAATACATCTTATTAGGATTTAGTGACTATATAACAAAACCATTCAATAAAGAGACTATTAAAGAAAAAATTGATAATTGTTTAATTAAATAATTAGAAAAGGAAGATAATAATGCTAACAAAAAAGATTAAATTTACTATCAAAAAAAGAACTTTTGCTTTAAAAATCTATCAATTGTTTTTACTAATTTTAGCCTTTTCTTTAGTAGTAACTGGCACAACCTATGCTTACTTTATGACTAGTACCAGTATAAAAGACAAAATAACAGGTAATATGGCAACCGTTGATGCCAAATTAACAGTAGAAAGAGTAACCCCAAACAATAACAACAAAAGTAAATTAGTTCCAATGTTTGACGCAGCTTTAAATAATGCCTTACAGGGAAACGGAGGAAAGTCATCTTGTGTTGATAATAACAATAATGTCTCTTGTGAGGTCTACAAAATAACTATTATAAATAATGGTAGCACTAATTTAAGACTTGATGGTAACATTACTCTACAGTCAAAAGGAGGAAGATTTGATAACTTAAAATGGGAAGAAATAGCTGATAGTACTACTAGAAAAACTGAATACTTAACAAATGCTACTGGTAAATCACCATTAGTATCTAATCTTTCTGTTGAAGCCCATGGTTCAAAAGAATTTTATATAGCAGTATGGATCAGTGAAACTAATAGCAATCAAATTGATACAAATACAGGAACTTATGGAGGGGAAGTTGAATTTACTGATATAAATGGAGTAGGAGGAGTAACAGCCACTTTCAAAGAGTTTAATAAAAACTATTGCAGTAACAATGACATCACTAATTTTAGTGATTGTTTATTAATAAGCGATAAATATTCAAAAACAGTAGATGATGCTAAAGCAAATATTTCAAATAAAACCCTAGATTTTAACAGTACAGCACCAGTAATAACTTACGAAGAAGGAAGAGAAAAAAATGTAACCAGTAATAGCATCATCTCTACAACTAATAAAATTTATTATGGAACCTCATATAGATTTGATACAAATACTGGTACATATTATATTAGTAATAGTAAAATGGGTACAATGACTGATAGTAAATCAACCTCCTCTCAAAAATATTATACCTGCGTTAATCAAAGTAGTAATGGAAATTGCAGCACATTATATGTTATTTATGATGTAACTTCTTCAACTTCAAATGGAAATACAACTTATAGAGCAACAAAAGTAGATCGCTACATAGCTAAAATAAAAGAAGCTAACGTAGCAGCAGCTGGGATATACAAAGCAGAAGATGATTACGGAGATAGCTACTACTATAGAGGAAAAGTTACTAATAATTATGTAAGTTTTGCTGGTTATATTTGGCGAATAATTAGAGTAAATGGTGATGGCTCAATAAGATTAATTTATTCAGGAACTAATACTTCTGATACATCATCAAAAACATCAATTGGCACCTCACAATATAATAGTTATCCTTATGATGCCTCTAGCGTAGGTTATAAATATAGTAGAAATTTAGTTTTAAAACATACAACAACTAACACTTTAACCTATAGTAATATAAATGCACCATCAATTTATTACTTTGGTACTTCCTACACAAATGACGATACAACTAAAAAATTATCAATCTCTGGAGATACTGTATCAGGAACATTAGAAGAAATATGGGGAAGCGGTAATTATCCTAACTATAAATATACTTGCTTTAGCACTAGTAAAACAGGAACTTGTGCAACATTAGTGGAAATTACTAGCTATGTTGCTCCTAACCAAATAAAAGGAAAATACCATTCTTATTTAACTGATACATACGAAAATACTTATAAAGACACTGATGATAGTACTATAAAGACTAAAATTGATACTTGGTATAAAACTAATATCGAAGATAAAGGTTATTCAAAGTATTTGAGTGATATCATATTTTGTAACGATAGGACAGTAGCTTCTGGAGATGGTTCTAGCTTAGAAGCAACAACTCTTTATGGAGCATATAATAGAAATGCTACAAAAAAAACACCAAGTTTAAAATGTCCGAGACAAGTTGACCAATTTACTAAAACAAAAGGCAGTACTTTAGGAAATGGGGAATTAACTTATCCTGTTGGTTTAATAACAACAGACGAAGTAGTTTTAGCAGGTGGTAAAGCTTGGACTAAAAATCAGTCCTATTGGCTAAATACTGGTCAAGCTTATTGGACTATGTCGCCGTCGGATTTCAACTCGTGGTACGGCTATGCGGGCGTGTGGCGCGTGGACGGGGATGGCAACCTGCACAACTCTTGGACCACGAATACGCTCGGCGTCCGCCCAGTTATCAATTTAAAATCAGAAATTAGTTTATCTAAAGGAGATGGAAGTGTTAATAATCCATATACTATAAAAGAAAGTTAATACTATTGAAATTAGAAATCTTAAAAAAACCACATAAGTTTAAATATGTGGTTTTTTAATACTTATTTAATAACAAATTTATTATCATCAACATCAATCAAAACACTACTATTAAATTTTATTTTATCCTGAATAATATAATTAGCAAGTAAAGTTTCAATATTTCTTTGAACATATCTCTTTATAGGTCTAGCTCCATAATTCTCATCATAAGACTCATTAATAACAAAATCTTTAGCCTTATCAGTCAAACTGATTTTTAATCTTTTATCTTTAAGTCTTAACTCTAAATCAGCAATAATCTTATCTAATACTTCATAAACAACTTCTTTAGATAAAGAATTAAATATAATAATCTCATCAATTCTATTAATAAATTCAGGTTTAAATGTATGTCTAAGTTCACTCATAACAGAACTTTCAGCATGTTCTTTATCATTTAAAATATATTCACTTCCTAAATTAGAAGTCATTATAATAATAGTATTTTTAAAATCAACTGTTCTACCTTGACTATCAGTAATTCTTCCATCATCTAGTATTTGAAGTAATATATTAAATACATCTTTATGAGCTTTTTCTATTTCATCAAATAAAACAATAGAGTAGGGATTTCTTCTAACAGCCTCTGTTAATTGACCACCATCATCATAGCCAACATATCCTGGAGGAGAACCTATTAATCTAGCAACAGAGTGAGCTTCCATATATTCTGACATATCAATTCTAATCATATGACGTTCATCATCAAATAACTCATACGCTAGCGTTCTAGCAACCTCAGTCTTACCAACACCAGTAGGACCTAAAAATATAAATGAACCAATAGGACGATTAGGATCTTTAATACCAGCACGTGCTCTTATAATAGCCTCACTAACTAAGTGAATAGCCTTATCTTGACCCATAACACGTTTTTTCATATTAGTTTCCAAATTAAGTAGCTTATCTTTTTCACTTCCTACTAATTTATTAACAGGAATTGCTGTCCATTTAGAAACAATACCAGCAATACTCTCATCAGTTACAGTATCCGATAAAATATTAGATTTATTCTTCTTCTGTAACTCTTTTAAATCAGCTTCTAATTTAGGTATTTCTCCATGTCTAAGTCTAGCAGCTGATTCTAAATCATAGTTAGCCTCAGCTATCTCTAACTCGTGATTAGCTCTATCAATATCTTTCTTCTTTTCACTAATTAAATTATTAATCTTTTTCTCATCTTCCCATGCTAATCTTAAATCATGCTCCTTATCTTTTAAACCAGTTAGTTTCTTATCAATTTCTTCCTTTCTAGCACAAGATATATCATCTTTTTCTTTCTTTAGAGCCTGCTTTTCAATTTGAAGTCTCATAATTTGTCTTTCTAATAAATCTAATTCTGTTGGAACAGATTCCATTTGTACTTTTATAGTAGCACAAGCTTCATCTACTAAGTCAATAGCTTTATCAGGTAAAAACCTACTAGTAATATAACGATCTGATAATGTTGCTGCTGCTATTAAAGCACTATCCTTTATATTAACACCATGATATACCTCAAACCTAGATTTTAATCCTCTTAAAATAGTAATAGTATCTCTAACAGTAGGTTCATTAACTTGTACCTTTTGAAATCTTCTCTCTAGAGCACTATCTTTTTCTATATATTTACGATATTCATTTAAAGTAGTAGCTCCTATACAATGTATCTCTCCACGAGCAAGCATTGGTTTTAGCATATTACCAGCATCCATTGCTCCATCAATAGCTCCAGCTCCCACAATCATATGAATTTCATCTATAAAAAGGATAATATTACCATCAGACTCTTTAACTTTTTTTAATACAGCTTTAAGTCTTTCTTCAAATTCACCTCTATATTTAGCTCCTGCTATTAGAGAGGCCATATCAAGTTCCCAAATAGTTTTATCTTTCAAATTATTAGGAACATCTCCCTTAACAATTCTGTTAGCAAGTCCTTCTATAATAGCAGTCTTACCAACACCAGCTTCTCCTATTAAAACGGGATTGTTTTTGGTTTTACGAGATAAAATTCTAGAAATACTTCTAATTTCTTCATCTCTACCAATAACAGGATCTATTTTACCATTACGTGAACTTTCCGTAATATCACGTCCATATTTTTCTAAAACATTTTCTTCTTGTTCTTGATACATGTTATTATTCATATTAACATCTCCTTTCGTACAATCTAATTATAGCACCCTTTTAGCAATTGTCAAGCTAGATTGCTAAAAATAATTAACAATTTGTGAAAAAAGTATTGACAAAAGAACCTTTTAATGATAGTATATATACTCGAAATTTAGGAGGTTTAAAGGTTATGAAAAAGAAGTTAAATTTTAAAAATCTATTTCTTTCTTTAGGAATAGTTGTAATGACATTATTCGGTGCTGGTAGTGTCTATGCTGTATCTGAAGCACCATCTACCTTAAGAATGGGGTACCATAGTTATAAACCACCAATTAGTTTTCCTCAAACTTTTCATGTAAAGAAAACAACTGATGGTAAATACACATATTGTGCTACATATGCTCGTCATATGCCAGTTACTAGTATAAAATATACTAAATCATCAAAATATAGTGATCCTGGAATTAATTACTTATTAGAAAAAGGTTCTAAGGTTACTAATGACAAAGATTATTTTGAAATTCAAACTGCATATTGGATTTACTTAATGGACAAAGGATATATGAAATATTCACCAAGTATCAATACATTCAAATCAACTATCTCAAAATCATCAAGCAAAACAGCAAAACGTATTAAAAATTTAGTAAGTCAAGCTAAAGCTCAAAAGAGTTATAATCAAACTGATCCTACTATTAAATTAAATAGTAGTAAAGTTACATTCTCACTAAGTAGTGATAAAAAATATTATGTATCAAACAAAATAACAGTTAAAAGTTCTGAAGGTAGCTATAAAGTAGAGTTAGTTAATGCACCATCAGGAACTACATACTCTAAATCAGGTAATGATATATATGTAAAAGTTCCAGTATCATCTGTAACTAATGCAGCTAAAACTTTTAGTATCAAAGTAAAAAATACTAAGAAAGTTTATAAATCTTATAAATATAATCCAAGTAGCAGTAGCTACCAAGTTATGTCAGCAACATACACTATAGATAAAACAGCTAAAGCTAGTAAGAGTATGTCTATTGCTGTAGATAAAATATTAGTAAGTAAACAAGATATAACTACAAAACAAGAATTACCAGGAGCAACATTACAAGTAAAAGATAATACTGGTAAAGTAGTAGATAGTTGGACATCAACTTCTACACCACATGAAATGCATTTAACACCTGGCTCATATACATTATCTGAAACAATAGCACCAAATGGTTATGACTTATCAACTAGTACTATTAAATTTAATGTTACAAATAAAGGTATTACAACTAAAGTAGTAATGTATAATAGTAAAACTCCTGAGAAAAAGAGTGTTAGTATTAGTAAACAAGATATAACTACTAAAGAAGAATTACCAGGAGCAACTCTTGTCTTAAAAGACGCTAGTGGTAACACTATAGATACATGGGTATCAGAAGCAACACCTCACGTAATAACAGACCTAAAGCAAGGAAGCTATACATTATCTGAAACAATAGCACCAGAAGGTTATGAATTAACTACTGAAACAGTAAAATTTGAGGTAGATGAAAATGGAGGAACAACATCACCAGTTGTTATGTATAATACTCCAAAAAAAGAAACAACATACAATGTTATAATCAATAAATTAGATTCATCTTCAAAAAATCAAGTAGCAGGAGCAACTCTAGAAATAAGAGATGAAAACGATAATGTCGTAGAATCTTTTGTAACAGAAGATACTCCATATCAAACATCATCATTAAAACCTGGTACATATACTCTAGTTGAAAAAGAAGCACCAGATGGTTATACATTAACAAGTGAAAAAGTAACATTTACTGTAAAAGAAGGAAGTACTGAAACTGTAAACGTAACAATGTATAACACTAAAACACCAGAAACACCTGAAGTACCAGAAACTCCAGAGACACCAGAAGAAGTAGCTGTACCAAGTACAGGTTCAAATAAAACATTAGCTACTACAGTAGCAGGATTAGTAGTAGTTCTATCAGGTTCTGTATTATTCACTAAAAACTTCAAGCGTAAACATGAAAATTAAAGGAATAAAATATCAAATAGCAGCCGGAGTAATACTTGTAATAATTGGTATTGCTCTTTTGCTTAATAATTATATAATAGATAAAAGAGAAAAAGTATTTAGTAGTATGAATATAGCAATATCAGAGTCTCTTGCAAAAGATAATACTGAAGCTGTAGCAAGTACTACCAATAATGAAGAAGGGGAAGCAAATAGTAAAGATACAGACGAAAACTATGAATCATATATAGGGAAACTTGAAATACCTAAAATAGGTTTTTATAAAGGATTCTATTCTAAAGAATCATCTCTTAATAATGTTAGATACAACATAAAAATATTAGATGTTTCAAACTATCCAGATGAAGAAAATGGTAATGTAATTATCATAGGTCACTCAGGAAACTACAGTAATAGCTTTTTTGCAAATCTTTATAAGCTAGGTCTAGGAGATACAGCAAGCTTATACTATAAAGATCATAAATATAACTACAAAATAGTAAATATCTATACAGATATAAAAGATGGAACAGTAACTGTTTATCGTAATGAAGAAAAAAGTACTATGACTTTAATCACTTGTACTAAAGATGACGAAACAAGACAAACAATATATATATTAGAATTAGTAAACGTTGAATAAAAAAAGGGGGGATACACCATGAAATACACTAATATACTAGGAAAAATAAGTGTATTATTTACACTAATAAAATCATCATATATTTATCTAGTATTTCTAGGAATACTTTTAGTATTAACATTGGTGTTATTTATAAAAAAGAAAAACAAAAACAAAGTAGTAGTCCTAATGCTAATAAGCTACTTAATTCTACTAACTTTAACAATTATAAATAATTATCAAGAATTAAGTAAAGTATTTGATAGTATTGCTACTCACTTATTTACAGATATCTATTTTCCATCAATACAAGTATATCTATTCACATTAACAGTAGTAGATATAATAGCACTAACTAGTATGTTAAATAAGAAAACAGAAACTAATTATAAAGTAGCAAATATGACCTGCTTCTTTACAACAAAGTTTTTAATGGTTTTAATACTAGATATAATCTCTAAAAATAAAATAGATATTTTCTCTAAAAAATCAATGTTTACCAATAATAATTTAGTTATTTTACTAGAAATAAGTATTAGTGTATTCATAATCTGGTTGTTATCTTTAATAGTATTATATATTACTAATAAAGCAGCCTCTAAGATAACTGAACATCAAGAAGAAAAAACTTATACAGAAGCCCCTGTCCCAGAATTATACACTTCAGTTTCAAAACAAACTATAAAAGAAGAACCAGCCTTAGCTCTAGATATAGAAGAAGAACCATTAGCACCATCACTTGCTACTATCCCAGCCTTAAGCACATTTACAGAGTATAAAGCTAAAGAAAATAACTATAACCTTAATACTTCAAATTCTAATATAACAACTAACATAGAAACCATACCAGAAAAAGAGGAAATTATTCCAACATTAAATATTGAAGTCCCTAAACCTACAATAGAACCAGAAGTAACTAGTGATATTCTTCTAGATAAATTATTACATAATGGCTTACCAATAATCAAAGAAAATAAAGAAATAATAAAAGAAGAGGCAAAAGAAATTTCTCCTATAACTAAAGAAGATTATACTCTAAACGATTATAGAATATTTAATAAAATGTTAAAAGAAGTAAGAGATAATAATGGTGGAAACATTATAAAAATTAATAAAGAATTAGAACAAAAATTAATAGCAAAATATTCTTACCAAGAATATGGCTTATTTAAAGGAATGTTAAAAAATTATTCTAATTAAAGTAGGTGATATTATGCAACTAACTCAATTTATTAATAATATTAATTTATACTACATATCGCTAGTACTAACCATCCTAATAGCATCTCTTCTTTTTTTAGTTCCTAGAATAAAACATGGAATAACAATAGAATTCTATCTAATAGTATTTACTACTATATCTTGGTATGGTTTCTATCTTTTTAATGATATTCTAAATAGTATCTTTAGCTTAAGTTATTTATCTATAAAAACTTATCTAATCCTTTTAATAATAGGCAATGTTATAACTATAGTAACCCTAAATTATAAACTAGATATAACCTATAAAATAATAAATTATCTATTATTTACAAGTAATATTTTAATATTTATAACTAATATTCTTCTTTTAATAAATAGTAGATTAAATATATTTTCTAATATAGATACTAACATAATAATTAAAGTAATAGATATAAATATTATTATCTTTCTATTATATATAGAAATAATTTTTTTAACTTATATAACTAAACCTTTTATAAATAAGATAAAAGAAAAAATTAAGTCAAAAAAACTTGAAGATGAGCAAGGAGATTATGAGTCATTTCAACCAGATATACAAGTTGTAGAGCCAAGTATTCCAGAGCCAATATATGCTTATCATCCTCCAAAAGAAAATATTTCTTATAATACGAGTACTACTAAAGAATTTGATCCAAGAGATTTATTTTACATAAATGGCGTAGATTGTAGTGCAATATTTTATGAAAGTGATAAAGATACTATTTTAAAAAATTATTCTATCTTAAAAAAAGACATAAATGCCAAACTAACTAACGGCTGTACTTTGGTTGAATATACTAAGATTTTAAATATAATAAATAAATTAGGTATTAAAGATGTAAATAGCATTAGTCTAGATTTAAATCAACTATCTAAAATTAATGTCGATGAATATAATTTGTTAAAAAAATACTTAAAAAACAAAGAAACTATATCTTAAAAAAGAATAAAAAGGGGGATAAATGATGATTGAAGAATATTTTTGTTCAAAAGAATTTAAAGAAATATTATCGCCATTAAAAGAAGAGTTTGAAGAAAAATACGAAGATATTAATGTAGATATAGTAGGTGATATTATTGATATTAGCTTAAAATATTACATAATATTTTCTCACAATAATAAAATAGATGTATCTAAATTAAACAAATTTTTAAAAGAACTTATGAAAAAGTTAATAAATGATGAAAAAGTAAATTTTTACGCCCTTGATAATAATATTTGTGCTAGAAATCATATTCTAGATTTATTTGTAAAAGAATTATTAGATGAACTAGAGCTTACCAAAGAATGCTTATCTGATGAAACAATAAAAAACAATCTATTTAATTATATAATTCAAAAAATATTAGGAAATACTTACAAATTTCATTCTTTTAACTCTGTATTTTATGATAGTATCAAAAATCATGGTATTAATCCTAATATATCATTTACTTCTCAAAGCAATTTGAATAAAATAGATGATATCTTTATGAAATATGGCTGTGACGGAGTCCTTGGCTACCACCAAGTAGAATGTATTAATCGAATTTCATATGCTGAAATTCCTTGTACAGCTTATAGATATGGAGTAGCATCTCCAGAATGGTTTAGTTTCTTCATAAATGCCTTATCAAGATCCCAATATAAAGGAAATTCCAAAAGACATAAATATGAAGATGAAGTAGATTCACTTATAACTAATAATTATAATCACGCTAAACAAAATCTAGTAATGTTAATGCTAAGACTAAAATTTAATCCTATAGATAAAAATATAGTTTTAAATTTCTTTGAAGAAAATTGGGCAAAATATGCAAATAATTTTGCTTATCTCTCTATAACCAAAGAAAAAAGAGCTAAAGAAGAATTAGAAAAACTTAAAAATGACATTTTAAATTCTACAGTAGTTTCAGTTAATAGTATTCAAGATATAATAGTTTCTTGTTTTGATAAATTAGACAATGATATTCAAAGTAAAGAAACAATCAAAACCAAAAACTCACTATTTATTAAATTACCTAAATATGATGATTTAATTAAGTATATTTATCAAGATGAAAATATTAATAATAAAAAAAGAACTTTACAAAAGTATTAGTATTCTTACTTTTTAAGTTCTCTTTTTTTATGACTTTCACAATCACTATAAAATTCAATATATCTTAAAGTATCAGGGAGTATATCTTTTAAAGCCCCTTTAGCAAACTCTTTAGCATTAGGTGTATTACTATTTTCTACATACATCTTATCAATAAAACCACCATCTCCAATACTGTCTATCACCTTGTAATTATCAATAGTAGTTTTATCAACCTCATAACAAATTCTCAAAAAAAGCTCAATATTTTCTAAAGGTACATAGTTAATGTTTTTATCAAAATCTAATATTAGTTCTCTATAAATATAATGCCTAGCTTGTACTACTTTTTTTCCGTACAAACCAACCATAATATCATCAGCATTACACCCTCTTGTTTTAACATTATCTCTTTCTGTGGAAAAGGCTACCGATTGAAATAAATTTTTCATATCATTACTATATTCCACGTATTTATAACGGTATCTACGAATATTATCAGTCGTTATCATAGTTTTTCCACCGAATCTATGTTTAAGATTAAAAAGAATTATTTTATCAATTAATTCTGTAAAAAATGTAGTTGGAAAAGAATATAATTCAGCAGTTTTTTCTCCTTCTGGTCTCATAATAGACATATAACAAGCATCATATTTATACACAAGTGGACGCAAAAAACCTATAGCAAAAAACTTTTGCTTTTTTAAAGAACTATCAAAATATAATTCTTCCTCCTGTTTTACTTCTTCAAACAAACTATTAATATCAAATCGTGGAAATCTGCTTTTAGATATAAGTCTAAACTTATTATGTTCAAATTTAGTTTTTAATAAAGCAAATTTCAAATGTCTCTTAAAATTAATATCATCACTTGTTTTTAGAGTATCATCTACAATCTTATTCAATTCATCAAAAACTCTAATCCAAGCCTTATCAAAAGAGGCCACATCAAATTTAGGATTTTTAATTAAGACATTAGTTGTAAATGAATATAACAATGAAACCATATGCTCATTCTCGTAAAGATTAATTACTGAATTTAAATTATCCTTATCACTAGTATTAATGTAAGTATTTTCATCATAAAAAACTTTAAAAATAGTATCTCTTAACATATCGACATTGCTTTTATAATCATTAGTATTAAGTCTATAAATTTTCGTATTAGGTGCAACATTATATATTTCAGAAATCCAATCATTATCTTGCTCATCATAATTTAATAATATAAAAGTATCAAAACTATGATTCATTTCTCTACAAAATAAATCTTGATTAACTATATTATCTTTTCGCGTTCTATTTTGTTTTTTGAGAGGATTTTTAGCATTGGGCATAGCAGCAGCAACCGGATTAAAATCTTGACCATACAAAATAAAATTATTTTCCTCACTAGTATTATCAAAACTATAATTAAAAACACCAATTCCTATAAATTCTAAGAAATATTGTAAATATAATGATTCAAAAGAGTCTTTTCTTTTGTGAATAATACAAGCACTATATAATTCATTCATAAACATCATCTCCTTTATATATTTTTTCAGTACATTTTTAGTATAACAAAAAAATAGTTAAAAAAGAAAAAGTTAACTATTTTCTTCATCTAAGTGTATGTATGTAGATTTCCTAAATACTAACAAATATTTTTTCTTTTTTAATGTCATTATAATAACTTAAAGCATTCCCAAAGCAAGAGATAGAAGAAATTTATTAAGCCAAACAGTAAAATTCTTGTCAAAGAGCTAAAAATATGGTAAATTATATATGTAAGATGGTGATATAAATGTACTTGAAGAGTATCAAAGCATACGGCTTTAAATCTTTTGCCGATAAAACAGAAATCAATTTTGAAAAAAATATTAACGGTATAGTAGGACCTAACGGTAGTGGTAAAAGTAATATAGTAGATGCTGTAAGATGGGTATTAGGAGAACAATCTGTAAAATCATTAAGAGGAGATACTTCTACTGATATTATATTCTCTGGAAGTAAAAGTAGAAAAGCTTTAAATAGTGCTTCTGTAACTTTAACATTTGATAATGAAGATAAACATTTACAAACAAATTACAGCGAAGTTTCTATAAAAAGAGTAATGTATAGAACAGGGGAGAACGAATATTTCCTAAATAATGAGCATTGTCGCCTAAAAGACATTACTAGTCTTTTTACTGATTCTGGTGCCGATAAAGAAGCATTTAACATAATCTCACAAGGAAAAATAGATGAAATAATATCTACCAAACCCCAAGATAGAAGATTAATCTTTGAAAGTGCTGCTGGTGTTTTAAAATATAAAAAAAGAAAAACAGAAGCCTTAAAAAAATTAGATAGAACCAATAGCAATATAAATAGAGTAAATGATATCATAAGTGAATTAAAAATAAATCTAGAACCTCTAAGAAAGCAAAGTCAAGATGCTAAAAAATACTTAGAATTAAAAGAAGAATTAAAAGAGATAGATATTTCTTTAATAACATACGATATTACTAATCTAAACAATAAATTACAAAAAACAAAAACTAATATTGATACTCTAAATGATGAATTAGTATCACTATCATCTAACACATCATCATATGATATAGATATCTTAACTAAAAAAGATAAAATAAAAGAAATAGAAGATAGTATTTCTGAAAAACAAAAATTATTAATTGAACTAACTAAGAATATTGAAAAAATAGATGCCAATATAAAAGTTTTAAAAGAAAGACAAAAATACACTAAAGAATCAGATGAAATATCAAATAATATTGTCTCCCTAAAAGAAAATATTTTAAAGTATGATAACGAAATAAATAAACTATCTTTATTATTAGAAGAAAGCAATAATTCCCATAATGAATTATTAAAAGAACAAGCAAAAATTTATACAGAACTTGATAATACAAAACAAAAAAAGAATAAAATAACTACTAAAATAAATGATAGTAATAGAGATATCACTAATCTAAACTATAAAATATCTTATTTAGAAGAAAATATAAATAACAATAATCTACTACCATCTTCTATAAAAAACATCTTAAATAATCCTAGAATATCAGGAGTACATAATGTAATAGGTAATTTAATTTCTATAGCAGATGAATATAAAACTGCCATAAATATTGCTCTAGGCCCATCTACTAACTATCTTGTAATAGATACTAAAGAAAATGCCAAAGAGTGTGTAAACTATTTAAAAGAAAATAATCTTGGTCGAGCTACTTTCTATCCTCTAGACACAATCAAAGCAAGATATATAGATGAAATAACTCAAAATAGACTTACAAACATTAAAGGTTATATAAATATAGCATCTAACTTAGTAACATACTCCTCTGAATATCAAAATATTATCAAAAACAGTCTAGGTAATATTATAATAGCTGATAATATAGATAACGCTAATATCATAAGTAATATCATTAATCATAAATATAGAGTAGTAACATTAGATGGTCAAGTAGTAAATATAGGAGGTTCTATTACTGGTGGCTCTCTCAATAAAATTAATAATATCATAAAAGAAAAATATAAATTAGATAGTTATAAAAGAGAACTAAACACCCTAACAGAAAACTTAAATAAGTTTAATACGGAATCTAAATTATTAGAGCAAAATATTCTTAGTCTAGAAGAAAAAAACTATACTATTAAAACATCTTTAACTGATTTAATGGATAAGCAGCAAAAACTAGAACTATCTCGTAGCGAACAAAAAGAACAAAAAGAATCATTAGCAAGAGAATTAATAGATTTAGAATCTATTTCTAATAATAATACTGATAAGGAATTAGATAATCTTTTAACTATGTATTATTCTTCTATAGGTAGTAAAGATAATGTCAACGCCGAAATTACTAGTTTAACAAAGAAAAAAGAAATAATTAATGCTGATATTCTAGAAATAGAACAAACCAGAAACAAAAGCAATACCTATATTTCTGCTAAGGAGAAGGAGTTAAATAAATTAGAATTATCTTTAAATACAATTTCTCTAAAACTAGATAATTTACTTCTTACTCTAACAGAGGAATATAATATAACCTACGAAAGTGCTATTAATAATTATAAATTAGAATTAGAAGAATCACTAGCCAGAGATAAAGTAAACAGTCTTAAGTTGGAGTTAAAAAGCATTCCTTATGTTAATTTAGGTGCTATTGATGAGTTTGATAGAATAAATACTAGATATGAGTTCTTAACTAAACAAAAAGAAGACTTACATAACGCTGAAAATACCTTACTAGAAATAATCAATGAAATGGATGAAGTAATGCAAGAAAAATTCTTAAAAACATTTGAAGAAATAAGATCTGAATTTAAAAAAGTATTTGTTAGTATGTTTCAGGGTGGGGAAGCTGAGTTGATTTTAACTAATCCTGATAATATTCTAGAAACAGGAATAGAAATTCAAGCCGTTCCATCAGGAAAAAAGCTAAAAAGCATCACTTTATTATCTGGTGGTGAAAAAACATTTACAGCAATTTCCTTACTTTTTGCTATTTTAAATGTAAGGCCCGTTCCTTTCTGTCTTCTAGATGAAGTAGAAGCTGCTCTAGATGATGCTAATGTTGAATCATTTGGTAGATACTTATACAAATATCGTGATAAAACACAGTTTATCTTAATTACTCATAAAAAGAAAACCATGGAATTTGCTGACGTATTATATGGTATTACTATGCAAGAATCTGGTGTAAGTAAATTAGTTAGTGTAAGATTAGAAGATATTAAAAAATAAAATATCTTCCTCTTACATATAATTCACGCTGAAATAGCTCAGTTGGTAGAGCAATTCACTCGTAAT
This sequence comes from uncultured Bacilli bacterium, assembly GCA_934149245.1. GTDB lineage: Bacteria > Bacillota_I > Bacilli_A > RF39 > UBA660 > RUG11198. Next base: position 7,390 of record CAKPER010000001.1, on the reverse strand, counting down.
GAATAGGTCGCAGGTTCAAGTCCTGTTTTCAGCACCATAGGGAAATCTATCCAGACTTTTATAGTCTTGGATTTAATATAGAAAATATCAATTTCCAATTTGAAGTTGATATTTTATTATTTTTCTTGTGTTATCTACTTGATAATTAGATACATTTATAGTATAATATACACCATAAATGAGGGGGAAATCATTATGATTGAAAAAATAATAACAGATAAGAATATCATCTATAAGCTAACAAAAAGAAAAGATAGTAAATTATTAATCCAATACAACACTCGAAGTAAAAGGGCTTGGTTTAAAACAGAATCTATGCTAAAAAGAAAACCGATAGAAATAAACAGAGTAATAAGTTTGTAAGGATAAAAAAATGATAAAAGTAAAAAAAATATCTAAAGAAAAATACCAAGAACTATCTTTGAAATTAATAAATAGCATAATTTTTACCATAGCAGATAAATATCAACCACAAAATGAAACAGAATTAATCATACCCGAGTTTAATAATTCCAAAGTTAATATTAACCTCGAAGAAAATACCTACCAAATATTAAAATCTCTCATTAAAAGCAATTATAATGTCTTAACACCATCAAATAACATAAGAGAATCTATGACTAATTATTCTGCTAACGACTATTTATATTTAATAATCGAAAAAGAAAGAGAAACAATCAAAGAACGCCCATTTAATAACTTAGTAGCAAGTGACAACGATTATTATTATATCAATGAAGATGTTTTAGAACATTTTTTAAGAAACAATTCTAATCGTATTTTAAAAAGTGAAATAAAGCATACCAATCCTAACATAAATATTTTTAACCAAAAAAGCAAAATCATTTTAAACGATAAAGATATTCTATCCAATTATTTAGCTTATTTTTATCAAGAATTTAATAAAACTCTAAACGCTCTAAAAAAATCCTTTAGTATTTATTATGGTCAGAAATATAGTACTCAAATAAATAATTCTCTAGATAATTTAGTAGTATTTTTTGCTAGTAACAATATTCCTGATAGCAAATTAAATACCAAACTTTTAAAATATAGAAAAAATGTTGAAATATTATCCCAAAGTCTTATAGAAAAATATTCTTTAACAGAAAAAGATTTACTAAATTTAAAAGATTTAAAATCAAAAATATCATTAATAGAATTTAATAAATTTAAAACTAACATCCTAAATTATTCATTCTACTTGTGGATAAAAAATAATAAAGAAGATTCTGATAATTTAGGTATAATCCTAGGTCAAAATAAACAATTACCAGCATATATTACACCTAAAAACACTGAGAGAATAACTAAACAAATTAAAAATATAAGCACTACAACTGATGGCTTTTCTACAGAACTAAAATGTCTAAATGTTAGAACTCCTAAAATATTTGATTATATATGCATAAAACTAGAAGATGATGGCATGAATCTTCAAACTTTAATTCATGAGATAAACCATTACTTAGTAAAAGAACATATTGCATATGAATATACAGATCTAAACTCTATAAAATCTTATAAAACTATTTCTTCAACATCTAATGTTATCTCTATATCTAAAGATATAATAAACGAAATAATAAATGACTATATAGCAAAAGATATCCTAAATATTTATTTAAGACTAACACACAAAAAAAATCCATTTATAAAAGAAACTAATACACCATATCTAGGATACATACATTTTGATAAATTAAGTGGTAACACAATCAAAAAAATTTACACAATAATGGCTCCAATAATAAAAACAAGTCTAATAGAGCATAATGGAACAAAACTAGAAAAAATTATAAACACCAAAGACGCAAGCACCTACATTAACCTTAACAACATATACTTAACTATCATTAACGAAAAATATAAATTAAGAGAAAATTTAGATATAAATAGTGTCATTAAAATATTAGAAAACAAATATGCTAATAAAACAAATAAATTTTATGAAGACATAAAACAATCTTATATAGAATATTTAATGTATACAAATAATTTAGAAAAAATAAAAGTTAGAAAAAAATAACCTAAATTTATTTATCTTCAATTTAATTCCAACATTTTCAAACTGATTTAGAAAACAGTAACAAATACTTGCTTTTAATTATCGCCTATGATATAGTAACTAGCAAGACTGTCAAGAAAGAGTGATAAAATGGAAACAGAAAATACAAACAATAAAATGTTAAATAAAGAAGTTCAAACTTTTTTTCAATCTCCAATAGAAGAATTTACTTTTAAAAATATATCAAAAGCCTTTAATTTAAATGCTATTAATCCAATAGATAAAAAAGATAAAAACAATTATGGAAATTTATTACATGCAGCTGTTCAAAATAAATTTGATGAACAAAAAGTTTTTCAATTTATAAGTGTTCTTCTAGATAATGAATACGATGTTAATTACAAATCCAAGTATACTGGATACAGTTTCATTCAGTTAGCATTATATGGATATACTGATAAAAATAATAAAGAACACTCATATTCTACAAATTTTCTTCTAAAATTAATAGAAATTGCTAAAGAACACAATTTAGATGTAAATACTAAAGATAATGATGGTGATAGTATTATTCATACTGCCATTGCAAGTGAAGTATATACAGGAGAAGTATTACCACTAATTGATGCTTTAGGTGAAGATTTTAATCTAGAATGTAAAGACAAAAAAGGAAACAAATTATTATCTGCCCTTAATTTATATAAAAAAGAGGCACAAAATAGCAAAAATGATAGCTGGTTTAAAAGATTAGCTCAAGAAGAAGAATCCTTAAAAGCAAGACTAAATTCTAATCAAATTGATGAGCAAAAAGTCGAGGTCTTTGATAACGATAATGGCAACAAACAAAATGATATTGAAGAAAAACAAGAAAAATTAGAGAATGAAACAAGAAACGATATATTATCAGCAACAATCGAAGTAGAGAAGGAGTCTCAAAATTTAGAAACTATAACAAGTGACAAAACATTTACAATCAATGAAATAATATCCAAAGAAGAAGAAACAATGATAGAATTAGAAAAAATGATCGAAAATATTGATTTTAAATATATCATAACTAATAAAAATAAAATACTTTCCTTAAAAACCGAATTAAATACAATTTTAGAAAAAAAAGCATCTTTTACAAAAAAAGAAAGTAATTTTGACAATATTTGGAAAAAATATGAAAAACTATTCAAAAAAATTATTGAAAAAGAAATAAACAAACTAATTAATCCCTTAAATATAACTGCTTTAAATACTATAAAGGATGAAATAAGAGATTATAATTTTGCTGATGAAATAGATTTAATACATGAAATTATAGAAAAGAATCAAAAACTAATAGATAATTCAAAAAATGAATTAGAAGAAAAACTAATATCGCAAAAAGAATATTCTAATATAGAACAGGAAAGTGAATTTAATGTTATTTTTGAAAAATATAAGGAATTGAAAGTTCTTCTTCAAAAAGAAATTGAAAAATTAAATGATTCAATAGATGTAACTCAATTAGAGAATATCAAATATAAATTAAAAATCTGTAACTTTGATAAAGAAATTAAATTGGTAAATAAACTTATTAAAGAGTATAAAAATAAATTAGAAAATTTAGAAAACAAAATAAAAGAAGAATTAACTATTTCTACTAAAGAAAACTTTATTAATGAAATATCATCTTTAAAAAATCAAAACAAAATCCAACTTTTAACAATATTAGAAAGCACAGAAAAAGAATTATTATCAGCAATATCAGAAATTAATGAACAAAACAAAATAATTATTAACCTACTAGGTGAAGTTGAACAACTTGATTATACTACCATCAGTTTGCCTAAACTAAAAGAAATAATTAAAGAAAATAACAGATTGATAACTAATAAAAAGAAAGAAAAGTTAAATGATTATCTGAAAGAAATATTTGAATTAAATAATAAAGACAATTTTGAAATTGATGAAATATGGAACCTTTTAGAAACATCAATCATTTCCAAAAATAATGTTAAGAAAAGAAAAAAATAGGAGGTAAAACATGAAAGATTTAGATGAAGAATTTTTTGATCCAAATGAATGGGCAACAACTTCATACGCTACTATAATATTTGAAAGCACCTCTGATCCAAATAAATTATATGTAGAAAAATTAAAAAATATTATAAAAGAAAAACCAAATTTATCATCAAATGAGATATTATTTATATTGACAGATTTATTTTATTTTATTAACATTCAAAATAACAGGATATTTCCATATGTATCAGAAAAAATTCAAACCAAAGTAAATAATAGTACCAAACAAGATCCAGAAATAATAATTAAATATTTTTATGACATCTTTAATATTTACAAGGAAAAAATAAAACCAATTGATTTAGTTGATTTATGTATGGATATATCAGATAGAGAAATTAGTGAAAAAATTATTAGAAAAAACTATAAAAAATTAAGGAAAGAAATAAGAAAATCTCTATATTGTCAATCATCTTATGATTGCAAAGATTTAGACATTTGGGAAATAAATACATTTAATATTCCAGAAGCTTATAAAGCAAAAAATTATACAGCAAAAAGAGGAAAAATAGCCAATGATAATATAATAACTTTCTATAAATATTTTGGTAATGATATTAAATTTTTAAACAATGACTTTACAAAATTTTACAAATACGATTACAGTAATATTCAACGTGTAGATATTGATACTATATTTTATTTCTTTCAAATTGAATTAAAAAATAAAAACTATAAAGAAGCGTTTAAACTTTTAAAATATTTACAAAATTATGATTATAAGGAAAAAGAGTTAACTAACATCCTAACAGAAATTGAATGGATAAAAATTTTTAAAAACAAAAATTTTTTAGAAAAATTATTATCTCCTTCAATTACCTCTCCATTTATTTCTAAAATATCCATTGAAGAAAATTTTGCTAATAAATTATGGAATTTGATTTATAGGCAAAAAAAAGTTAAGAAAACAAATATTAGGAATATATATTCTATATATGATTATAAATTCTATGACGCATTAAAAATTTTATCAATAGAAAATTATAATGATAACAAAAAAAACTATTTATTTTTGGAATGTTTTAAAGCTTTTCTTAAAGAATTTTTAAAAAAATATGAAGATAAAATTACTCAAAAAGATTTAGAACTGCTAGAGATAATTTTTAGAAGAATAATTCAAAGAGGAGACCTTTTTAAAATTTTTCAAATAAATATTCAAATAAATAATAGAAAAAATTTAATACATAATTATAAATCTAATGATATTTTAGTTGATACTGATATAGATATTAATTACATTAAAAATTATAATGTAAAACAATATCGTATACTAAAAGAAAAATTATTGAAAAAAAGTTATTCAAATCGAAAAAACTTATTAGAAATACCAAAAATAAATTATGATAAATATATAATTTTATCACTAAATATTTTTGGATATGATATAACAAAAAAACTTATTGAATTTAATCCTCAAACTTGGATTTTGATAATTGATATGGTAAAAAACAAACCGCAAGACTTTGTTGATAAAATGAAAATATTTATCAAACACACTGATTCAACAGCAGAAATATCCAAAAATTATTCTTCTATAGAATATTTATCTGCTCTTGAAAAATTAATTGAAAGTAAAAACAATAAAAAAATAACCATCAATAACATAAATAAAATATTACAATCTGTCAAAAATTTGTTAGTTCCATATAATATTGAACTTACGGAAAACTTAGAATTGTTAAATCATGTCGTTAAAGGAGAACCATTTTTAGAAAAATTAAATGGTATCAAACTATATGAAATTTACAGAAAAAGACTTACATCCACCATTCCGGATTGCAATGGTACATATAATAATCTAGAATACAGACTACTTAATTTGCATGATAAAAGCATAATTTCTAATGGAATTAACAATTATTTACTACCAAATAATTGTAAAGCATCAAGTTGCCTAACGCCAAATGGAAAAGCAAAAACTTGTCTAGAACATGGAGCTATTAATCCAAATGGTCGTTTCTTTAAAATAACAAATAATAAAAACATAGTAACATATAGCTGGGTATGGAGATGTGGTGATGTCCTATGTTTTGATAACATCGAGGTTACTGATGAAATACAAAATATAGAAAATTATGAAAAAAAGATATACGAAATATACCTAAAAGCTGCCAAAGACATAGTTCAAAAAACAAAAATTGAAAAAAGCAAAGGTATCAAATTAGTATTAATAGGTAGAAATAAAATTGATGTAAAAAACAAATATATAGATAATTTAAAATCCTTAAATGAGCTAAATGGTCAATTATTTAAACCAAACAGCAAAACAGAACTCTATCTAAAAGATTCTAGTGAAAATCAATTAATATTATATGGAGATTATAATAAAAGCTTAAGTACAGACGACGTAGAACCAAGTTACATATATGAAAGGCAAAAAGTTTACAGTTTTGATGAATTAAGCAAAGAAAATCTAAAAGTAAAAATTAACGGCATATATTATGAGTACTGTCTCCAAAATTGTCTTAAATATCATAAATTAAATCCTAATTATAAATCTGGATATATTGGTGAAGATTGGTTTATTGGAAATAAAATAGATGGAAGCTATGATTTTTATTATACTGATAATGATGAAAGATTATTCAAAGAAGCAAAAAAATATATATTATCACCCCAAAAATTAACAAAAAAAGAAATAAATATCTATATTCCTAAAGTTGAAGTTAATAATATATTAGATAGTAAAAATATAATAGTTGATAAAGAGGCAATAAATGATTATCTAAACCAGTTAAATAATCACGATTATGAAATACCAAACACATACTTCTCACACACAACAAAATCAATTGAAACTTTAAATAATATCATTAAAACTGGAGCAATCACATCTGCTTTTTATGGAAACCGTGACAACGCAGGAAGCCGTAATGGAAAATACTACATCAGTGTTGCCCAAATAAACTCTTACACTCATAATTCCTATAAAAAAACAGGAACAATTATTTTGGATAATAATATGGAAATATTAAATGATAACGATCTTATAGCCCCTCAAAAAATTGATTTAGCATTTGAAAATACTAGTTATCCACTTAGAATAGGGTTAGGAAAAGGGGAAGGTCAAGTTTTAAAGCAAATATCTCTAGAACATTTTCATTGCTTTTTAGCAATGAAAAACGAACAAATAAAATTAGCTCAGCTTATTCTTTTAAACAAAATATATAACTTAAATCTACCAATAATCTTAGAATCAACTATGTCTAAAATAGATACAGATATTATAAAAAAACACATCAAAATAAGAAAATAAAATTACTAAGCTTGTAATTTTATTATAATAAAAAGAAAGAAGGAATTAATATGCAAAAAAATGAAGCTCAAGAT